>DASPWT010000112.1:0-65613 GCA_035637655.1 Burkholderiales bacterium | reverse complement strand
TAATAGATTCCGTACGTGTGTCCGAGTAGCTTGCGTATCGCTGATCTCGTGATGTGGGCCGCCACCGCGTGCGCACTTGCGATTTTCTCGGACCATTGGCTCTCAATGGTTAGGCGCATCACAGTAGCACTGCTCGTCTCCGCTGCATCACTCGCAAACATTGTTTACGCTCAACCCTTCCCCTCCAAGCCTCTCCGCATCATCGTGCCCTTCCCGCCGGGCGGGGCGGCCGACGTCACGAGCCGGCTCCTCGGGGAACACATGGCGAAGGGCCTGGGGCAGGCGGTGATCGCGGAGAATCGCCCGGGCGCAGGTGCGGTGATCGGGTACGAGCTCGCCGCGCGCGCCGCAGGCGACGGCCACACGCTGCTGGTGGTGTTTCCGAGCTTCATCATCAATCCGGCGGTCAAGCGGGGACTCAAGTACGATCCCCTGAAAGACTTCAAACCCGTGGGTCAGACGATCTCCGTGCCGATGGTGTTCGCCGTCAACCCTTCGGTACCGGCGAAATCTCTTCAGGAGCTGATCGCGCTCGCGCGCTCGAAGCCGGGCGAAATCGCCTACGGGACGCCCGGTGCGGGCACGACTCACCACATTATCGGCGAGATGTTCAGGCTTGCCGTGAACATCGACATCGTGCACGCGCCGTTCCAGGGCGGGGCCCCCGCAATGACTGCCGCAGCCGGAGGCCATATACCCATGGTCGTGGGCAATGTGAATGAAATCGCGCCGTTCGCAAAGAACGGAAAGATCCGTTCGCTCGCGGTCACCACGCCCGAGCGCGCCGAGCTGCTGCTCGATGTGCCGACGATGCGCGAGGCCGGATATCCCGAGATCGAATCGACGAACTGGAGTGGCCTCGTCGTGCCAGCCGCGACGCCGCCCTCCGCGATCGCGCGCCTGAACGCCGAGCTGGGGCGCGCGCTGCGCAACGCTGAGATACAGGAAAAGCTCAAGACTCACGGAATGTCCCCTGCCCCGGGCACGCCGGAACAATTCAGCGCATTATTGCAGTCCGAATCGGCCCGGTACGCCAAAGTCGTGCGTGAAGCGGAAATCAAGGCCGACTAACCGTCTCTTCAAAGGAGGATTCGCATGAACAAGAAATTCGCGCTTGCTTGGCTGGCCATCTTTGTCGTCTGGATGGGCGGTAGTTTCGTCGTGCATGGCGTGCTGCTCCACCCCGACTACGTAAAACTCCCCAACCTGTTTCGCCCGGAAGCCGACGCCCGGCAATACTTCCCCCTCATGATCCTCGCGCACGTCCTCATGTCCGGCGCGTTCGTGTGGATCTACTCGCGCGGCGTCGAAGCGAAGCCGTGGCTCGGTCAGGGAATCCGCTACGGCTGTGTCATCGCGCTGCTTACGGTGGTGCCGGGGTACACGATCTACTACGTCGTGCAACCCATGCCGGGCATGCACGTGGTCAAGCAGATCGTGTTCGACGGGGTGCTGCTTCTGATTCTCGGAACGGTCGTGGCTTACCTCTACCGCAATAGCAGTCGAGCCTAACAGGCCGGCGCGTCACTTCGGTGCCATGCGGATGGCTCCGTCGAGCCGGATCACCTCGCCGTTCAGCATCTCGTTCTCGACGATGTGCCGAACGAGTTGGGCGTAATCCGCCGGCTTGCCCAGGCGCGGCGGAAACGGCACCTGCTTGGCGAGCGCCTCCTGCACGTCCTTCGGCATGCCGAGCAGCATCGGCGTCTCGAAAATGCCCGGGGCGATGGTGCACACGCGGATGCCGTCGCGCGAAAGGTCGCGCGCGATCGGGAGCGTCATGCCGACCACGCCGCCTTTCGACGCCGAGTAGGCCGCCTGTCCGATCTGCCCGTCGTAGGCCGCCACCGAAGCCGTATTGACGATCACACCGCGCTCGCCCACGGCGTTCGGCTGCCCCTTCGCCATCGCGACCGCGGCGAGCCGGATCATGTTGAAGGTGCCGATGAGGTTGATGCTGATGACGCGCGTGAACGAGGCGAGCGAATGCGGCCCGTCCTTCTTCACCGTGCGCTCGGCGATGGCGATGCCGGCGCAATTCACCAGGCCTTGCAGGGCGCCGAAATTCCTGAGCGCTCCGTCCACTGCGGCCTGCCCATCGGTCTCCGAGGTGACGTCGCATCTGACAAAGCGCGCCTTTGCCCCTAGCTGCTTCGCGAGCGCCTCGCCCTTGTCGGCCTGAAGGTCGGCGATGACGACGTTTGCACCGGCTTCGGCGAGCATTTTGACCGTGCCTTCGCCGAGACCCGAGGCGCCGCCGGTGACGATGAATGTGCTGCCTTTGAGCTGCATAGAGTTTCCCTTAGCCTTTCTTCGCCGGTTTCTTCTTCTCCGGCATGAGCCCCGGCCGGTCGCGTAAGAGCGGATCCAGCCCGTTCTTTGCGACGAGATAAGTCCAGCGCTCGAATTTTTTCTCCCGCTCGAATTTCTCGAGGAGCTTCTTGCGGTATTCGTCGAATTCCGTATCCTTTTTCGCCTTGTCCTCGGCTTTTTCGCCTTTGGCCCGAGTTCGCGCTTTACGCGGCTCGCCTCCAACCGCGATGCCGACGTAGTAATTGTCTCCGACCCGCTTGCCGACTTTCAGCGTATAGCTCAAGCCGTCGAACGTATCGGCCTTGATGACGATCGCGTGATCGAGCCCGGTGTCGGCCTTGCCAGGATCGGCGACCACATCGACGAGGTTCACCCAGCCGAGCGAGCTCGCAAGGTCGGTCGCCTTCTGCAGATCGGGCTTTTCCTTCGAGCCGGCGAACTTCCAGTCGGCGGACTCGGTCCCGCGCGTCACGCTCCAGCGCGGCCTTCCGTCCTTCGAAGACGAAATCGACTTCACGCCATCGGCCCGGAAGAGATCCTTGACGAGCCACTGTTCGGGCTTGGATTCGACTTCCGTCAGCGGCTCCCCGACGGCGAGCAGCGTGCCGGCATCGCCGCTTTCAGTCAGGTAACGGCCCGTCGCCTCGGTCTCGCCGCGCGAAAGCGCAGCGACCGGCGGGTTCTTCACGATTTTCTTTCCGAGAAGCAGCCGCCCGAGCGAGCCGCCCTTGGCGTCCTTCAGCTCGATCAGCGTCCCCGCGCCCGCCGCCTTGTCCTTCGGTTCGAGGAGCTCGAGGCGGGCGCGCTGGCTCTCGGGCAGGGGCTCGCTCTGCACGACCTTCAATTCGGCGAGCTTGACCAAAAGCGCGGCAACGCGATCCGTGTCGGCCGCGAATCCGGCACGCTCGCGCACGCTCCAGCCGGTCTCGCCGCGAACAAGGTGCAGCTCGCCCGGCGAGTCCCGGATCGCAATCTCGGCGACCTCGCTCAAGCGCAGGCCGGGAATCGCCTTCTGCCCGGCGCGCGAATCCGCCGCCGTCCAGGCCGAGCGGTCGGACAGGATGACGGCGGCGCCCGCCGCGGCGAGGACCGCGAGCACCGCGAGCGCGATGAGGAATTGCCTGCGGTTCACAGGGCGGGCGTCCTGCGGCGGCGCAGGATCGCGAGCACGATGCCGGCGAGCGCCACGAGCAGGGGCATCAGCGCGATGTTCGCCACCTTGGTCCAGAACTGGAGCGCTTCGCTGTCGGCGCGCAGCTCGCGGCGGACCTCTTTCAGCGCCAGGCGCGTCTCCGCGGCTTTCCTGCGGAAGTTCTCGAGCTCGGTCTGCTGCTCGGCCGAGAGAATCGCCCCCGCGCCCTGCCCCCTGCCCTTTTGCAGCGCGTTCAGCTTTTCCTGGGTCTGACCGAGGTTGTCCTCCAGCTCCTTGATCTTGCCGAGATAAGCCTGCTGCGCCCTCGCCTCCATGTCGCGGATCACGGTGAACGGGCGCGCGGCGCTCGCGCGGCTGCGCAGCTTGATGAGCGCGGGGTCGCCTGCGAACTGGTCCACCAGCGCCTGGGCAAAAGCGAGGTTGCCGTTGCGCGGGATCACGATCCGCTGCCCGAAAATCTCCTGGATCTGCACCGCCGCGCCGTCGTTGATGAAATCGCTGTCCCCGACGAGCACGACGGCATTGTCGGCCGCCGATTCCTTGAGCTGCGCGGCGCTCGCGTCGGACGCCTTCGCCGCCTTCTTTTCAGGCGCTTTTGGCACGTTTTTGTCGCCCTTGCCCTCAGGCGTAGGCCGGCCTTCGGGGAACGCGGTCTTGAACTTTCCCGTGAGGCGAACGGCAAGCGGATATTCGGTGCCCGAAGGCTTGAACCCCCGGATAGCCACCTCGCCTTGCGTCGTGGCCGCGAACGAATCGACGAGCTGGGAATACGCGGAACTCCTGATCAGGACCGTTTCGCTCAGACCTTCGACGGGCTTGCCGGTGAGCGCTCCTGCAAAGGGCATGAGCAGCGACCCGAGCCGTGCCGTGGTGATGTCGTCCGCAGCGAAAGCATTATCGTTGAGCGAGAGCAGCGTCGGCAGGGTGCGCACTCCCGCACCCGTGAGGTAACGCATGTCGAGCACGACCTTCCCCGGGTCGAAGCCCAGGCCCCAGGCCTTGAGCAGCCTGTCGAGCGAGGACGGCGTGCCCCCTCCGCCCATGCCTCCCATTTGGCCCATCTGGTCGAAATAGGCATTCGGATCGAGCAAAGCGATGAGCTTCCCGCCGCGCAGCACGAACTGGTCGAGCGCGTACTGCGCCCGCTCGCCGATGCCGCGCGGATGGATCACCAGCAGCACCTTAATATCGTCGTCGATTTCTTCAGGATCCAGGCCGACGCGCTTCACGGTGTAGTCGCGCCGGAGCTCGCCGATGAACACCTGCGGCTCCAGCGGCTGGCCTCCGGTAAACTGGCTCGGCGGCATGCCGAATACCGGCAGCGCGCTCATCACCCCGATCACCGGCTTCGCTTGTGCGACGGCGCGCGCGATTGCGCGCACCAGATCGTATTCGAGCAGCGGCTCGCGATCGGGCGCAAGCGCCGGCAGGGCCAGCTTCTGGTCCGTGTAGCTGACCGAGGCGCCGAGGTAGAACTTCTCGCCCGAGGGCGTGACCTGGGCTTCGACGCCTTCCAGGGTTGCAGAGTCCTCGGCATCGGAGTCCGGCTGGGGATCGAGCTTCTCGACCGTGACCTTGCCGCGGCCGGCCTGCCTGAACTCCGCGAGCAGGTCCTCGACCCTTCGCCCGTACGCCTTGATGGGCAGAGGGATCTCGCTCTGGCTGAAGTACAGGCGGATCTTGACCGGAGACTCGAGTTTGCCGAGAACCGCGCGCGTGCCCTCGGAGAGCGTGTAGAGCTTGCCCTGGGTCAGATCGATGCGCCCCCTCGCCGCGCCCAGTACCAGGTTGAGCAGGACGAGGATGATCAGGGCGGCGACGAGGCCGCCGGCCGAATACAGCAGAGTTTCGGTCTTCCTGTGCATGGTCGGCTTCAGCCGGTCCGGTGGTTGCGGATGACGACGCCGGTCGCGAACAGCGCGTAGGCCGTCACCGAGAGAAAATAGAGCAGGTCGCGCGAATCGAGCACCCCCTTCTGGAAGCCGTCGTAATGGGTGAGGACGGAAAATTTCGCGACCCCTTCCACCAGCCAGGGGCTCGCCCAGCGCGCGAGCAGATCGGTCAGAGGCGGAAACCCGACCAGGATAAGAAGCAGGCACAGGAGCACTGCGAGGATGAAGGCGATGACCTGGTTGCGTGTAAGGGCCGAGGTCATGCAGCTGATCGCGAGGTAGGCTCCGGCGAGCAGCGCCGCTCCGACATAGCCGCTCGCGATCACTCCGTTATCAGGATCGCCCAGCCAGTTGACCGTCACGACCATCGGGAAGGAGAGCGCCAGCGCGGCGATGAGAAACAGCCACGAGGCGAGAAACTTGCCGATGATCGCCTGCCAGGCGGCCACCGGCATCGTCAGCAGAAGCTCGATCGTCCCGAGCCGCCGCTCCTCGGACCACAGGCGCATCCCCGCGGCGGGCACCAGAAACAGGAACAGCCACGGCAGCCAGTTGAAGAACGCCGCGAGAGAGGCCTCGCCCCGCTCGAAAAAGCCGCCGAAGGTAAACGTGAAGAATCCGGAAAGCAGAAGAAAGATCACCAGGAACACGTAGGCGACCGGGGACTCGAAGTACGCCGAAAGCTCGCGCTTTGCGATGGTCCAGATTGCCGCCCAGTGACTACTCATGCTGCCGCCTCTGCAGCAGTGTCCGAGCGCGTGATCGAACGGAAGAAATCTTCCAGCTTTCCCGTGGCGGCGCGCGCCTTGAGCTCCTGGGGAGTGCCGTTGGCGACGATGCGGCCGCGGTCGATGATGATCGCCCGGGTGCAGGCCGCCTCGACCTCCTCGAGGATGTGCGTCGAGAAGATGATCGCCTTGTTCTCGCCCATCTTGCGTATCAGCGTGCGCACCTCGTGCTTCTGGTTTGGATCGAGCCCGTCGGTGGGCTCATCCAGGATCAGCACCTCGGGATCGTGGATCAGCGCCTGCGCCAGGCAGGTGCGGTGGCGGAAGCCCTTCGAAAGCGTGTCGATCGTCTGCCCGAGCACGTTCTCCAGATGGCACAGCTCGACGACGCGGCGTATCGCGCTGCGCCGTCCCTCGCCCCGCAGGCCGCGCATCTCGGCGGCGAACTTGAGGAACGACAGCACGGACATTTCGGTATAGGAAGGCGCTGCCTCCGGAAGATAGCCGATACTGCGCTTCACCTCGATCGGATTTTCCTGCACGTCGAGCCCGCACACCGAGACCGCGCCCGCGCTCGGGGGAATGAAGCCGGTGATCATGCGCATCGTGGTCGACTTGCCCGCGCCGTTGGGTCCGAGGAATCCCAGCACCTCGCCCTTGCCGACCTCGAAGGAGACGCCGTCGACTGCGCGTTTCGACCCGAAGGACTTGCTGAGATTCTCCACCTTGATCACGGCGCCCCTCCAAAACACATGCACAGACCGGGAATGGTCGGCTGAAGTTCCCCGCCGCTGCCGGCGGAAACGGATTCTATCGCAACCTTGATCCGGATATAAGCAAATGACCAATGACCATCAGTCCGCGCTTTCAAGCAGCGTGACGAAAGCCTTATAATTTTCCCTTTCGCGCCGCCTCCGGGCGGGCCTGCAACGCAAAGGATTGCGCGATGACCCACGTCGTCATGGAAAGCTGTATCAAGTGCAAATACACCGACTGCGTCGACGTCTGCCCCGTCGATTGCTTCCACGAGGGGCCGAACATGCTGGTGATCGACCCGGACGAATGCATCGATTGCGCGGTCTGCATCCCCGAGTGTCCGGTGAACGCGATCGTGCCCGAGGAAGACGTGCCCGAGGAGCAGAAGAAATTCACCGCGCTGAACGCCGAGCTCGCCAAGATCTGGCCCGTGATCACGGACGCCAAACCCGGACCCGAAGACGCCGACCAGTGGAAGGACGTGAAGGACAAGCTCCCGCTCCTGGAGCGCTAGGCGCGGGATGCTCAAGCTTGCTCACGACCTGTCCTTCGCGGAACTCTACGGGCGCGACGGCCTAGTCAGGCTCGACGCCGCATTCCTGGACCATCTCGGCGCCGCGGAATCCGCGCTGAGACCGCAGCTCGAGGCCGCGCGCGCGGCTCCCAGTCTCGATTCGAAAGCAGAATCGGCGCTGATCCTCGAGATCGCGCCGCATCTGGACGACTTTCTCGCCGAGCTGTTCGGCATCGAAACGGAGTTCCGCATGCTGGCGGCCCGCCACAACGAGCTTGCCCCGCTCTACGCGGTCAAGCGCCAGTTCGTGCAGCGCCGCGCAGCGAACAAGGTGAAGCCCGAGGAGGCGGCCAATCTCGACGGACCCGCGCTCGAGGCCGAGCTGAAAGAAAATCACCTGGACGCGCGCTTCGACGAGCTGACGTTCGCGAAAAAAGTCACCCACTGGCTCGCCCATGAGGCCGGGCACGCCGCGCAACTCGATACCGCGATGAAATACGCAGCCTGGGCGCTGCACACCCCCGCCGGCCGCGAACACGTGAAGGCAGGAGTGCTTTTTAAGGCGCCGGCCAAGATCGATCCGCACAACCTCCTCGTGCACGCGCAAAAGAGCGACCGGGATGGCGTCGTCGCCTACACAATCCGCCCCGAGCACATCCGCAGGCGCAAGGGCTTCGCTCTCACCGACCCGGGTACCGACCTCGTCGGCGCGCTCGACCAGGCCAACTACTGCATCTGGTGCCACACCCAGGGCAAGGATTCCTGCTCCAAGGGTCTCCGGGAGAAACCGCCCGCGGAGACACCGGACAAGGTGGCGTTCAAGAAGAGCCCGTTCGGCGTGACACTCGCCGGTTGCCCGCTGGAAGAAAAGATCTCCGAGTTCCACACGCTCAAGGCGCAGGGCAACGCGCTCTCGGCGCTCGCCGTGATCGTCATCGACAATCCCATGGTGGCGGCGACCGGGCACCGCATCTGCAACGACTGCATGAAAGCCTGCATCTACCAGAAGCAGGAGCCCGTCAACATACCGCAGATCGAGACGCGCACCCTGAAAGACGTCCTCGAGCTGCCCTGGGGCTTCGAGATCTACTCGCTGCTCACGCGCTGGAACCCACTCAATTTCCGCCGGCCGCTGCCCCAACCGGCGACCGGCTACAAGGTGCTCATTGCCGGCATGGGGCCCGCGGGGTTCACCCTCGCCCATTACCTCATGAACGAAGGGCACGCGGTGGCCGGCATCGACGGCCTGAAGATCGAGCCGCTGCCGGCCCGCTTCTCCGGGATCGATGCCGGCGGGAGCCGCGTGCCCGTCGAGCCGATCCGGGACGTGCAAGCGCTCTATGAGGGCCTCGACGACCGCGTCATGGCGGGATTCGGAGGCGTCGCCGAGTACGGCATCACCGTGCGCTGGGACAAGAATTTCCTCAAGCTCGTGCGCCTCCTGCTCGAGCGGCGCGCGCAGTTCGCGATGTACGGGGGCGTGCGCTTCGGCGGCACGGTCAGCGTCGAGGACGCGTTCGAGCTCGGCTTCGACCACGTGGCCCTTTGCATGGGCGCGGGCAAGCCCACGGTGCTCGACATCCCGAACGGGCTCGCGCGCGGCGTGCGCGCCGCCTCCGACTTCCTGATGGCGCTGCAGCTCACGGGCGCGGCCAAGACGGACTCCATCGCCAACATGCAGCTGCGCCTGCCCGTGGTGGTGGTCGGCGGCGGCTTGACCGCGATCGACACCGCGACCGAATCGCTCGCCTACTATCCGGTGCAGGTGGAGAAGTTCCTGTTGCGCTACGAGGCGCTCGTCGCGGAGACGGGCGAGGATGCGGTGCGCCAGAAATGGGACGACCAGGAACGCGAGATCGCCGAGGAGTTCCTCGCGCATGCGCGCGCGATCCGCGAGGAACGGGCCTTTGCCGCGCGCGAAGGCCGCGCCGCGCGCGTCGTCGAGCTCCTCCGGCACTGGGGCGGCGTCACCATCGCCTACCGGCGCCGGCTGATCGACAGCCCTTCCTACACGCTCAATCACGAGGAGGTCGAGAAGGCGCTCGAGGAAGGGGTCGCTTTCTGCGAAAGCCTGTCGCCGGTGGCGGTGGACGTGGACAATTACGGCGCCGCGCGCGGCATGCGCTTCGCCCGGGAAAGCGGTCTCGGCGGCGAATCGGCCGAGCACTGGCTGCCCGCGCACACCGTGTTCGTCGCCGCGGGGACCCAGCCGAACACGGTGCTCGCCCGCGAGGACGCGGCGCACTTCCAGCTCGACGGAAGATATTTCCGGGCCTGCGACGAGGACGGACGGCCGTTGAGCCCGCAGCGCGCGATTTCCAAGCCCGAGCGCGCCGACGTGCTGCTTTCGCGCTTTCCCGACGGGCGCTTCGTCAGCTTCTTCGGCGATCTGCATCCCTCCTACTTCGGCAACGTCGTCAAGGCGCTCGGTTCGGCGCGCCAGGGCTACCCGGTCGTGTCGCGCGCGCTGGCAAAAACCCCGCCGCGGTCGCGGAGTGCGCCGGCCGCGTTCTTCGCTTCGCTCGCCGGCCAGCTGCTCGCGACCGTGCACAAGGTCGAGCGGCTCACGCCCGCCATCGTCGAAGTGGTGGTAAATGCCCCGCTCGCTGCGCGCAAGTTCCGGCCCGGCCAGTTCTACCGGCTGCAGAATTTCGAGACCCTCTCTCCCGTCGTGACGAACGCCGCCACGACGACCCGCCTTCAGATGGAAGGGCTCGCGATGACCGGTGCCTGGGTGGACCGGGACCGTGGCCTCGTCTCCACCATCGTGCTCGAGATGGGCGGTTCATCAGATCTGTGCGCGATGCTCCAACCCGGGGAGCCCGTGATCCTCATGGGCCCCACGGGCAACCCGACGCACATCGCGGCGAATGAAACGGTGATCCTCGTGGGCGGGGGCCTGGGCAACGCGGTCCTGTTTTCGATCGGCGCGGCGTTCCGGGCTCGAGGGTCGAAAGTGCTCTATTTTGCCGGCTACAAGAAAGTCATCGACCGCTACAAAGTAGCCGAAATCGAAAGCGCCGCAGACGTGGTCGTGTGGTGCTGCGATGAGGAGCCGGGATTCAGGCTGGAAAACGCAAAAGCGCGTCCGCAAGACAGACGCTTCGTCGGAAACATCGTCCAGGCGATGGACGCCTACGCGCAGGGGAGGCTCGGGCTTCCCTCGATCCGCATGGAGGACGCCGACCGGCTCATCGCCATAGGCTCCGATCGCATGATGGCGGCGGTCGCGCGCGCGCGCCACGACGTCCTCAGGGACTATCTCAAGCCGCATCACCTCGCGATCGGCTCGATCAATTCGCCGATGCAGTGCATGCTCAAGGAAATCTGCGCCCAGTGCCTGCAGCCGCAGCGCGACCCGCGGACAGGAAAGACGACCTACGTCTTCTCCTGTTTCAATCAGGACCAGGAGCTCGACAGCGTGGATTTCGGCGCTCTCTCGGAGCGCCTCAAGCAAAATTCGCTGCAGGAAAAGATCACCGCGCAGTGGATACGGCACTGCATGCCGGAGCTGCGCAAGCAACGGACTTTGGTCTGACCGGCATGACTCCCGCGGAATCGCGGGAGCAGAAATCAGTGCCAGTCCTTGCGAGGCGGGATCGGCAGCGGCATCACCGCAATGCCCTCTTCCAGGAGGTCGCGCGTCTGCTCGCCGGTCGCCACGCCGCGGATATTTCGCTGCGGGACTTCCCTGTGATGGATACGCCGCGCCTCGGCGGGAAAATCCTCTCCCACGTTCTCGGTGTTGAGCAGGATGTAGTCGATGGCTTCGTGGAGGTTGCGCGAACGCGCGACCGGCGCGACAGGCGGCTGCGCGTTCTCCCGCGACGGCTCGGCCTCCAGTCTGCCGATTTTTGCCGTGAGCAGCTTTTCGATGCTGGAATCGCTGCAAACCGGGCACGAGAGCAGGCCGCGGGCTTTCTGGCCCTCGAAGTCACCCGCCGAAGCGAACCAGCCCTCGAACCGGTGACGATCCGCGCAAATCAGCTCAAATACGATCACGTTCACGTTCCTTCGCAAACATTCTACCGCGCCTCGCTGATGTCGGCACGCCAATCCATTGTTTCAAGGGCTGAACCAGGTCCGATAGGCCCACACCGCGGCGAGCGCCGCCGCGGCCAGCCAGACCCCGACGATGACCAGCGCTGCAACGCGGCTCACCGGCCGAGCGCTCGCCATCGTCTCCTGCGCCCGCGCCCTGCACTCCTCCAGAATCGGAGCCGGAATCATCCTGACCGCAAGGACGATCCCCAGCGGGATCAGTATGAGATCGTCAAGATATCCCAGGACCGGCACGAAGTCCGGGATGAGGTCGATGGGGCTCAGCGCATACGCTACGATTCCCGCGACCAGAAGCTTCGCGTACCACGGCGTGCCGGGATGGCGCGCGGCGAACCAAAGGGCGAGAGTCTCGCTCTTGAGGTGGCGCGCGCGTTGCTTGAGGCTGGACAGCAGCGGCATCGCCGTCGGAGACTACGCGTCGCCGGGCTCCGCCGTTGGGCCCGCCGGCGCCGGCAATTTCTCGAACGACATGGCGAATCCGAAGAGTATTGCGAGCACGCCCATGATCAACCAGAGCAGGGCCTCCACGAGGCTGCTGCGAGCCGCGTATTCCGCCCGGGAGTAATAGGCCAGCACGCGCTCGCGTCGCAGGAGATCTTCCTGGGTCGGAGCATAGGTCCTGGTTTCGCCGCCGCGATCGACATAGCTTGCTAGCGTCCCGGACCCCATGAAGGTCTGACGCGCTCGCGCCAGGCTCACGGCTTCCTTTCTCTCCGGCGAAAGTCCTCCACCCCAGTTCGCGGGCAGTTGCGTAGCCGAGGGCTTTCGTTGATTCATGCTCAACGTCGCTAGGTCGACGTATTTCCAGTACGCGAACCCGCCGTAGAGCGCGCAGATGGCCGCCGCCAATACCGTCATCAGCACCGCCTTGCCATGCACGCCGTACGCGCTCAGCCGCCGCGTGCCGTCGAACAGACATAGAAAAGCCGCCGCCCCCCCGATCACGTTCAAAGCGAAGTCGACCCAGTTTTCAGTCATGGCGAGAGCGAACGTCCCGGAGGAAAATGGAGAGCGAATGCCACGAAACCATATTACTCCGATGGTGCCCGGGGCAGGGGTCGAACCTGCATGACGGAATTATCCGTCGAGGGATTTTAAGTCCCTTGTGTCTACCAGTTTCACCACCCGGGCTCTAGGCGGGGATTGTGTCAGAAAGAAACTGGGAGCGGGTGCCCTCCAGTCCGGCTGGAGGCGGGGGTCGGAATCGAACCGGCGTCCACGGCTTTGCAGGCCGCTGCATGACCACTCTGCCACCCCGCCGCATGCTTGAGGCCAGGAACAGCGAGGGGCTTCGAGAACCGGCTGTTCCTTCAGGATTCTGGAGCGGGAGACGAGTCTCGAACTCGCGACCTTAACCTTGGCAAGGTTACGCTCTACCAACTGAGCTACTCCCGCGAGAGCAGGCGGAAATTCTACGGACCGATCTCCCTGCGGTCAAGCCGGCGGCGGTCTCCTGCCGCGCGCGGTGCAAGCGCGAGCTTGAGGTAGTAGAACATCGACACCAGAGTCAGTATCGCAGCGAGATAGATGAGCCAGGTGCCGACGCGCTGCGGGCTGAGCACGCCGATCCGCTCGTTGTAGAGCAGCATCGGCACGGCGATCATCTGCGAAATCGTTTTTATCTTGCCGAGGAAATTCACCGCGACGCTTTTCGACTGGCCGCTCTTCGCCATCCATTCGCGCAGCGCCGAAACGGCGATCTCCCGGCCGATGATGACTACGGCGATGATCGCGTCTACGCGCTGAAGCCAGACCAGTACGATCAGCGCTGCGGCGATCATCAGCTTGTCGGCGACCGGGTCGAGGAACGCGCCGAACGCCGACGTCTGGTTCAAGCGCCTCGCGAGGTAGCCATCGAGCCAGTCGGTGATCGCGGCCGCGATGAACAACGCGGTCGCAATCAGGTTCTGGTGCCGGCTCGAGAGCCACAGCTCGGGGACATAGAACACCCCGATCACCAGCGGGATGGTCAGGATGCGCAGCCACGTGAGAAGGATCGGAACGTTAAGCGGCATGGAGTTCCTGGTAGATTTTTTCGGCGAGCTTGCGGCTGATTCCCTCGACCTGCGTCAGGTCCTCGACGCTCGCGCCCATGACGCCCTTCAGCCCGCCGAAGCGCGTGAGCAGCTGTTTGCGGCGTTTGGCGCCGATCCCTGCGATGTCCTCCAGCGTCGAGGTGGTGCGACGCCTGGAGCGTCGCGCCCGGTGCCCGGCGATGGCGAAGCGGTGTGCTTCATCGCGAATCCGCTGGATCAGGTGCAGTCCGGCGTGATCGGGCGGAAGCCTTACCACGCGCTCGCCGACCCACAGCTCTTCGAGCCCGGGCTTTCTCTCCGGTCCCTTGGCAATGCCCACCAGCGCAATATCGGAGAGACCGAGCTCTGCGAGCGCTTCTCTCGCCGCGTTCACCTGTCCCTTGCCGCCGTCGATGAAAATCAGGTCGGGTGCGACGCCTTCCCCGCCCGCTATCTTGGCGTAGCGGCGCGAAAGCGCCTGCGCCAGGGCGCCGTAGTCGTCGCCCGGCGCCAAGCCCTCGATGTTGTAGCGGCGGTACTCGCCCCGGCGCATGTCCATGCGATCGTATACCACACAGGCCGCCACCGTGGCCTCGCCCATGGTGTGGCTCACGTCGAAGCATTCGATGCGCTGCGCGGTGTCGGGCGCACCGAGCGCCTCGCGCAGCGCTGCGAGCCGCGTTCCCTGGGTACTGTGCTCGCTGAGCTTCGACTTGAGGGCCTGAAGCGCGTTTTGCCGGGCCGTCTCGAGCCAGGCGCGGCGCGCGGCCGTTGGACGCGTACAGATACGCACGCTGCGTTTCGCGTGTTCGGTGAGCGTGGCCTCGAGCTCTTCGACCTCGAGCTCTTCGCCGACGACCAGCGCTCCCGGTATCGGCCGCTCCAGATAATGCTGCGCGATGAACGCCGCGAGCACTTCCCTTGCGTCGCGCTCCTCGGCATTCTGAGGAAAGAGGCTGCGGTCCCCGAGCTGCCTGCCGCCGCGCACCATCATCAGGTTGACGCAGGCGAGGCCGTGCTCCATGGCGACCGCGATGATATCGACATCGACGTCCGCGCCGGTATCGGCGTACTGGCGCTGGCTGACTTTGGCGAGGGACTGGATCTGGTCGCGGTAGATCGCCGCCTCCTCGTAGCGCCGCGCGTCGGCGGCCTGCTGCATGCGGACCTCGAGCCGCTTGAGGGCGGTGTCGCTGCGGCCCTCGAGGTAGAGCTGCGCGCTCTTGACGTCTTCCGCGTAAGCGGCCGCGGCGATGTGGCCCACGCAGGGCGCGGTGCAGCGTCGGATCTGGTAGAGAAGGCAGGGCCGCGAGCGGTTCTGGAAGACCGAGTCTTCACAGGTGCGCAGCCGAAACACCCTTTGCAGCAGCTGGATGCTCTCGCGCACGGCGCCCGCGTGCGGAAACGGACCGAAGTAGTGATGGGCCTTGTCCATCGCCCCGCGATGAAAGCCGAGCCTCGGAAAATCCCCTCCGCTCACCATCAGGTAGGGATAGGACTTGTCGTCGCGGAACAGGATGTTGTAGCGCGGCGCGAGCGACTTGATGAGATTGTTCTCGAGTATCAGCGCCTCCCCTTCGGAGCGGGTGACCGTGATCTCGACCGCCGCGACCTGCGTCAGCATCATGGCGATGCGCGGGCCGTGCTGCGTTTTCTGGAAATAGGACGAGACGCGCTTTTTCAGGTCGCCCGCCTTGCCGACGTAGAGCGCCTCCCCTCCCGCGCCGACCATGCGGTACACGCCCGGCAGACCCGGCAAGCTGGCGAGCAGTGCCTGCGCGTCGAAAGCTGCCCTCACCGGCGTGCCCTCTGCGGGTCGGAGCGCTGTGCTTCGGGAAGTCATGTGGGGCCGCGGAGGAAAGTCGCGATATCGCGAACCACCGCTTCGAACATCGGTGCGGTGAGCCGCTTCGTCTGCGTATTATAGCGGCTGCAGTGATAGCTATCGAAGAGCCGGGTCATCGACGAGGCCGCGGAAAGCTCGTGAACGGCGCGGTGCGCGAAGCGATACCGCCCCGGGGCGAGATTGAAAACCATCAACACCGCCCGGTGGGCGATCGCGCCGAGCGCGAGGATCGCCCGCGGCCGCACCGCGGCGATCTCCACGGCAAGGTAACGATTGCAGCGCCGTATTTCGTCGGGCTGCGGCTTGTTCCGAGGAGGAAGGCACTTCACCGCGTTGGTGACGCGGCAACCGATGAGCTCGAGTCCGTCTCCCGGATCGGACGAGCCCTCGTGGCTGGCGAAGCCGTATCGATGCAAGGTCCTGTAAAGCAGGATGCCGGCATGGTCCCCGGTGAAAGGCCGGCCGGT
Source organism: Burkholderiales bacterium (assembly GCA_035637655.1). GTDB lineage: Bacteria > Pseudomonadota > Gammaproteobacteria > Burkholderiales > SG8-39 > VBDM01. The sequence goes on along the minus strand of DASPWT010000112.1, from coordinate 49,867 downwards.
GCGGTTCGCCCCATGGAGTCCTGGAGCGAGGCCCACCACCAGCAGGGCCGCGCGTTTCGGACCGAAGGGCGCGACGGGGCGCGCGTGGTAATCGGGGTGCTCCTGCCTGACTTGGTCGAGATATCCGGCGAGGCGCGGGCAGGCGCGGCAGGCGGGATCGTATCCCGATTGCAGTTTCGACTTCGTCACCGGAGTGTTATAGAATGCCGCGCCTTGCCTCCAGCGCGCCCAAACCATGGCCAAAGTTCTCGCTACCGAAATCCGCGTCGGTCATCTGCTCGAATGGGAAAAGCGGATCTGGCGCGTGATCAAATGCTACCACGTGCACGTCGGCGGGCGCGGCGGGGCCTTCATGCAGGTCGAGATGAAGGACATCGAGAGCGGCACCAAGACCAACCAGCGCATCCGCACCGAGGACAAGGTCGAACGCGCTTTCGTCGATCCGCGCGAGATGCAGTACCTCTACAACGAGGGCACCGGCTATGTTTTCATGGACAAGGAGAATTACGAGCAGCTGACCTTGTCGGATGAAATGCTCGAGGGTCAGACGGGCTACCTGCTGCCCAACACCGACGTGCAGGTGGTGTTCTACAACGACAAGCCGATCGGGGTCGAGCTGCCGCCTTCGGTCGTGCTCACCGTGACCGAAACCGACCCCAACATCAGGAACGCCACCGTCACGACCTCGTTCAAGCCGGCCAAGACCGAGACCGGCCTCATCGTCCAGGTCCCGCCGTTCGTCAACTCCGGCGAGAAAATCAAGGTCAACACCAACGACGGTGCGTATATCGAGCGCGTGTAGCGGTCTTCGCTAGCGGGCCGGTCCGCTGCCGCCTTCTTGTAGAAAACCGCGTAGGGCTTGCAGAGCCCCTATCACGAATACGAGCGTTGCCAGATAAATCGGACCCAGATGACTCACCCAGTCATAGGTAAAGTGACCGAAGTAATGCATCGGCAGAGCAACGGCTAAGCCCGCCACGGGGGAAACCATGGCTGCCCACCACGCCCACCATTCTCCCTTGCGGACTCCCCACCAAGAGAGAGCTGCAACAGCTATGCCTGTAGCGGCAATAAACCCCGCGGTTGCGATGTGCAAATGGTTAATGTAGTAAACCACCGCGGGGTTAAGGGCATTGAGTTGCGCTTTGGTTACGCCATTTAAGGTCTCTACGCCAAGCTCAAAACCAGTACCGGTAAAACTGCGGATAAAAAAGACTACGGCATAGCCAATAAAAGCCAGCCCAGCAATCAACATCAGGGTGGAACCAGTGCGAACGGCTGAATTGTTCGGTGCCATATTGTCGCCTCCTTAATAAAGCTTGAATCCTTCGTCTGCCACGAGACCCATTCGATCAAGATACCACTGTCAGTTCCAAAGCGCAGAACGATCGACTCTCCCTACACCACGTGATCCGGCGCCAGCTCGCACGGGTGCGCGCCGGTTTCGACCTGGATGGTCGCGTGGTGCACGTGATAGCGCGCGCGCAGTTCCTTGCACACTTCCGCCATGAACGCGTCGCCGGGATGCCCGCCGGGGATGACGAGGTGCACGGTGAGCGCGGTCTCCGTGGTGCTCATCGCCCAGATATGCAGGTCGTGCACCTCGGCCACGCCCGCGAGCAGCGACAGGTAGGTGCGCACCACGCGCGGATCGATGTGCTCGGGGACGGCGTTCAAGGCGAGCGCGACCGAATCGCGCAAGAGGCCCCAGGTGCTCCACACGATGGCAACCGCGATGACGAGGCCGGTGAGCGGGTCGAGCCACAGCCAGCCGGTGGCGAGGATCCCGACTCCCGCGATGACGACGCCGAGCGAGACCGCCGCGTCGGCCGCGAGATGCAGGAACGCGCCGCGCATGTTGATGTCGCGCCGGCGACCGCGCGCGAACAGCATCGCGCCCACCCCGTTGATCACTATGCCGACGAGCGCCACCCAGATCACAGTTTCACCGGCGACGGGCGAAGGCGTCGCCAGGCGATTGATCGCCTCCCAGGCAATGCCGCCCGTCACCACGAGGAGGAGCGCCGCGTTCAGCAGCGCGACCAGGATCGACGAGCTGCGCAGGCCGTAAGTGAAGCGCTCCGAGGGCCCGCGCCTCGCCAATGTGCTCGCGCCCCATGCGAGCGTCAGCGCGAGTACATCGCTCAAGTTATGGCCGGCGTCGGCGAGCAGCGCCATGGAGTGCGCGAGCACGCCGTAGACCGCCTCGACCAGCACGAATGCGAGATTCAGGCCGATGCCCAGCGCGAAGGCCCGGCCGGCATGTCGCGGATCGTGCGCGCCGTGATCGTGGTCGTGTGTCACTCTCGAATTCTAAACCGAGACAGCCTGGATCGCGGCAACCGCCGACGCGTAGCGCGTATCAGAAACCAGAGGCTTGAGTGGCCCGCGTCCGCGCATTCGCTCGGCGCGTCGCGGATCGAGCGCCCGGCCCTTCAGCGCGTCAAGGAGCCCCGCTGCGCTCTGTGGCGCGTTGCACAGCAAAACCATGTCGCAACCGGCCTCCAGCGCGGCGAGCGCACGTTCCCTCGGCCCCCCTGCGACGCTCGCGCCTTCCATCGAGAGATCGTCGCTGAAGATCGTGCCGTCAAATCCGAGGCGGCGCCGCAGGATGTCCTTCAGCCACACCGGCGAATAGCCCGCCGGCCGGCTGTCCACCGCGGGATAGATCACGTGAGCGGGCATCACCCCGGCGAGCCCGAGCGCAATCAGCTCGCCGTAAGGTTGCAGGTCGTTCGCTTCGATTTCATCGAGGCCGCGCTCGTCCACCGGAACATCGACGTGCGAATCCGCCTTCACGTAGCCGTGACCGGGGAAATGCTTGCCGACCGAGGCCGCGCCGCCGGCCGTCGATCCGGCGACGAACGCGCCGGCGAGCGCCGCGATCACCGCGGGCTCGTCCGAGAAAGCGCGATCTCCGATGATGCTGCTCGAGCCGAAGTCCACGTCGAGCACCGGCGCGAAGCTGAAATCGACTCCGTGTGTCTGCAGCTCCGTTGCGATGACGTAACCGACCGCCTCGGCGAGCGCCTTCGCCCGGGGCGGAGCGTTCTCCCAGCTCTCGCCCAGCAATCGCATCGGCGGAATGCGCGTGAAGCCTTCCTGGAACCGCTGCACGCGGCCGCCTTCGTGGTCCACCGCGATGAGCAGCTCGGGCCGGCGCAGAGCGCGAATCTCCGCCGTGAGCGCGAGGAGCTGCCGCGGGGACTGGAAGTTGCGCGCAAATAGAATCACGCCGCCCACCGAGGGGTGACGCAGGATCTCCTTCTCCTCCGGCGTAACCCGTAGCCCGGCTACATCGAGCATCACCGGGCCGAGTGTCATTCTTTCCTCCGGGCCTTCGCAGGAGCTCCTTCGACCACGACAAACGCGCAGGCCATGCCGATTTCGTCGGTCAGGGATACATATACGTTCGCAATGCCGCGCCGTTTGAGAAGCGCCGCCAGCGGCTTGGAGAATTTGAGCGAAGGCTTCCCCGAGCGCTCGTTTTCGACCCAGACGTTGTGCCAGTTGACCGGAAAATGGATCCCGGTGCCGAGCGCCTTGGAAAACGCTTCCTTGGCGGCGAAGCGCTTGGCGAGGTAGGCAGCGGGCTTGCGATGACGGCGAAAACGCTGCAGTTCGGAATCGACCAGCACCCGCGCGGCGAATTTTTCGCCGAAGCGCTCCAGTGCCCGTTCGATCCGGCCGATGTCGCAAAGATCGGTCCCGATTCCGAGGATCATGAGGCATTGCCTCGCCGAATCGCCTCGAGATACCGGCGCACTGCTTCAGCCAGGCCGCAATCCAGGGCGTCGGAGATCAACGCGTGTCCGATGGACACTTCCAGCACCTTTGGCACCGAGCGCAGGAAGACCGGCAGATTGTCCAGATTGAGGTCGTGGCCGGCGTTGACGCCCAGCCCTGAGTGCTGCGCGGCGCGCGCGGCTTGCGCGTAACGTCCGAGCACGGCTTCCTGCTCCACGGCGCCGAACGCGCGGGCGTAGGGTTCCGTATACAGCTCGACCCGGTCGGCACCCAGGTCGGCAGCGGCCGTCATCGCCTCCGAAACCGGATCCATGAATAGGCTCACCCGCACGCCCAGCGACTTGAGTTCCTCCACGACGGGCCCGAGCCGCGCGCCGTCCCTGCCGAGATCCCAGCCGTGGTCGGAGGTGAAGGCGCCGGTTTCGTCGGGAACCAGCGTGCACTGCGCCGGGCGCACCTCGCGCACAAACTCGAGCAGGCCGTGAAACGGATTGCCTTCGATGTTGAATTCCGTTCCGGGCCGATCCCGCAGGACGACGGCGAGTTCGCGCACATCCTGAGCCCGCACGTGGCGCCCGTCGGGGCGCGGGTGGACCGTGATTCCGTGAGCGCCCGCGCCCAGCGCAAGGCGCGCCGCGTGGACCACACTTGGAATGCCGATGGTGCGGGTATTGCGCAGCAGCGCAACCTTGTTGAGATTGACGCTCAAAAGAGTCATGCGGATGAAGCCTCAGAGGGCGAGCAGATCCCTGAAGATCTGGCGGCTTTTCAGAGGCTGGTGATCGAGGCGATGATTGATGAGCGTGCGCATCAGCGCCTTGGCCTGTTGCTGAGTCTGGGGATCGGCGTAGTCGTCGCGCGCCATGTCGAGAAGCGTCCGGCCGGACACACGAGGCTCCGGCCCCGTGTCTTTGACCTCGATCGGTCCGCGCTCGGGATCGTACGCATAGCTCTTCGCCGGGTCGATCGCGCCGCCGCTCGTGCTGTCGCGCTCGAGCGTCATGGCGTACCCGAGCTCCTTGAGCAGAGCTCTCTCGAACGAACGCAGGGCCGCAGCCGACCCGCCGTGCGGCGCGAGTTCCCGCAGGGCTTCCCAGTATCGCAAAAACAGGGCATCGTGGGGATCTTCGCGGGGCAGCAGCCGCAACAGGAGCTCGTTGAGATAGAACCCGCACATGAGCGCTTCGCCGTGGAGCAGCGGTTGTCCGCCGACCCACTCGGCGCGTGCGAGAGTCCGCAGCTCGCCCTTGCCGAACCAGGACAGTGCAAGCGGCTGAAAGGCGAGCAACACCCCGCGCAGGGGAGAGCGCGCGCTGCGCGCTCCCCGCGCCACCATCGACACGCGTCCGAATGCACGGGTAAACACTTCGAGCAGCAGGCTCGTCTCGCGATACGGGTAGCCGTGCAGGACGAAGGCTTCACGGCTTTCCTGTCTGGTGCGCTCAACCATAGCCCATGCGTCTCAGCGCTGCTTCGTCGTCCGTCCAGCCGCCGCGGACCTTGACCCAGACTTGCAGATAGACCTTGCAGCCGAAAAGCGTCTCCATGTCGAGACGCGCGGCCGTGGCAATTCTCTTCAGCTTGCTCCCGCCCGATCCGATGATGATTGCCTTGTGTCCTTCTTTTCCCACGACGATCGCGGCGTGAACCCGCCGCATGCCGCGCTGCTCCTCGAATTTCTCGATTTCCACCCCGGCGCTGTAAGGAAGCTCCTCGCCCAGAAGGCGAAACAGCTTTTCTCGCAGGAATTCTGCGGCGAGAAACCGCTCGTTGCGGTCGGTTAAGTCGTCCTCGGAATGGATCGCCGGCTGCTCCGGCAGGTGGCGCCTGAGCGCCCCCAGCAGCTCATCGAGCCCCTTGCGGCGGCTTGCGCTGACCGGAACGATTTCATCGAACTCGGCTTCGCCTGCGGCCTTTTTCAGAAACGGCAGCAAACCCGCCGGTTCGGTCGCGTCGATCTTGTTCACGACCAGAAACAGCGGAACCCCCGCAGGCGCGAGTTTCAGCAGCGTACGATCCTCCGCCCCGAAGCGCTTCGCTTCGACGACCAGAGCCACCACATCGACCGCCTCGAGCGCCGCGCGAACCGCGCGGTTCATCGCCCGGTTGAGCGCGCCGCGGTGCCGGATCTGGAAACCCGGGGTGTCGATGAGGACGAACTGCGCCGTCTCCGTGGTGAGGACCCCGCGAAGGGATTGCCGCGTGGTCTGCGGCTTGTGCGAGGTGATGCTGAGTTTTTGTCCCAGCAATGCATTCAGCAACGTGGATTTGCCGACGTTGGGACGTCCGATCAGGGCGATCACTCCACAACGAAACGGTTCCGGGGCGATCACGGTACGGCCGTTCGACGGCGGATCTGCTCGAAGGCGCGCATGGCCGCTACCTGCTCGGCGCCTCGCCGGCTGCTCCCATTGCCCGTAGTCCGCACCGAGAGCTGGGGAATCAGGCACTCCACCTCGAAATCCTGGCTGTGCGCCGCCCCGTGGGTTGCCACCACGGAATATTGAGGCAGCGCGACCTTCCTGGCCTGAAGCAATTCCTGCAAAAGAGTCTTCGGGTCTTTACCGGGCGCCTGCGGATCCAGGCCGGCAAGCAGCGGCCCATACAAGCGCCGAATGGTCTCCCGGGCCGCTGAAAAACCGCCGTCCACAAAGACCGCGCCTATCAGCGCTTCGAACGCGTCGGCCAGAATGGAGGGCCGCGCGAACCCACCGCTCTTCAGCTCGCCTTCGCCCAGCTGCAGGTGATCGCCCATGCCGAGCGTCTGCGCCACCTGATACAAAGTCTCCTCGCGCACCAGCTGCGCCCGCAGCCGGGACAGGTCTCCCTCTGAAAGCCCGTCGAAGCGCTCGAACAGCTCGGCTGCAACGACGCAGTTGAGAATGCTGTCGCCCAGGAACTCCAGTCGCTCGTTGTGAAGCGCGCTGTGACTGCGGTGAGTGAGAGCGCGCGCGAGCAGCTCCGGCCGGGAAAAGCGGTATCCGATATGCTGCTGAAGACGCTCCCGTTCCACTCGGTGTGTCGTTAATTACTGCTGCTCGCAGCAAAATCGAACACGACGCTGACATTGCCGAACAGCGAGATTCGCTTCGGATAGGCGAACGAGATCACAATGTCGTTGCCTTCCTTCGTGACATCGAGGTCCCTGCCCGCGATCACGTCGATGTCGTCGATCGCCGCGCGCCGGTTGAACGCCTCGCGCACCTCTGCGACGGTGGCCCTGCTGTTGGTCTGAGCTATGCCCACGATCGCCTTCTTGACCTTGTAGTACTCGATGTAGGCGGGAGCGATCTTCAGGCCGCCGATCGCGACGATGACAATGACGATGCACATCACCACCATTCCAATCAGGCTAAGACCTCGCTGATTCTTCATGGATCCCCCTTCATTGAAATTTGCCAAAGCGCCGCGGCTCGCTGAAATTGAACCAGATGAAAAACGCCTTTCCGACGATATTCTCGTCCGGTACGAAGCCCCACACCCGGCTGTCCGCTGAGTTGTCGCGGTTGTCGCCCATCATGAAATAATGCCCGGGAGGCACGGTGCACGCCACGCCCTCGCTATTGTAGTTGCAATTTTCGCGAAACGGGAACGGTCGCGTGAAGGGAACCGCCGCCGGCGCATCACCCTCAAGGAGAATGGGATGTTGGACCCCGCCCACGGTCTCGATAAACCGCGCCGAGTAGTGGATCCGCTCGCGATTCAGATAATCGGAGATCTGCTTGCGCGGTTGCGCGACGCCGTTGACGAAGAGTTTCTTGTTCTCGTAGACGATCTTGTCACCGGGAACGCCGATCACGCGCTTGATGTAATCGAGCGACGGATCCTCCGGAAAACGAAACACCATCACATCGCCGCGCCTGGGTTCCCCGATACTGACGACCTTCTTGTTGATGAGCGGGACCCGGATGCCATAGGCGAACTTGTTGACCAGGATGAAATCCCCGACCACCAGGGTCGGCACCATCGAGCCTGAAGGAATCTTGAAAGGCTCGACCAGAAACGAGCGCAGCAGGAAAACGATGAGAATGACCGGGAAGAAGCTCTTCGGATATTCGATCCACCAGGGCTCCTTGTCGCCCTTTCCTCGGTGCTTCGCGAAATAGACGGCGTCTGCCAGGGCAAATGCCCCGGTGAAAACCAACAGGACAAACAGGATCAGGGCGAAATTCATTTGCTTTCAACCTGGAGTATGGCCAGGAACGCCTCCTGGGGTATTTCCACCGTCCCGACCTGCTTCATGCGCTTCTTCCCCGCTTTCTGCTTTTCCAGCAATTTCCTTTTGCGCGACACGTCGCCACCGTAGCACTTCGCCAGCACGTTCTTGCGCAGCGCCTTGACGGTCTCGCGCGCAATGACGTGCGAGCCGATTGCCGCCTGAACCGCCACGTCGAACATCTGTCGCGGGATCAGTTCGCGCATTCTCGAAACCAGATCGCGGCCACGGTAGGACGAGTTTTCCCGGTGCACCATGAGCGACAGAGCATCGACCCGCTCCCCGTTGATGAGGATGTCGAGCTTCACCATGTCGGCGGCGCGGTACTCCTTGAACTCGTAGTCGAGCGACGCGTAGCCTCGGCTTGCGGATTTGAGCTTGTCGAAAAAATCCATGACCACCTCGTTGAGCGGCATCTCGTAGGTCAGCATCACCTGGCGTGCGTGATACTGCATATTCTTCTGTACTCCGCGCTTTTGCGTGCACAGGGTCATGATCGCTCCGACGTACTCCTGCGGCACGAAAATGATCGTTTCGATGATCGGCTCGCGAATCTCCTCGATTTTCGAGGGATCCGGCATTTTCGCGGGGTTCTCGATGCGCGCGACTGTCCCGTCCCGCAGCAGTACCTCGTACACCACCGTGGGTGCGGTCGTGACGAGCGCCATTTCGTATTCCCTTTCCAGCCGCTCCTGCACGATATCCATGTGCAGGAGGCCCAGAAACCCGCAGCGGAATCCGAAGCCGAGCGCCTGGGAGGTTTCCGGCTCGTAGTGCAGCGACGCGTCGTTGAGCTTGAGCTTCTCCAGCGCGTCGCGCAGCGCTTCGTACTCGCTCGCCTCGACCGGATAGAGCCCGGCGAACACCTGCGGCTTGATCTCCTTGAAGCCCGGCAGCGGCATGGCCGCGGGACGATTGACCAGGGTAATGGTGTCGCCGACGCGCGCGTGCTGGAGTTCCCTCACTCCGGCCGTGACGAATCCCACCTCTCCGGCCGAAAGCTGCTCGCGGCCTTGTGACTTGGGCGTGAACACGCCGACCTGCTCGCACAGGTGGACCGCTTGCGTGGACATCAGCAACAGCTTGTCCTTCGGCCGGATGCTTCCGTCCACCAGGCGCACCAGCATGATCACGCCGACGTAATTGTCGAACCACGAATCGATGATAAGCGCCTTGAGAGGGGCGGCCGGATCGCCTTTCGGGGGTGGCATGCGACGGATCACCGCTTCGAGAACTTCCTCCACCCCTTCGCCGGTCTTGGCGCTCACGAGTAAGGCATCGCTTGCCTTGATGCCGATGACGTCCTCGATTTCCTGGATGGCGCGCTCCGGATTGGCCGAGGGCAGGTCGATCTTGTTGAGCACGGGCACCACCTCCACCCCCTGCTCTATCGCGGTGTAGCAGTTGGCCACCGTCTGCGCCTCCACTCCCTGGCTTGCGTCCACCACCAGCAGGGCCCCTTCGCACGCGGCAAGCGAGCGCGATACTTCGTAAGAGAAGTCGACGTGACCCGGCGTATCGATGAGATTCAGGTTGTAGGTCTCCCCGTCGCGCGAAGTGTATTGCAGCGCTGCGGTCTGCGCCTTGATGGTGATGCCGCGCTCACGCTCCAGATCCATCGAATCGAGCACCTGCTCCGACATTTCCCGCTCCGACAGTCCGCCACAGCGCTGGATGAAGCGGTCGGCGAGCGTCGACTTGCCGTGGTCGATATGGGCGATGATCGAAAAGTTGCGGATGTGCTGCATCGGCCTACAAAAAAGGGTGCCGTTCAGCACCCTTCGTTCTCGGTTCCAAGACTTTGAATTTTAGCGCGTTTAAGCGGGATATGCAGGATGCGCTAGCCGGGCGCACCTTCGCCCTTCACGGTTACGAACAGATTGCTCTCGCCGCGCCGTACGTGGAGCGTAAGCGTGGTGTTGCGCTCGAGCTGTCCGAGGAGCCTGTTGAACTGCTCGGTGGATCTCACTTCAGTGGTCTGACCTCGGCTGGTCACCGCCGTGATCACGTCGCCCGCACGCACATCCGCGCGGCGATTGTTCCGGACCTCTTCGACGATCACGCCACCTCCCAGCTTCAGGTCGCGCTTTTGCTCCGCGGTAAGATCGACGACCGCGAAACCGAGGCGATTGGCCGCCTGCTCCGGCGGCTTTCTCCGGCGCTCGCTGCGGCTTGCGACGCGATCCTCGGGCAATTCGCCGACAGTGACGCTGATCTCCCGGGTCACGCCCCTGCGCCACACTTCCATGCTCGCTCTGTTCCCGGGCCTGGTGCTGCCGACGATACGCGGCAACTCGCTCGAATTCGTTACCGATTTGCCGTCGAACTTGAGAATGATGTCGCCGGTTTCCACGCCGGCCTTTTCCGCGGGGCCGCCTTTCTCGACTGCATTGACGAGGGCACCCGCTGGCCTGGCAAGACCGAACGACTCGGCGAGTTCCTTCGAAACTTCCTGGATCACGACGCCGATTCGTCCGCGGCTGACACGGCCAGACTGGCGCAGCTGGTTCTGCACCTCCATGGCGACGTCGATGGGGATGGCGAAGGACAGTCCCATGAAACCGCCGGTGCGGCTGTAGATTTGCGAATTGATTCCCACGACTTCGCCGCGCATGTTGAACAACGGCCCGCCGGAATTCCCCGGGTTGATCGCGACGTCGGTCTGAATGAAGGGAACGAAGTTCTCCTGCGGCAGGCTGCGGCCTTTGGCGCTGACAATGCCCGCGGTGACGGTGCTGTCAAAGCCGAACGGCGAGCCGATCGCGACGACCCATTCGCCGACTTTGAGCCGGTTCGGATCGCCCATCCGTACGGCGGGCAGCCCGGTGGCGTCGATCTTGATCAGCGCGAGATCGGTGCGTCTGTCCGCGCCGATGACGCGAGCCTTGAATTCGCGCTTGTCGGTCAGGCGAACGGTGATCTCATCCGCGGAGTCCACTACGTGCGCGTTGGTGAGAACGTAGCCGTCGGGACTGATGATGAAGCCCGAACCGAGCGAACGGCTCTCGAAATCGCGCGGGCCTTGTCCGCCGGGGCCCGGCGGGCGCGGGACGAAGCGCCGGAAGAAATCGTAGAGCGGATCGTCTTCCTCGAGATTCGGAATCTGCGGCGAAGTACGGCGTTCGCGTACCTGAGTGGTGCTGATATTGACGACGGTGGGGCCCTGCCTTTCGGCGAGCTCGGTGAAATCGGGCAGCTCGCGTCCCTGCGCGACCAGCGCAGAGGGCAGCCCGAGCAGCAGACAAACGAACAGTACTCTCACCATCAGAGGGTCCTTGGAATCGAGCAGGCAGAAAACCGCGACGCAACCCCGCCTACCAGGAGTCGGACTGATTCAATGGAAGTCGCCGGGTTTTACTTGCGGTATTCCACCGCGTTGGCGATGTATTTTACGCTCTCTGCAGGCGCTTCGCCGACTACCGTAACCCAGTAGCTGCCTACCGGGCGCACGTACACGTTGATCGCCCCCTGCCGCACCAGACCCGGCTGCGGCGCCGGCTGTTTGCTCGTTGCGGGTTCGATGAATACCGAGATCGCGGCAAGCCCGTCGGACAGCACGATATGTCCGACCCCTACGGTGCCCCCCATGGTGCGAATCAGCTCGGCCACGGTGCGAAAGCCCGCAGGCCTGGAACGGATCGCCCATCCGGCTTCTGCCAGATTGGCGCGGGTAGCGCCCGAATCCTCGACGCGCCAGGCCCGGCTTTCGCGGAAATAGCGTGCCTTCAGCTGATCGCGACCGATGTGGCCGCCGATCTTGAGCTGCGTGAATGCGAACTGCTCCAGAAGCTCGTTGTTCTCATCGAAGGTCTTCGCCTTGAGCAGCATGCCGGTATTGAGATCCGCCCAAAGCCGGTGACCGTATCGCATCCGGTCTTTGGGCGCCAGTGCGAGGACCTGGCAACTGTAGCCCCCGACGCGCTCGATCTCGCCTTTCCTGATGGTGTAGTTCTCCGACACGTCCTTGAGTTGCTCTGAAAGGATCGCGGGAAACGGCCGGCGGTCGGGCTGCTTGTCGATCTTTACCGTCAGGCTCCCAGGCAGGTAGCACACGACTTCGTCGCCGGTACGGATAATCTCGCGAGGTACTCCGTCCAGGGTTTCCAGCCGCTCGCGCGGTCCCGAAGGCCCGACGACGTGAGTGATGCGGGAGGTTTCGACTTGCTGGCCCTGCTGGTATACGAACGTGCCCGAGTAGCTGAGCTTTTCGGTGGCGGCGTAGATGCGCTGAAGCCATTGCAGCGCGGAGATGTCGGTCTGGGCTATCGCCGCGGTTGCCGGAAGCAGGAACGGCAGGATCCCTACTGCCTGCCGCACGCGTAACGCCAGGGGCGGCGTCATTTCCTTGCTGCCCCGCGCTCGTCAGCCACGCTGCGCCCGTAGGGTGCGATTCCTTGCATGGCACTCGTGTGGGAATAAGGCTGATGGGCGAGCAGGTAGTTCTCGACTTCGGCGGGCGGCACGCTGGAGACCAGAGTGACCGCGGCCGGGGTCGCGACCGTGGCCGCGGCGGGACTCCCGGCGAGTTGCGGCTCGGCACGCCAGCCAGGGGAAGCCGTCCACGCGACGAAGACCACGGCGGCGACGCTGGCGGCGGCGGACATGGCGTACCAGCCGAGGCGCCCGGAAGGACGCTGCGGCCGCGGGGCGAGCACTGTGGGCTCCTCGCGCAGGCGAGCGGCTACGCGATCGGCGATCGCCGGGCTGATCTGGCCCCTGAGCGCATCGCCGATCAGGTGATAGGTGTCCCACGCCCTTTGCAATTCCGGGTCCGCTCGGAGACGTCCGAGATGCGCGTGAAGTCCGTCGCCCTGAAACTCGCCGTCGATCAGCGCCGATAGTTTTTCCTTCATGATCACCACCTTTGGTCCTTGCGCGTGTCGAGCAGGGGTCGCAGTTTTTCGGCGATTGCCTCGCGCGCGCGAAATATTCTCGAACGAACCGTGCCGATCGGGCAATTCATGATGGCCGCAATGTCCTCGTAACTCAAGCCTTCGATCTCGCGCAGCGTGATGGCGTTGCGCAGCTCTTCGGGCAGCTGCTTCAAGGTGTCGTTGACGGTGTTCGCGATCTCCCTGGTCATCAGCATGCTCTCGGGCGTGTTGATGTCGCGCAATTGCTCGCCGCCCTCGAACCCTTCTGCGTCCTCGGAATCGAACTCGGTCGTGGTCGGGACGCGCCGCCCCAGCGCCACCAGGTAGTTCTTCGCCGTGTTGATGCCGATGCGGTACAACCACGTATAAAACGCGCTGTCGCCCCGGAACGAGGGCAACGCGCGGTAAGCCTTGATGAACGTCTCCTGCGTGACATCCTCGACCTCTGTCGAGTCCCGGATGAACCGGGACAGCAACCGCGCCAGCTTTCGCTGGTATTTCGACACCAGCAGCTCGAAGGCGTGCTTGTCGCCTTGCTGAACCCGCTCGACCAGCTGCCGGTCGAGATCCCGCTCATCCATCCGCCGCCGTCCCTGACGAAGCGGTGTTGCGCTTCTGTTCTAAGTTGTCCACAGGCGGCGGCCAGTATACCGCAGTGTGTACGCAGCCCCGGGCCCTGCAGCTACAGACTCGTCCCTTGAAGAATAGTTCAGCCGCTTACGGAGTTATTCCGTGCCAGTCCGCGTCTGGCTCCCTCCGGATCCAAGCTCGCGGCGCCAGCGCAGCCAGACCCGAAGGCGCCGAAAGTCCTCGGGCAAGGCCGAATCGCCCATGAGCACCAGCCATTTGCGGCCGCGCCCCGTCTGATCGAGCCCCAGGACTACGAATGCTGCCGAAACGAAATGGTCGCTGCCAAGCCTGCCTTCATGCCACCCGCCGTCACGGTCCCGCCAGGAAGCGCGCCCGTCCTCTCGCAACTCGAGCGATACCGCCGCCCGGGGGGACCGGTGCAGGACCTCGGCAAGGCAGCCGGTGCCCGAGAGCAGGACGCCGAAACCGACCAGAACCTGCGGCCAACCGGTCAAGCTCACCCAGCTAGCCGCGAGCGCGAGAACATGGGCAACGAGAAGCAAGCCTGCAAGCTTGAGCGAGGGCTTGAGATCGAACTGCAGCGTGGACGCAGCCGACATGAGCGCTCGTCTTCACCTCTTTTCGGGATCAAACGCGTTTGAAAATCAGTGTCCCGTTGGTGCCTCCGAACCCAAAAGAGTTCGACAGGGCGGAGCGCAGCCGCATGCGCCGCGCCGCATTGGGCACATAATCGAGATCGCAAGCCGGGTCCTGGTTGAACAAGTTCGCGGTCGGAGGCGCGATCTGATCGCGAATCGCGAGCACCGAGAAAATCGCCTCCACTCCTCCGGCCGCGCCGAGCAAGTGCCCGGTCATGGATTTGGTCGAGCTGACGGCGAGCTTCCTTGCTTGATCGCCGAAGCAGCGTTTGACCGCTACGGTCTCGGCGAGGTCGCCCAGAGGTGTCGAGGTTCCGTGGGCGTTGATGTAGTCGATGTCCTCGCGATTGAGTCCGGCGTTGCGCAAGGCGTTCTCCATGCAGCGGGCCGCCCCCTCGCCGCTCTCCTGGGGCGCGGTCATGTGGTAGGCGTCACCGCTCATCCCGTAACCGGCGAGCTCGGCGTAAACCTTCGCGCCGCGCCGCTTCGCGTGATCGAATTCCTCGAGCACCACCACTCCCGCTCCCTCTCCCAGAACGAATCCGTCGCGATCCTTGTCCCAGGGACGGCTCGCCGTGGCGGGATCGTCGTTGCGCGTCGACAGCGCGCGCGCTGCAGCGAAGCCGCCCACCGTGAGCAGCGTGATGGTCGCCTCCGCGCCGCCGGCGACCATCGCATCGCAGTCGCCGTATTCGATAAGACGCCCGGATTCACCGATGCAGTGCGCGGAGGTCGTGCAAGCCGTTACCATCGCCAAATTCGGCCCCTTGAGTCCATGCATGATCGACAGATTTCCCGAGATCATGTTGATGATCGTGCTGGGAATGAAGAACGGCGAAATCTTGCGCGGGCCACCCTTCAGCACGTCGTTATGCGTCTGTTCGATCATCGGCAGTCCGCCGATGCCCGAGCCGATATTGACGCCGATGCGGGCGGCATTGGCCTCGGTGACCTCGAGGCCGGAGTCTTTCAGCGCCTGAACCCCGGCCGCGATGCCGAGATGGATGAAACGGTCCATGCGGCGCGCCTCTTTCGGCGACAGATACGCGGCGACGTCGAAGTTCCTTACCTCGCCTGCGATCTGGCTGGAGAGCAGACCCGGATCAAAATGCGTGATGCGGCCGATGCCGGACTTGGCGGCAAGCACGCTTGACCAGGCTTCGGCAACCGTGTTGCCGATCGGGCAGACAATTCCTAATCCGGTGACAACGACACGACGGCGGCTCAAATCGACTCCGGCCGTGGGGAGAAATCAGGGTTTCTTGGCGTGGGCGTTCACGTAGTCGATGGCCTGCCGGACGGTAGTGATCTTTTCAGCCTCCTCATCCGGAATCTCCGTCTCGAATTCTTCTTCGAGAGCCATCACGAGTTCGACGGTGTCGAGCGAGTCCGCGCCGAGGTCGTCGACAAACGAGGATTCGTTCTTGATCTCCGCCTCGTTTACGCCGAGCTGCTCCGCGACGATTTTCTTGACGCGCTGTTCAACGTTTTCCATTGCGGGCTCCTTCCCCTTTGTTTTGCTGCAATCGAATTCGGAGGTGCGAATTGTAGCAGAATCGCCTTTCCTCCCGGCAAGCCAATCTGGTCACGCCTCTCAGCTCATGTACATGCCGCCGTTGACGTGAAGGGTCGTGCCGGTGATATAAGCGGCCCGCGGTGAAGCGAGAAACGCCACCACGGCGGCCACGTCTTCCGGATTTCCGAGGCGCCCCAAGGGAATATGCCGGAGCAGCGCCTCGCGTTGCGCGTCCGTGAGCGCTCGGGTCATGTCCGTGTCGATGAAGCCGGGCGCGACGCAATTGGCGGTGATGCCGCGGCTGCCGATCTCCCATGCGAGGGACCGCGTCAAGCCCGCGATACCGGCCTTCGCCGCCGCATAGTTGATTTGGCCCGCGTTTCCGCTCGAGCCGACCACGGAAGTGATGTTGATGATCCGGCCCGAACGCGCTTTCATCATGCCGCGCAATACCGCCTTGGAGAGCCGGAACACGGATTTGAGGTTGGTGTCGATCACCGCATCCCACTCGGCTTCCTTCATGCGCATGGCGAGGTTGTCCTGGGCGATGCCGGCATTGTTCACGAGAATCGACACTGCTCCGTGGGCCCGCTCGATCTCGGCCACCAGAAGCTCGATGTTCGTCGCGATGCGGACGTCGAGCTGCGCTCCCTTTCCTTGGATCCGCGCCTGGGAGAGGTACGCCGCGATGGATTGAGAGCCGGCCTCGGTGGTAGCGGTGCCGACAACGGTCGCGCCCCGGCCGCCGAGCGCGAGAGCGATCGACCTGCCGATTCCGCGCGATGCGCCCGTCACCAGCGCAACTTGACCCTCGAGATCCATCATGCAGCTTTCGACAATTGCGCGCCCTGCTCGAGCCCCGCACGGTCGGCGAGCGCAATGCCCTGCAATTCCCCGGCAGTGCGCCTGACAAGCGGCGCGAGCACCTTACCCGGGCCGCATTCGAAAATCTGCGTCACGCCTCGTGCCGCCATCTCCCTCACGCACTCAGCCCAGCGCACCGGATGGTCAGCCTGAGTCACCAGCGCCTTCTTGACCCCTGCGGCGTCGGCGCGGCTCCTCGCATCGACATTATGGATGACCGGGATTCGCGGAGAATTCACTGCGATTCTCTCGAGCGCTTCTCTCAGCCTTGCCGCAGCCGGAGCCATCAACGAGGAGTGGAATGGAGCGCTCACCGGCAGGGCGACCGCCCGCTTCGCGCCTCGCGCCTTTGCGGCCTCGATCGCCCGCTGCACAGCGCCAGCGTGTCCGGCGATGACCACTTGTCCCGGCGCATTGAAGTTTACCGCCTCGCAGACATCGCCCTGTGCGGCTTCGGCACACGCCGCCTTTACCGCTTCGTCATCCAGGCCCAGGATGGCCGCCATCGCGCCGCTGCCGTGCGGCACCGCGTCCTGCATCGCCCGGCCGCGCAGGCGCACCAGGGGGAGGCAGTCGGCGAAGGAAATCGCGCCGGCCGCAACGAGCGCGGTGTACTCGCCGAGGCTGTGACCGGCAAGCAGCGAGGGCTCGGCGCCGCCCGACTCCCGCCACGCGCGCCAGGCACAGATGCCCGCCGTCACCATGACCGGCTGGGTATTGACGGTGCTGTTGAGTTCCTCCGCAGGGCCTTCGGCGATCAACTTGGCGAGGTCCTGCTTCAGGACATCGGATGCTTCGGCAAGCGTCTCACGGATCGCGGGCATGTCGCCGTAGCCGGCGAGCATCCCCACCGACTGCGACCCTTGGCCTGGAAAAACCATCGCGAACTTCACCTCGACTACATCTCCACCAGTAACGCGCCCCAGGTGAAGCCGCCGCCCACCCCCTGGAGCATGACCTTGTGGCCCGGCTTGATGCGCCCGTCTCGGATCGCCACATCCAGCGCGAGAGGCACCGAAGCGGCCGACGTATTGCCGTGAAGGTCCACGGTGACGACGAGCTTCGACAGATCGACGCCGAGCTTCCTCGCGGTCGCCTCGAGGATGCGCACGTTGGCCTGGTGCGGAATGAGCCAGTCGATGTCCACGGGGGTGAGACCGCACAAGGCCAAGGTCTCGCGCGCGACCTCGTCCAGCACCTTGACCGCAAACTTGAAAACCGCTTGCCCGTCCATCTGCAGAAACGGCGACCCGACGATCTTGCCGTCGCAAACGTTGCCGGGCACCGAAAGAATGTCGACGTACGACCCGTCGGCGTGCAGCACGCTAGCCATGATGCCGGGCTTGGCGTCCGCCCGGAGGACCACTGCGCCGGCGCCGTCGCCGAACAGGACCGCAGTGCCGCGATCTTTCCAGTCGAGGATGCGCGAATACACTTCGGTGCCGACGATGAGAGCGCAGCGATGCTGGCCCGATCGGATCAATTTGTCGGCGATCGCCAGCGCATATACGAAACCGCTGCAGACGGCCTGAATATCGAACGCGGCGCAGCCCTTTATGCCCAGCTTCGCCTGCATGATGCAAGCCGTGCTCGGAAAAATGTAGTCGGGCGTCGCCGTGGCCACAATGATGAGATCGATTTCCTGCGCGCCGATGCGCGCCGCGGCAAGCGCCGCGCGGCTGGCCTCGACACCGAGGTCGCTGGCGGCCTGCGAGGGTTCGGCGATGTGACGCTGGCGAATGCCGGTGCGCGTCCGGATCCATTCGTCGGTGGTGTCCATTTGTTTGGCCAGATCGTCGTTGGTGACGAGCTTCGGCGGCAAATAGCTCCCGGTGCCGATGATGCGCGACCAGATCACGTTTCCACCTCGGGATTCCCCCGCTCGGCCTGTCCGAACCGCAGCATCAGGCGGTGCAGCACTTCATTGCGCACCTCCTCCATGGCCCGCTCGATGGCGCGCTCGAATCCAAACACGTCGGCGGAGCCGTGGCTCTTCACGACGATTCCTCTCAATCCGAGCAAAGTCGCGCCGTTGAAGCGGCGCGGGTCAAGCCGCTTGCGGAACGCGTAGAGCACCGGCATGACGATTACGCCGGCCAGCCTGGCGAGAACGCTGCGCATGAATTCCTGGCGAATGAAGCTGCGTACCATCTGCACCATTCCCTCGGAGGCCTTGAGCATGACGTTGCCGACGAATCCGTCGCACACCACCACGTCGGCTTCCCCCTTGTAGATTCCGCCACCTTCGATGTTACCGATGAAATTGAGGCCGCTCTCGCGCAGCAGCTCGGCCGCCCGCTTCACCACTTCGTTGCCTTTGATGTCCTCCTCGCCGATGTTGAGCAGGCCGACGCTCGGCCGATCCTTGTGCTCCACCGCCGCGACCAGCGTCGCCCCCATGATGGCGAACTGCAGCAGGTGCTCCGGCCCGCAATCGACATTGGCGCCGAGATCGAGGACGTAGGTGCTGCCCCGCATGCTGGGCAGCGCGGCGATGATCGCGGGGCGGTCGATGCCCGGAAGCATCTTGAGAACGAAGCGCGAGACCGCCATCAGCGCCCCCGTGTTGCCGGCGCTGACACAGGCCTGCGCTTCGCCGTTCTTGACCAGCTCTACCGCGACGCGAACTGACGAATCCTTCTTGTTGCGCAACGCAAGCGCCGGGGATTCGTCCATCAGCACGACCTCGCTTGCGTGGTGCACGCGCAGGCGCGGACCGGACTGGGCACCGCGCGCCTTGAGCTCCGCCTCGATGGCGTCGCGCAACCCCACCAGGACGACGTCGACGTCCGAATTGGATTTCAGGAAATTGAGCGCCGCCGGCACGGTAACGTGCGGACCATGATCGCCGCCCATGCAATCGATGGCTACGGTGATTTCCACGAAGCGCGGTGCGAAGCGTTCCCTGCTTCGCTCAATGGGAGGGCCGATCCCGTCTCTGTCCGATCACTGCGCCAGCTGAAGCCCTACTCGCTCTTGGTCTTGACGACCTTCTTGCCGCGATAGTACCCGCTCGGGCTGATGTGATGACGCAAATGCACTTCGCCCGTCGTCGGCTCGACCGCGAGCGGCGGGCTGGTGAGGAAATCGTGAGCGCGGTGCATGCCGCGCTTCGACGGAGATTTCTTGTTTTGCTGGACTGCCATATGGGAGCTCCTTCAAACTCATGTCACCCGAGATCTCGCGCAGGTTTTCGGCGAGCTGCAGCTCGACGTCGATCGCGATGGGAACCGTTCCAGTGCGGCGCGGGCAAAATGGAGGTTGTCTATCAACCCCGCTTGCGACATAAGGCGCGCATGATATTATGTTTGCTCCTCAGTGTCAAAAGAAATTCCAAGTTGTTCAGAGCGTTACTGCACTTTTTAGTCTTCATGACCCTGGCGGCGCCGGCCTTCGCCCAGGTGTACAAATGGGTGGACGAGCGGGGCGTGACCCATTACGGCGAGCGGCCGCCCCAAGGGGGCAAGGCAAGCGAAGTCCCGAACAGGCTTGCCTCGCCCGCTGCGGGCGGTGCCGGCGGATCCCAGGAAAACAGCCAGTCGAATCCGCCTCAAGGGGAGATTCCGCCCAGAGATCGGGAACCCCGCCCCAGCACGGTCCAGACCGAGCGGACCGACGACAGGCAAACCCGGCGCCAGGAACAATGCAACCAGCAACGCGATCTGCTTGCCCGTCTGAAGCAGAACCCGCAGTCTGAAAACTCGGACGCGATCGCGCGGCAGGAGAGGCTCGTTGCCCAGCAGTGCAGAGGCTGATGCAGCTCGTCCTAGCGTCCACCTCGCGCTACCGGCGCGCCCTGCTCGAGCGGCTCGGGATTCCGTTTTCAGTCGCGGATCCGGGTGTGGCTGAAGAACGCCTTCCGGGCGAGGCGCCGGAGGGCATGGCGCGGCGGCTCGCGGAAGCGAAATCGCTGGCAGTCGCAGGCCGCTTTCGCGACGCGCTGATCGTCGGCTGCGATCAAGTCGCCGTGGGAAACGGCGAGGTGCTCGGCAAACCCGGCACTCGCGAGAACGCGGTGCGCCAGCTTCGATCTCTATCGGGCCGCGAGGCGGTGTTCTATACGGCCGTGTGCGTACACAACACCTCCGGCGGCACCAGCCGGGTCCGCGTCGTCCCGTGTCGCGTCATCTTTCGCGAGCTTGACGATGGGGCTATCGATCGTTACCTCGCCCGGGAGCAAGCTTACGACTGCGCCGGCAGCGCAAAGGTCGAGGGTCTGGGAATCGCGCTGATTGCGAAAATGCAATGCGAGGATCCGAACGCGCTCGTCGGCCTGCCGCTGATCGCGCTGGTGGATCTGCTGCGCGAGCAAGGGTTGAATGTCCTCTGACCGCAGAGGCTCACTTTATCTCCTGCCCAACACGCTGGGTGACCTCGCACCGGAGGCGGTTATTCCGCGTGCCGTGCTCGATCGCGCCCGTTTGCTCGATTACATCATTGCCGAGAACCCCAAAGCGGCGCGCGCTTTCCTGAAACGCATCGCGCCGACGCGACCGCTGCAGAGAATCCACGTAGAGCGGCTCGACCACAACACCCGGGCAAGCGATATTCCGGCTTTTCTCGAGCCGCTCCTCACCGGCAGCGATGCGGGACTCCTTTCCGAAGCCGGACTGCCCGCGGTCGCCGACCCCGGAGCGGGACTCGTTCGGCTCGCGCACGAGCGAGGCGTGCGCGTCGTACCCCTGAGCGGACCCTCGTCGATCGTGCTTGCGCTCTCGGCCTCAGGCCTCGACGGACAGCGCTTCGTGTTCCACGGCTACCTACCGATCGCGGAACCTGAGCTTGCCTCTACATTGAAGGAATGCGAACGCCAGTCGCGCAAGCTCAAGCAGACTCAGATATTCATCGAGACGCCCTACCGCAATGACCGCACTCTGGCGACGATGCTGCGCGCCCTCGCCCCGGCCACGCTCGTGTGTGTCGCCGCCGATCTAACGCTGGAATCGGAAATGGTGAGAACGCAATCCGTCGCGGCGTGGCGCAAGCGATCGCCGCAGCTCAAGGGACGGCCGACGGTGTTCCTCTTGCTGGCGGAGTAAACCCCGGCTAGCGTAAGCTCAGCTGCCCCCGCGCCAGCACCTTGGCGAGCGCGCTCGCAATCGCCGCGCCGAAACGCTTGGCAAAACGCTCGGTGAAATCCTGCTTCTTCGTGTAATCGAAGATGTCCTCGGCCTTGATCACTTCGCGCGCCACGAAATCGACGCTCCCCAAGCCGTCCGAAAGTCCCAGCTCGATGCTTTTCTCGCCCGTCCACAGCAGCCCGGAGAACATTTCGGAGCTCTCTCGGAGCCGCTTGCCCCGCCCTTTCCTCACGACATCGATGAATTGCTTGTGGATTTCGTCCAGCATCGACTGGGCGTGGCGCTTCTGCTTCTCGTCGACCGGCGAAAACGGATCGAGGAACGCCTTGTTCTCGCCGGAGGTGAGGGCGCGCCGCTCCACGCCGAGTTTCTCCATGGTGCCGGTGAAGCCCCAGCCGTCCATGATCACGCCGATCGACCCGATGATGCTCGCCTTATCCACGTAGATTTTATCGGCGGCGGCGGCGATGTAGTAGCCGCCCGAGGCGCAGATGTCCTCGACAACGGCATACATGGGAACGTTGGGATAAAGTCCCCGGAGCCGGCGGATCTCGTCATAGATGATCCCGGCTTGCACGGGGCTTCCGCCCGGCGAATTGATGCGCAGGATCACGCCCTGGGTATTCTTGTTTTTGAAAGCGTTCTGCAGGGACTCGGTGACGCGGTCGGCGCTCGCGTCACCTTTGGGGTCGATTACGCCCACCACATCGACCAGCGCGGTGTGTTTGCCCGAAGTGAGGCCGTCGTGTCCGCGCCAGTCGAGCGCGAGCAGCACGAGCAGCGTGAGATAGGCAAAGCCGAGCAGCTTGAAGAAAATGCCCCAGCGGCGGGCGCGGCGCTGCTCCTTGAGAGCAGCGGTCGCCAGCGTCTCGATCACGTCCCGTTCCCAGTTACCTTCGGCCACGTAGGCTGTCCTTCATGATGACAAGGCCGTCCCGTTCCTCGACGGGGATCGGAATGAGGCCCTCCTCGAAGCAAGGGCCGCGAAGACATAGGCCTGTATCCGGCGCGTAGGTCGCACCGTGCGTCGAGCATATCAAATGCAGGCCCCAGACATCAAAAAACTTGCCGGGTTTCCAGTCCAGCTCCATCGGCATGTGCGCGCAGCGGTTGAGGTAGGCATAGACCCGGCCCCGGTAGCGCACCGCGAACGCCGGCTCGGGCTTTCGGTCCAATTCGACCTCGAAGCGTACCCCGTCGCCCGAATCCGACAGATCGGCGCTCGAACAAATTACGCGTTCTTCAGGAGCCATCACATCAACTCGTCGATACTTTCCAGGAAAGCTCGAATACTAGCAATTCGCGGCACATCAGGCCGACAGGGAGTCCAGGAAACGTCCCAGCGGCTCGGGCAGTGGCGAGCGAAGCTTCATCGTGTCCCCCGAAAGCGGATGCTTGAACTCCAACTCGAACGCGTGCAGGAACATGCGCTTCAGGCCCTGCTTCGCCAGCGCGCGGTTGAGCTCGAAGTCGCCGTACTTGTCATCACCCGCGATCGGAAATCCGAGGTGGCTGAGATGGACGCGGATTTGATGAGTGCGGCCGGTCAGCAGCTGCGCCGACAGCAGCGTGTAATCGCGGATTTCCCTTTTCTTCCGGAAAACCGTCTGCGACTCCCTGCCCTCGCGGTCGACGCTTACGCGCCGCTCTCCGGACCGGGTGAGGAAGTTTTTCAGCGGAAGGCTGACATGCTGCTTGTCGTTGCGCCAGCTTCCCTTCACCAGGGCCAGGTATTCCTTCCTCACCCGACCTTCGCGCAGCGCGGCGTGCAGCGCGGTCAGCGCCGAGCGTTTCTTGGCGAGGATCAGCAGTCCCGAGGTCTCGCGATCGAGCCGGTGCGCAAGCTCCAGAAACCTGAGCTGCGGCCTCGCAGCCCGCATCTGCTCGATCACCCCGAAGCTGATGCCGCTCCCGCCGTGCACCGCGGTGCCGGCCGGCTTGTCCACCACCAGCAGCGCGTCGTCCTCGTAGACCACTGGCAGATCGAGCGGCGGCGCGGTTTTCTCCGCGCGCCGGGGCAGGCGCATCGGCGGAATCCGCACTCGGTCCCCTGGCTGCAGGCGGTAGGTCGCATCGACGCGGCGGCTGTTGACCCTCACTTGGCCGGTGCGCAGGATGCGGTAGACATGGCTGCGCGGCACCCCCTTGCACAGGCGCAATAGAAAGTTGTCCACGCGCTGGCCTTCGCTCGCGCTATCGACCTCGACCGCAAAGGCGTTGCTTAAATCCTTCATTTTGTTTATGATCTGCGGGCTGCTTCCGTTGCGGGACGGCTGCTTGTGAGTGCGACGGTGCGAAATTTCGCCCCCCGACAAGACTAGCTACCGTGTCCCCGGTTCCGCCGCTGCTCGAGGCCCAGGCCGGATTTGCGAGCGCACGAACCCGAAGCCGGCAAAGGCGGTTGGTTATCCAACCAGTGATGGTAATTGAACAGCGCGCCAACAGCATATCGGCAGAATTGACCGGATCCTGCACTGCAGCGATCCAATCCGACAAGCCAAATTACCGCGTTCTCATGATCCCAGGATCGATGATGCGAGATCAGCCTTCACAATAAGGCTCTTGGTTTGTCCTGCCCGTGCGCGCGGGAGAAGAGAGCAATGAAGCGCATGCTTTTCAATGCGACACAGGCGGAGGAACTCCGTGTCGCGATCGTCGAAGGTCAGAAACTCATCGACCTCGACATCGAATCGGCCGCCAAGGAACAAAGAAAAAGCAACATCTACAAGGGCGTCATCACGCGGGTCGAGCCCAGCCTCGAAGCCGCGTTCGTGGACTACGGCACCGAGCGCCACGGATTTCTTCCCTTCAAGGAGGTCGCGCGCCAGTATTTCAGGCCCGGCGTCGACGTCGGCCGCGCGCGCATCCAGGACGCTCTTTCCGAAGGCCAGGAGCTGATCGTCCAGGTCGAGAAGGACGAGCGCGGCAACAAGGGCGCTGCGCTCACCACCTTCATCAGTCTGGCCGGACGCTACCTCGTACTGATGCCGAACAATCCGCGCGGCGGCGGCGTGTCGCGCCGCGTGGAGGGCGAGGATCGCGACGAGCTGCGCGAGATCATGGACAAGCTCGACGTTCCGGCCGGGATGAGCATCATCGGCCGCACCGCCGGCATCAGCCGCTCCTACGAAGAGCTGCAGTGGGACTTGACCTATCTGCTCAAGCTCTGGGGCAAGATCGTCGAGGCGACCGAGCCGGCGCGCGACTCCGAAGGCAAGCTCCTCAACCCGGCGCCGTTCCTCATCTACCAGGAAGGCAGCCTCGTCATCCGCGCAATCCGCGACTACTTCCAGCCCGACATCGGCGAGATCCTGATCGACACCGATCCGATCTACGAGCAGACGATGGCGTTCATGAGCAACGTCATGCCCGACAACGTGGGGCGGGTGAAGCGTTACCGCGACGACGTGCCGCTGTTCTCGCGCTTCCAGATCGAACATCAGATCGAGACTGCCTACTCGCGCCAGGTGTCGCTCCCTTCCGGAGGCGCGGTGGTGATCGACCACACCGAAGCGCTCGTCTCGATCGACGTCAATTCGGCGCGCGCCACGCGCGGCCACGACATCGAGCAGACGGCGTTTCACACCAATGCCGAGGCGGCCGACGAGATCGCCCGCCAGATGCGGTTGCGCGACCTCGGCGGCCTCATCGTCATCGACTTCATCGACATGGAGAACCAGCGCAACCAGCGCGAAGTAGAGACTCGTCTGCGCGACGCGCTGCGCTACGACCGTGCGCGGGTGCAGATGGGCAAGATCTCGCGTTTCGGCCTGATGGAGCTGTCGCGCCAGCGCCTGCGCCCTTCGCTCGGCGAGGGCAGCAACATCACCTGCCCGCGCTGCAACGGCACCGGTCACATCCGCGGCACCGAATCGACTGCGCTGCATATCTTGCGGATCATCCAGGAAGAAGCGATGAAGGAGAACAGCGCCGCGGTGCACGCCCAGGTGCCGGTGGACGTCGCCACGTTCCTGCTCAACGAGAAGCGCGCCGACATCCATTCGATCGAAGCGCGGCTGAAGGTCAACGTGGTGCTGATCCCGAACACGAATCTTGAGACTCCCAACTACAAGGTCGAACGCCTTCGTCACGACGACCTGAATCAGGCCGATGCGCTGCCCGCGAGCTATAACCTCGTCACCGCGCCGGTCGAAGAAGAAGCCAGGGAACCTGCGGCGCAGGAGGCACGCCCGCCGCGCCAGCAAGCCGCGGTGCAAGGCGTCACGCCGGAGCAGCCTGCGCCGATGAGCGCGCGGCAGACTAGACCCCAGGTGCTGCGCCCGGCCGAACAGCATCCGGGCATCATCGATCGCATCTTCGGTTGGTTCAAACGCGACAGCGCCGCTCCTGCCGGCCTTCAACCGGCGGCAGCGCCACGCCGCGAACAACAGGCAGTCCGGCCGGAATTCCGCGACCGCGGCGACCGCTTCCGCGGCCGCAACGAGCGCCCGGACCCGCGTCAGGGACGCGGGCGCGATCACCGCGGTGAACGGCCGCAACGCCAGGACCGCCAAGACCGCAACTCGCGCCCCGATCGCCCATTCGGAGAACAAAGGGGAGAACAAAGGCCGCCGCGCGGCGAGCGTCCCGAGAGGCAGGATCGTGCACCTGCGGAACGGCATGATGCACGGGAGCAGCGTCCGCAGGAACACGGACGCACGCCGGCCCCCCACGCCGGGGCGTCCGACCCGCGGGAAGGCGATCACGAGCGCAAGCGCCGGCGTCGCGGCGGCCGCGACCGCGGCGAACGGGGTGAGCGCCGCGGGCCTCCGCCGCCGGCACCTCGGAGCGAGGAAACCCGCGTCGCAGCGGGTCCCGCCCCGACCGAAAGACCGGCATCGGTGCCTGCCGCACAAGAGTTCACAGCGCCCCCGGAATCGGTCGAGCACGAGCAGGCGCATGAGCTTGTGATGGCTGTGAAACCTCAGCCGGAATCCGGGCCCACCCCTCCGGCTCCGTTGGCCGCGACTTTATCGCCCGCCCCGCGCGAGCCGGACCCGGCGGAGATCGAGCGCGCGCTCAAGGAAAGCGGGTTGGAGTTGGTCCAGACGCGTTCGGGCTCCACGGCCGGGTCGGCAGTGGAGCCGGAACCGAAATTTGTGCCAGCCAAGCGGGAGCGCCGAGCGCCTCCTCCCGATCTGGACGAGCCCCTGGTCCAGGTGGAAACCGGGCGCGAACCCCCGACTCCGAAGGCTTAAGGGCCGGAGCGCTTTCGCAAGGATTCCAGCAAGCCCTTCGCCGCGTCCTCGAGCATGTCGAGCACCCGCTCGAATCCCTGCGGTCCGCCGTAGTAGGGATCCGGCACGTCCCGCTCTTTGAAGCGCTGCGCGTAGGACATCATCAGTTTCAGCTTGGGGTCGCCCGAGGACCCCGCACTACGCGAGAGCATCGCGTAGTGATCCTGGTCCATCGCCAGGATCAGGTCGAAGCGCCGAAAATCCGCGTCCTCGATCGTGCGCGCGCGCAGACCGCTGAGATCGTAGCCGCGTTTCGCCGCCGCCTTCTGCGCCCGAGGATCGGGGGGTTCTCCGACATGGTAACCGTGGGTGCCGGCCGAATCGGCCGTCACCGTCTCCGCCATCCCCGCATCGGCAGCCAGCTTTCGAAAAATCGCCTCTGCGGTCGGCGAGCGGCAGATGTTTCCCGTGCAGACGAATAAAACGCCGAACTTGTTGCCGGACATCGGTCGTCCCAATATAGAATCCGCTCTTTTGAGCGGAGCAAGCCCCGGTGAGACCCATTTTGGCACTCCTGAGCGCCGGGCTGCTCGCGCTTCCTCCGGCGGCCGGCTTCGCGCAGGACTGGCCCAGCAGGCCCATTCGCGTGGTCATCCCGTTCGCCGCGGGAAGCGTGTCCGAAGCCATATTCCGGACAATCTCCCCGGGAATCGAAGTGAATCTCGGGCAACGCTTCGTCGTGGAGAGCAAACCGGGCGCCGACGGCGCCATCGGCACGGGCGAAGTCGTGCGCGCCGCGCCGGACGGCTACACCTTGCTGCTCGGGCCGACGGCCGTCTTTGCCGTGACGCCTCACATGTTCAAGAATCTCGGCTTCGATCCGCTGACCGCGCTCGATCCGATCTCTCTGCTCGCCGATGCTCCGCTGCTCGCGGTGATCGGGGCAAACGTGCCCGCGAAATCGCTCAAGGAGCTGGCTGAATACGTGCGCGCCAATCGGGGCAAGTTCAACTACGGCTCTCCGGGGTCCGGCTCGCCCGCGCATCTCACCGGCGCTGCATTTTCACAGCAGACCGGAAACTCGATGGTCTACGTGCCGTACAAGGGTACGCCCCCGATGGTCCAGGCGCTGCTCGCCGGCGACATCCAGGTCGCTTTTCCCACCTTGACCGGAATCATCGGACCCGTGAGAGCGGGCAGGCTCAAAGTGCTCGCGGTGATGGCGCGAGCGCGCATGGCCGAGCTGCCCGATGTCCCGACGACAGTCGAAGCGGGGTTTCCGCAGCTGGTCGGCGGCAACTGGTGGGTGCTCGCGGCACCTCGCGGCACGAATTCACGCATCATCGAGCGCTTGGCTGCAGAGTTCCGGACGGCCCTTGCAGACCCGGCAGTGCGCAAGCGCGTGAGCGACTTCGGCCACCTTGCGATCGGACTTGCGCCCGCCGCGACAGCGGGCTTCCTCAAATCGGAATCGGCGCGCTACAAGTCCATCGTCGAGCTGGGCGGAATCAAGCCGGAGTGAGCGCGATTCCCGGAAACGCGCGCGCCGAGAGGCGCGTCCGGCTCGTCGCGGCGATGGCGGACGAGGGGATCGACATCCTCGTCGTCGCCGGGAATCCGTGGCGGAGCGACTATCTGCGTTTTGCGGCCGACATCACCCCGGTTGAAGGGCACGCTTTTGCGTTCATCGACCGCAGCGGGCCGCGCCGGATCATCGTCGAACACCCGGCCGAGGCCGCGCGCCTCCGCTCGGAGCAGGCGGACCTCGATGTGAGATGGTCGCTCTCCGCGATCGAAGAAACCGAGACCGCGATCCGCGAGCTCGGCGGGCAGCGGATCGCGCTCGCGCCGCTCGCCGCGGTGCCCTATCGCCTTGCGATGGGGCCGCTGGTCGCAAGCATCGCGCCGGCGACGGCCTTGCTCGATCGCCTGATGCTGCGGAAGTCGCCGTCCGAGATCGAGGCATTTCGCCGCGCCGCCGTCCTCGCCGACGAAGGCTATGCCGTTTTTCGCGAAGCGGCTCGCGTCGGGCGGCCCGAGTATGCGCTCGTCGCGGAAGTCGAAGCTTTCTTGCGCTCCCGCGGCTGCCCGGAAAATTTCCAGATCCTCGGCTCCGGCGGCCGGGAGGTGCGCGGAATGCATCCGCCGACGGAACGGCGCCTCGCGCCCGGCGATCTGGTGACGACCGAGCTGACCCCGTGCGTGGACGGTTATTACGCGCAGATCTGCCGCACTCTCGTGCTCGGAGTACCGAGCAGGACGCAGGAACGCGCCTTCGCCGTCTACAACGAGGCTCTCGAAGCCGGCATCGCGGCCGTTCGCCCCGGAGCCAGGGCGAGAGACGTCGCGCGAGCGCAAAACGAAGTATTTCGCCGCCATGGCCTCGGCGACTATGTGACCTCGGAGTACACGCGTGTGCGCGGCCACGGTCTCGGACTCTACGTAGACGGACCCCCCGCCGTGCTCGAGGACGTCGATCTGAATCTCGAGCCCGACATGACGCTCGTTGTCCATCCGAACACCTATCATCCGGAGGTCGGATATTTCGTGCACGGCGATTCCGTGCGCGTAATACCCGATGGCTGCGAGGTCCTGACCCGGACTCCGCGCCGCCTGTTTTCGGTGCCTCCTGGCTGAGCCATGCGGCGCGGATTGATCAGCTGGTCGCGCGACGAAGTGCCGCCCTCGGTCCTAGAAGGACGCGTGGCGCGCTTGCAGGAGCAAATGCGCGCCGCGGAACTCGGCGTCGCGCTCATCTACACGTCTTTCGCGCGCCCGAGCGCCGTGGCTTGGCTCACGCATTTCGTACCGTACTGGAACGAGGCGCTGCTCGTGGTCTTCCCGACCGGAGCGCCGGTGCTGCTTGCGGCGTTTTCCAAGCGCGTGCACGACTGGATCCGCAGCGTCAGTCACTTGGGCGAAGTGCGTTCCGCTCCCGACCTGGGCCGGGCCGCAGCGGCGTTCTTGAAGGAACGTCCTCCAGAGCCCTTGCGCATCGGCGTGCTCGAACTCGATGCCCTGCCCTGGCCGGTTGCCGAACCGATCATGAAATCGGAATACGGCAGAGCGGTCGTCGATGCGACGGACTTGTTCGCCGCGATCCGCCAGCCGGCCGATGAAGTGGAAATCCGGCTGGCGCGGCGCGCGGCAACGATCGCCGTGAAAGCGTTCAAAGCGATTCCCACAGGAGCGAAGCGCGCGTCGGAACTCCTTTCGCTGCTGGAACGCTCGGCGCGGCTAGCCGGTGCGGAAGAAGTGTTGCCTCGGTTGGCGCCGGACCTTCGCGCGGACGCGACGCTGTGCAGATTCGAAGGTGACGCCCTCCTCGGCGAGCGCTACGCGATCGAGCTCTCGGTCGCTTACAAGGCCACGTGGGTACGCATCACCCGGTGCGTTTCCACCCATGCGGTTCCGCCGTCCTGGCGCGACGCCGCGGATCGTTTTGTCGAAACCGTCGAGCGTCTGAACGAGGCGAATCTTTCCCTCGAACCTCAAGTTGCAGATAGCGTGCGACCAGGAAAAACGGTCGCTTGGACCCTCGAGACCTGCCGCGGCAGTCCGCCGCTTTCGATCGTTGCAACCGGGGAAACACCGTCGCCATCGGCACTTCCGGGCGGTTCGCTAGCCTGCCTCTCCTTGCAGCTGGAGCTTGACGACGGCCCTTGGCTGGGCGGCGAGCCGCTTATCCTCGGGAGCCGCGGGCAGCCGAGCCGTCTTTTGATCTGACACGCTGTTGAAAAAAACTTGCTGCAGTACAACTCACGCCTGTGCGGGGTTTCATCCCGAGGAAATTCGGACAGTAGCCCTTACTGGCCTAACTCGGAGTAGTATTTACCCCATGAAAGTTGCTACCGGTACGGTCATAGACGGAAAGGTCGTCGTCGAAGGGGAGTTGCCCGCGGAGGGCACTAAGGTGACGGTGGTCTTGCGCGAGGATGAGGAAACCTTTGAGTTGACTCCTGAACAGGAAGAGGAGCTGCTCGCCTCGATTGCGGAGATTGAGCGGGGTGACTACATCACCGGAGATGAGCTCTTGGAACGCCTTCGTCGCTTCGGTTGACCGCTCCTCTTTCTGTCAAGGTCTCCCGACGCGCGACTGCTCAGTTCGAGAAGGCTGCAGCGTGGTGGCAAGAGAACCGGCCCGCTGCCTCCGGCGCCGTTCGCGAAGATGTTGCACGTGCGCTCTCGCTCCTTTCAACCCAACCTGGTCTCGGCGTTCCGGCCCCTCGCGCGAAAACAAGAGGCATTCGTCGGCTCACGCTCAGCCGAATTCGCTACTACCTCTACTATCGCGTGTCGAAGGAAACGCTGGAGGTTCTCGCGTTCTGGCACGCAAGTCGCGGTCGGGAGCCTCGGCTGTGAGGTGCGCGACGCCGAACCACGCGGCCCAGGCGGAGCCTCTGAAGCGACGCGCCTTGTGGCGTCCGTCGGCCCGGTGGCCGCGGACGTTGGGCATGAGCAACCAGCATCGAGGTAACCATGAAAATTGAACTGCTAATTGGCGCTGTTACAGTTGGCCTCGGCGCAACCTTCGTCATGGATCTCTGGGCGGTATTTCTCAAGCACGCTTTCAAAATTCCTTCGCCCAACTATTGCTTGGTTGGTCGTTGGCTGCGCCACATGACCAATGGCTCCTTCAAACATCCAAGCATTACCGCTGCTGCTCAGAAGCCAGCCGAGTGCACAACCGGCTGGATTGCTCATTACGCAATAGGGGTGCTGTTCGCGTTTGCCCTTGTGGCATTGGCCACACCTGAATGGCTGCAATCGCCGACTCTGATGCCTGCTTTAATCTTCGGCATTGTTACTGTTGGCTTTCCCTTCTTTATCATGCACCCTTCGTTCGGCCTTGGCCTTGCCGCGTCAAAGGCCCCCAATCCCATGCAGGCACGGCTGCGTAGCCTTATGAATCATGCCGCGTTTGGGGTTGGCTTGTACGTTTCGGCTCTGGTTATGAGTTCTATTACCGAAGCTCATGCCTGACAATTCGCTCACCTAACCCACGGCGGGAGCAGTCTCCTCGGGCGAGGCGCCGAAAACGCTCCGCCTGAGTTCGGCGAGGCGATCGCGCGCTTCGGCGGCTTTTTCGAACTCGAGATTGCGCGCATGGTCGAGCATCTCCTTTTCCAGGCGCCTGATCTCCCTGGCGAGCTGCTTTTCGGACATCGACTCGTAGCGCGCCTGTTCCTGTGCGGCTTTCAACTCCATTTGCACATCCTGAAAGTCGCGCGCACCCTCGATCATGTCGTGCACCGACTTGGAAATGCCGATCGGCGTGATGCCGCGTTTTGCGTTGTATTCGACCTGCTTCGCGCGGCGGCGATCGGTTTCTCCGATCGCCCGTTTCATCGAGTCGGTGACCGTGTCGGCGTAGAGAATTGCCATCCCGTTCAAATGGCGCGCGGCGCGGCCGATGGTCTGGATGAGCGAGCGCTCCGAGCGCAGGAACCCTTCCTTGTCGGCATCGAGGATCGCCACCAGCGACACTTCGGGCAGGTCCAGGCCCTCGCGCAGGAGGTTGATCCCGACGAGGACGTCGAATTCGCCCAGGCGCAGATCGCGGATGATTTCGACCCGTTCGACTGTCTCCACCTCCGAGTGCAGATAGCGCACCTTTACGCCGTGTTCCGCGAGGTAGTCGGTGAGCTCCTCAGCCATGCGCTTGGTGAGCGTGGTCACCAGCACCCGTTCCCCGCTCGCCACGCGCAGACTGATTTCGCTGAGCAGGTCGTCCACCTGAGTCGAGGCGGGCCGCACTTCGAGCAGCGGGTCGACCAGGCCGGTCGGCCGCACGACCTGCTCCACGATCTGTCCCGAGGTCTTGCGTTCGTATTCCGCGGGAGTCGCCGAGACGAAGACAGTCTGGCGCATGACCTGTTCGAATTCCTCGAACTTGAGCGGCCGATTGTCCAGGGCGGAGGGTAGGCGAAAGCCATAGTCGACGAGATTCTCCTTGCGCGAGCGATCGCCGCGGTACATGCCCCCCAGCTGCCCGATCGTGACGTGCGATTCGTCGATGAACATGAGGGCGGTCGGCGGCAGATAGTCGATCAGGGTCGGCGGCGGCTCGCCCTCCTTCCTTCCGGACAGGTGCCGCGAGTAGTTCTCGATGCCCTTGCAGAAACCCAGCTCGTTCAGCATCTCCAGGTCGAAGCGCGTGCGCTGCTCGATGCGCTGAGCCTCCAGGAGCTTGCCCGCCTTTTGGAAGTGCTCGATCCGCTCGGCGAGCTCGATCTTGATCGCTTCGATCGCGCGCAGGGTCGTCGCCCGGGGCGTCACGTAGTGGCTCGACGGATAGACCGTGAAGCGCGGCACGCGCTGGCTCGCGTGCCCGGTCAGCGGGTCGAACAGCGTCAGGCTCTCGACCTCGTCGTCGAGAAGCGCGATGCGCAGCGCCGTCTCGGAGTTCTCGGCGGGGAACACGTCGAGGACGTCGCCCCGCACGCGGAAGGTGCCGCGCTTGAATTCGAGCTCGTTTCTTTCGTACTGCATCGCCGCGAGGCGCGCGATGACGTCGCGCTGGGACATCCGCTCCTTTTCGCGCACGTGCAGGATCATGCCGTGGTAGTCGACCGGGTTGCCGATGCCGTAGATGCAGGACACCGTCGCAACGATCACGGTGTCCTTGCGCTCGAGCAGCGACTTCGTCGCCGACAGCCGCATCTGCTCGATGTGCTCGTTGATGCTCGAGTCTTTCTCGATATAGAGGTCCCGCGACGGAACATAGGCCTCGGGCTGGTAATAATCGTAATAGGAAACGAAGTACTCGACCGCGTTCTCGGGGAAGGACTCGCGCATTTCGGAATAGAGCTGGGCGGCAAGCGTCTTGTTCGGCGCGAGCACGAGCGCCGGCCGCCCAAGGCGCGCGATCACGTTCGCCATGGTGAATGTCTTCCCCGAGCCCGTGACGCCGAGCAGCGTCTGGTACGAGAGCCCGTCGCGGATGCCGTCGACGAGCTTTTCGATCGCCTCGGGCTGATCGCCGGCCGGAGGAAACGCCTGGGCGAGACGGAAAGGGCTGTCGGGAAAGGTGAGGATCACGCGTGCTGCGCTGCCACTGTAAAAGCTTTCGAGTCTAGCACGATGCTCACCCCCGGGACTCGGGTCCGGTCCCTCCGGCGTCCAGGAGCCTTTTCACCGTGCTCAGAAGAAAGTCGATTTCGGTTTCTTCGATGATGTAAGGCGGCATCCAGTAGACCGTGGAGCCCAGCGGCCGGAGCAGTACGCCCATCTCGAGAGCGCCTCGATAGAAGTCCGGCCCAAATCCCGGTTGAGCGTCCCGCACGTCGAACGCCCAGATCATTCCCGTGTTGCGGAAGTGCGCGACGCGCCGGTGCGAGCGCAGCTTATCGGCGCGCCGGTTCAGGGTCGCCGCCGTATTTCGGTTGCGCTCCAGCACCTTCTCTTCTTCCAGGATGTCGAGCACGGCCAGGGCAGCGCGGCAGGCAAGCGGATTGCCGCTGAAGGAATGCGAGTGAAGGAAAGCGCGCTCGAGCTTGTCGTCGTAGAAAGCCCGGTAGACGCGATCGGTTGCGAGCACTACCGAGAGCGGTAGGTAGCCGCCCGTGAGGCCCTTGGAGAGGCACAGGAAATCGGGCGTGATCCCCGCCTGCTCGCAGGCGAAGAGAGTCCCGGTGCGCCCGAACCCCACTGCTATCTCGTCGGCGATGAGATGGACGTCGAAGCGATCGCAGAGCTCGCGGGCGCGGCGCAGATATTCCGCGTCGTACATCGCCATCCCGCCCGCGCATTGCACAAGCGGCTCGACGATGAGCGCGGCGGTTTCCGCGGCATGCCGCTCGAGGTGCTCTTCGAGCGCCTTTGCGCAGCGTCGCGCATACTCCTCTCGCGTCTCGCCCGGCTCGGCCAGACGCCAGTCCGGAGAAGGTACCTGCACACTGGCGCGCAGGAGCGGAGCGTAGGTGTCGCGGTAGAGCGCAATATCGGTGACCGACAGCGCGCCCAGAGTCTCGCCGTGGTAACTGTTGGCAAGGGTCACGAATCCGCTCTTCGCGCGGCCTGAGTTTCTCCAGTAGTGATAGCTCATCTTCAACGCGATTTCGACTGCGGAGGCCCCGTCGGAGGCGAAAAAGCAATGGCCGAGTCCGCCGGGAGCGAGCTTCGCGAGGCGCTCGGAGAGCTCGACTGCCGGCGCGTGCGTGAACCCGGCGAGCATGACGTGTTCCAGCGAATCGAGCTGGTGCCGTAGCGCGGCATTGATGCGGGGGTCGCCGTGCCCCAGCAGGTTGACCCACCAGGAGCCGATCGCATCGAGGATGCGGTGGCCCTCGAAATCGTAGAGCCAGGCCCCTTCGGCGCGGTTGATCGGCACGAGCGGCAGCGTTTCGTGGTGCTTCATCTGCGTGCAGGGATGCCAGACCGCCCGCAGGCTCCGCTCCAGCATGCTTGCATTTGCGCTCACGCGGTAGCCTCGACAAGCGATTCGAGCGAAAGAAGCGGGGCGACCTCTGCCGGGACCGGATCGAGCCGAAACGGCAACACGCCGAGCAGCGGACAATCGAGGCGCTGCTCGAGCGCGCGGATGTTGCCCTCCAAATGAGGCATGTCGGGGAGGATGCAATTCGCCACCCAGCCCGCGCAACGCAACCCGGAAGCCTCGATCTGCCGTCGCGTGAGCAATGCATGATTCAAGCAGCCGAGCCGCATCCCGACGACGAGCACGATCGGCAAACCCAGCCGCATCGCGAGATCGGCGCCGGTCTGGGTTGCATTGAGCGGCACGAGAAAACCCCCGGCGCCTTCCACCACGACAACCTCGGCCAGCCGCGACAGCTCCTCGTAGGCACGCGCGATCGGTTCGAGGCCGATTTCGAAGCCGGCCAGTTCCGCCGCGATGTGGGGGGCAATCGCCGGCTCGAAGGCGTAGGGATTGACGACTTGCGGCCTTGCACTCACCGTGCTCGCGTGCGCCAGGGCTTCGACATCCGCGAAGCGGCCCGCTTCGCGTCCGGCGGCAACCGGCTTCATGCCCACCACGGACTTCCCCGTCCTGGCAAAAGCGCGCAGGAGCGCGCAGGCGACCAGGGTTTTGCCGACCCCGGTGTCGGTTCCGGTAACGAAAAAGCCCTGACCCACTTTCGAGCGTTCCGTTCAGCGCTTTAGGCCTGTGTCGCCACGCCGCTTTGACACACCTCACGCAGCGCCGCGGCAAGACGCAAAACCTCCTGCTCGCTATGAGCCGCAGAAAGCGAGATGCGCAACCGGGCGGTACCCTCGGGCACGGTCGGCGGACGGATCGCAGGCACGAGAATGCCGCGCTCGTGCAGCGCCGCACTCGCCCGTACGGCCTCGTTGTTCCCTCCGAGGATCAGCGGCTGAATCGGCGTATCGGATGGGGCAAGCGCGCTTTCGCTCCCCTGCAGCTCCCGTCTCAGCAGCGCGATCAGCTTTCGCAGATGCTCGCGACGCCATTCGTCTTCCAGGATGAGCTGAAGACTCGCTTCGACCGCGGCCGCAAGCATCGCTGGCGCAGCCGTGGTGTAGATATAGGTCCGCGCCCGCTGCAGCACCGTTTCCACCACTTCCGCGGCGCCCGCGACGAAAGCGCCCGCCACGCCCGCCGCCTTGCCGAGCGTTCCGACGTAGACGAGGCGCGGCGAGCGCAAGCCGAAGTGCGCCGGCGACCCGCGGCCTCCGGGGCCGATCACGCCGAAGCCGTGCGCGTCGTCGACCAGAAGCCAGGCATCGTGGCGTTCGCACAAATCGAGCAGGGCCGGCAACGGCGCGATGTCGCCGTCCATGCTGAATACGCCGTCGCTGACGATCAGTCTCGTTCTTGCGCTGGATTCTGCCAGCGCTCCCGACAGGAACCCGAGATCGGCGTGCGGGTAGCGAATCACCCGGGCGCGCGACAAGCGCACGCCGTCGATCAGCGAGGCGTGATTGAGCGCGTCGGAGAAAATCGCATCCTCCGGGCCGGCGAGCGCGGTAACGGCACCGATGTTTGCCTGATAGCCGGTGGAGAAAAGCAGCGCCCGCGGCATTTGCATGAACTCGGCGAGTTTCGCTTCGAGGCGCTCGTGGACGACGCTGTGCCCGCTCAAAAGATGCGAGGCACCCTCCCCGACCCCGTGGCGCGAGGCGGCCTCGATCGCCGCCTCCACGATCCGCGGATGGTTGGCGAGCCCCAGGTAGTCATTGCTGCAGAACGCAAGGACCTCCTGCCCGTCCACGACGATGCGCGGCCCCTGCGGGCTCTGGCGCACAAGGCGACTGCGGCGCAGGCCGCGGCGCTCCAATTCGGCGAGCTGGTCGGCGAGGCGTTGAAAGCTCAAGGGCGGATCGTGCCGCGCGAAGCCGCGTGGCTCATGCTTGCGGTTTGAGGCGGGCGAGCGCATGGGCGCGCCACATCGGCCAGGCGCGATTGTAATCCTGCCCGGGTACGGAGGCCCGGACCTCCTGTTCGTCGAGGTAGGTGATTTTGCCGCCGGTCCCCGCGATCGCCATCGCCTGAAGCTGCATTCGCGCACTCATTTCCAGATAGATGCTGCGCCCCACGGCGCGGGGCAGGCTCTCGCCCACGGTAACCGAACCGTGCCCGCGCATCAGGGCCGCCGGGGACCTTCCCAATGTCCTGGCGAGCGCCTGCCCCAGATAGGGCGTTTTGACCAGCAGATCGGTGCCCTTCTCGGCATCGCGGATTTCGAAGGTCGGGACCCCCTCTCCCACGAACGCAGCCATGTGGAAAAGCGGCCGCATCGCGACCGTCGTGACGCTGAAGGGCACGACCGAAGGGGAATGATTGTGCACGACCGCGTTCACGTCCGGACGCGCCCTGAAGATCTCGCCGTGAATGAAGCGCTCGCGCACCGACTCTCGTCCCCGCGGATCGATCGGATTGCTGTCGAGGTCGTACTCCATGATGTCCTCGGGCATCACCAATTCCGGCGCAAGCGAGCGCGACAGAAGGTAACGCTGGGGGTCGCGTTCCGAACGCACGCTCACGTGTCCGTACGCGTCGATGACACCGTGCTCGGCGAGGATTCGGTACGCGGCGACCAGGTCTTCGATATGGCTCATGTGTTTTCTTGTCGGGTGATCCGTGGAATCCGCTTGAGCTCAGTCCGCCTTGATGCCCGCGGCCGTGACCACGCGCGACCAGCGCGCCAATTCCCTCTTCACCAGGCCGCCGAAGCGCTCGGGCGTGCCGCCGGCCGGCGCCATGCCCTGTTTTGCGAGAAGCTCGCGGATCTCATTCTG
Organism: Burkholderiales bacterium; assembly: GCA_035637655.1. Lineage (GTDB taxonomy): Bacteria > Pseudomonadota > Gammaproteobacteria > Burkholderiales > SG8-39 > VBDM01. The sequence continues at coordinate 11,943 of DASPWT010000112.1, read as the reverse complement.
TTCGAGCAGCGCGTTCATTTCCGCGTTGACCCTGGCGATGGCCGCCTGCGGCGTCCCCGCCGGCGCGAACACGCCGTACCATGTCTCCACCTCGAGGTCGGCGAGGCCCAGCTCTTTGAGGGTGGGCACCTCGGAAAACGCCTGCGAGCGCTCCGCGCTCATCACAGCCAGCATGCGAAGCTTCCCGCTCTGGACGTACGGAGCCGCCGTTTGCAGCGACACGATCATGGCCTGGACGTGCCCGCCCACCAGATCGGTCAGTGCGCCGCCCGATCCCTTGTACGGAACGTGCACGAGGTCGATACGCGCGTCGAGCTTGAGCAGCTCCATGGCGAGATGCTGCGGACCTCCGTTTCCGGGAGAAGAGTAATAGAGCTTGCCCGGCTGGCCGCGCGCGAGGTCGAGGAATTCGCGCATCGACCTGGCCGCCAACCCTTGCGTGACGATCACCGCCATCGTGCTGGTGGCAAGCAATATGACTGGCCTAAAGCTCCTTATAGGGTCGAATGGGAGCTTTTGATTGATCGCAGGATTGGTTCCGAAGGAGGTCGCGGTGCAAAGCAGCGTATAGCCGTCGGGCGCCGATTTCGCGACGAAGTCGGTTCCTATGTTGCCCGAAGCGCCCGCGCGATTGTCGGTGACGACGCCGACCTTCCAGCGTTCGGCAAGTTTCGGTCCGAAGATCCGCGCGAGGATGTCGGCGCCCGTGCCCGGAGTATAGGGAACGACGATTTGGATCGTCCGGGCGGGCCACACGCCTGGTTCCTGAGCGAGCGAAGCGGTGGACGCGAAGCTCAAAGCCAGTCCCAACGCTCCCGCGACACAACGGCATGCCCTCTCACGCGATGGACTCATCGGTGCGTCTCCTTCCGTGCGGCGGCGTTCACGGATCCATTATGCCCAAGAGGCATGGGTCGCGTCTGCACCGCCCGGGAAAATGAGGGCCGGAGCGGCTTTTCTTCGATCCGTCGCGTTGACCGGTCCCCCCGCGGGGAATTAGAATACGCGCCTTCCAATCTCCGGCAACGCGCTCGTCGGAGTCTCGAATCCCCGATAGCTCAGCTGGTAGAGCGACGGACTGTTAATCCGCAGGTCCCAGGTTCGAGCCCTGGTCGGGGAGCCACTCGACTCGATTGTATGTGCCTGGACCGACGAGGTAGACTGGCGCGGTATTTCAACGAATGGGAGGTCCAAGAAATGCGCATCCGCCTGCTGTTGATCGCTTCCGTTCTGTGCACCGCAACTTACGGCTGCGAGACGACGCCCACTGAACCTAAAGCCGCGGCGCAGCCGCGCAGCGAACCCGTCTACACCACCGGCAGTAGACTGCCGTCGAACAGCCCTGCCGCCGTTCAGGGAGTCAGCCGGGGGGCGTGGGAAGACGATCGCCGAAACGCCTCCGGGAACCAGCAAATTTACAAGTGACGCTCCTGGCCGCGCCGGCGCGCAGTTCCTTCCAAAGCGACCGGGCTCAGCGTTTCTCCACCGAGCCGGCGACGACCCGATCGCGTCCGGCGCCCTTGGCGGCATAGAGCGCCATGTCCGCCACGCGCAGGAGGGCGTCGGTGTCCTCGCCGTGATCCGGAAACAGCGCGATCCCCAGCGAGGCCGTGATCTTACCCAGAGGCGTTCCCGCGTAGCTGAGGCCGAGGCGGGCGATCGCCAGCCGGATATCTTCGGCACGCCGCAGGGCGGCATCGAGGCTGGTTTCGGGCAGGATCAGCGCGAACTCCTCGCCCCCGTAGCGACAGGCGATGTCGCTGCCGCGAACTTTGCCTTTGAGCAGCGCCGCGATCGTCTTGAGGACGATATCCCCGGCCTCGTGTCCGAAAGAATCGTTGACGCGCTTGAAGTGATCCAGATCGATCAGCATCACCGCGACCGGCGTCGCGCTGCGCCTGCACCGCACCAGCTCGCGCGGAAGAAACTCGCTCAGGTAGCGCCGGTTATACAGGCCGGTGAGCGGGTCGGAGATCGCTCGCTCCTGGAGCTTCTGCTCCCGCTGCTGAAGGGCTTGGGCCATGGCATCGAAGGCCTGTGCAAGCTGGCTCAGCTCTTCTCCGCCATAGCGAATTTCCGTTCTGGCGTTCAGGTCGCCGCCACGCACCCGGTCGGCGGCCCGAAGCAGCGCCCTGACTTTACGCAACACGAACCACTCGGCGCCGTACCAGACTCCGACCAGCAGAAACAGCGTGGCTAAGGTGATGCCCAGCAGATCTCGGACAAGCGCCCTGTTCGCCTCGGCAAACACCCGGGTGAGCGGAACGGTAACCATGACGCGAAGCGGAAAGGCGCCGTCCGGATTCTGGGTGACGACCTCGTGCGCCAGCAGCCAGTCGATTCCGTCCTCTCCTTTGGCCTCGAGCACGCCTTCCCTGCCTGCGAGCACCGCCTCGATCACCTGCGGATTCCAAAGCCTTTCACCGATGCGCTCTTTCATCGCGGGCTTGCGCGCGAGGATGGTTCCCTTGACGTCGACGACGCTCAAAATACCCTCGGGCGGCAAAGGCGTCGCTTCGGCCATGCGACCAAGATTCTCCAGATCGAGCCCCGCGAAAGCCACGGCGTAGACCTTGTTATCCGCGTCTTTGACGGGAAATCCGAAGTTGATTCCGGCTTGTCCCGTGACGCGACCGACCTGATATTCGCCGATCGCGAATCGACCCGTTTCCTTGGCAAGTCGAAAATACAGCCGATCCCCGCTATAGACCTTGTCCCGCCAACTCGCAGCATTGCAGAACAGCTGGCCGTCCGAGCGAAAAAGACCCATCGAGTGGTACGTTTCCCGGTTTTGCGCCAACAAGCTCGCAAAATACTCGGTGCAGCGCCTTCTGTCGTTCAGCAACGTGAAGAGAATCTGCGAAGAGGCGACCATCATCTGCCTGGCACCCTCCACGACTTGCCATTGCTGCATGGCCGCCAGCTTGACGAGCCGCCCGAGCTCCGCGCGCGCCTGGTTTTCCGTCGAAGCGCGCCGCTCGATCGCGCTGTAGACCGTGAGCAGCAGTGCCGGCAAGGCCGCGAGAATCACCAGAACGAAGATGCGAGCGCGGGTTTTTAGTTTCGCCATTTTACGGCTCGACCGGCGCAGCCCTTACCCCGGACGCATGCCGCGCCTGCGGCTGCCAAGGCTGAATGCCGACTTTTTCACACATTTTCGACCCGGCCCATCGGGGTTTCCCTGAGGGGAAATGGGGAAAACCCCGATAGACAGGAAAACGACCCCAATGACAATGGAATAGGGGGCTTTTGGGCAACGATGGATTTGGGAGTATAGTCTCCGCAAAGAGTCCGTAAAAACGCATTTTTCTTCAACACACCCTGAAAGGAAGGAAGTCATGAACGCACCGGTCGAATTAAGAGCGATAGAGGGAATGTTTAAACGGGACTACTACAAGCAGATCGAGGTCAGGTTCGATCCCGAGGACGCTGTAGCATGGACCTACCTGAATCCGTCTGGAGTACCGTGTTTCAATCTCGGGCTGCTCGACGAGTTGCGGGCCCACGACGCGGCGATCGAAGCGAACGGCGGGCGCCTCCTGCACAAGGGCGAGCTCCGCCAGATCCGCTATTACGTGGTGGCCTCCAAGACCGAGAACGTGTTCAACCTGGGAGGGGATCTGGCGCTGTTCGTGCAGCTGGTGAAATCTCAGGACCGCGATGCGTTGATGCATTACGCTAAGCTCTGCATCGACAACATGTATTCGAGGATCTGCAACTACAACGGCCCCTTGATTACGATTTCCCTGGTGCAAGGTGAAGCTCTCGGCGGAGGTTTCGAGACAGCGCTTTCCTCGAATGTGATCATCGCCGAGCGCCGCGCGCGCATGGGAATGCCCGAGATCCTGTTCAACCTCTTCCCCGGCATGGGAGCCTACAGCCTGCTCAGCCGGCGGCTCGGAATGAAGCGTGCCGAGAAAATGATTCTTTCCGGCCGCATCTACACCGCCGAGGAGTTGTACGAGATGGGCGTAGTGGACGTTCTCGTCGAGGACGGAAACGGGGAGACGGCGGTACGCGAATACATCCGCCGCAACGAGCGACACCGCAATGGTATGCAGGCCGTGTTCAGCTGCCGCCAGCATTTCCAACGGGTGAGCTACGAGGAGATGCTCAATATCACCAACGTCTGGGTCGACGCTGCAACGCGGCTGGAAGAGAGAGATCTCAAGATGATGAGCCGCTTGGCGCGGTCCCAATTCCGGCGTATCCCGGGCGGCGCGGCGGAGATACCGGAGGTGGCAGGAATGGCGGAGGAACTGCGGTACGCGACGGCCTGAGCCCGGCTGTGCATGTCCGCCCGAAGCATGGGCGCTCGCGCGCTTGAGCCATGACCTGCCGGGGCCGGATCCGATCCGTCCCGACCGGTGCGTTAGGACGCGCCCCGGTGGGGCTCATGCGCAGCGAGTCTTGTTCCCAAGCCTGATGGAGGAACCCAGGCGATGCGCAGAAGCGCTCGAATGAAACACGCCGCGCTAGTTGCGAAATGCCTTCAATAGAAGGCTCGCGTTGGTTCCACCGAATCCGAAACTATTGGAAAGTATGGTGTCCAGTTCCGTGAACTTGGGGGTCGTTACGACCGGCAATCCCGCGAATTCAGGATCGAGTTCTTCGATGTTGATGGAAGGGGCAATGAAGCGATGCTCGAGCATGCCTATGCAAAAGATCGTCTCCAGTGCTCCGGCCGCACCCAGGGGATGGCCGGTCATCGATTTTGTCGATGAGAACGGCGGCGGTTTGCCGTCGAACACTTCCTTCATTGCCTCGACTTCAGCGACGTCACCTTTGGCAGTCGCCGTGCCGTGCGTGTTGACGGCACCGACGTCTCGAGGACTCATACCGCTGCCTTCTATGGCGTTGCGCATGCTCTTGGCGGCGTGCACCCCAGTCGGCTCCGGCATCACCATGTCGAAACCATCCGAGCTTGTCCCGAACCCGACGATCTCGGCGCGCACGCGAGCCCGACGCGCCAACGCCTGGTCCCAGGCCTCGAGTACGACGATCCCCGCACCACCCCCGATCACGAACCCGTCGCGCGCGACATCATAAGGGCGCGACGCCCGTTGCGGGCACTCGTTGAATTTCGTGGCGAGCGCGAATCGAAGGGCCTGAAAACCCGCGGCAATCATAGGGTGCACCTCCTCTCCGCCCCCTGCGATGGCACGGTCGACGATGCCGTAACGGATGAGCTCGTATGCCGTGCCGATGCTGTGAGAGGACGTCGAACAGGCAGAGCTGATCGAATAACTGCGTCCGTGGACCTTGAGCAGGTTGGCCACCGCCGCGCTCGACGCGCTGGCCATGCTTTTCAGCACGACAAGCGGGCTGAGCTTCGCAATCTCTCCGGAATAGAGCTGTCGCCCTGTCGTATAGGTGGATCCCACGCTTCCGATTCCCGTACCGACGATGCACGCCGTTCTGTCGGACTGCAGGTCGACCTCGGAAAGCCCGGAATCGCCGATGGCATCGAGCGCGGCGAGGCAGCAGTATTTGGATGCTTCCGAAATCGCGGGACGCAGTTTTTTCGGGATGGGCGAGCACTCGAACTTGGCCTCGACGTCCAGGATCGTACCCGCCACCCGGCTCTTCAGGCCCAGGTTTTCCCACTCCGGCATGGCGCGGATGCCGCTTACCCCGTTTTGGAGAGCCCTCACCACTTGGCTGTAATCGTGCCCAAGGCACGATACGAGACCGACTCCCGTGATTGCTACTCGCCGAGGAGTCATTGACTCAGACTGCGTCACGCCTGCCGATTCTGCCGCTTCCTGCTCTCGATCGCCTTGAAAAGATCGCCGATCGTCTGTATGCGGCCAAGGTCCTCATCGTCGATGTCTATCCCCAACTCATCCTCCAGCTCGGAAGCCAATGTGATCAAAATCAGTGAACTGATGTCCAGATCCTGTCGAAGCGATGTCGCGTCGTCTACGTCGGCCGCGGTGAGTTTTGCATCGGATGCGGCCAGAAGACGCTGAATTACTCGGTCACGCAGTGACAAGTCAGCCATGGTTTCTCGCGCCGTCCCTTGTCCATGTCACGTCCCTGCCTCAGCGGGCCGCGCTCTGGTTTTTCTTGAGATAATCGAGGAGCGAAGCGCGCGTCTGCTGAAACTGCTCCCGCACCACCTTTAGGGCGCGTGATCCGCCCGCTTGCAGTTCCGATGTCGTCTGACCGCTGATTCCGACGCAGGTCTGGCACAGCTGCTCGGCGCCGAGCGTAACCGCCGAGCCCTTCATGGCGTGCACGAGGTCCCTGAGCGTCTCGTATTGCTCCGCCGCCACTGCGGCTTCCATCTGCCGCAGCAGCGCCTCGCCGTCCTGGATGAATCCGTTGAGGAGTTCCGGCATGAAGGTGCTATCCGCGCTGATGAGCTCGAGCTCCGAGAGCGTCGCCGGATTGATGACCACCTGGGTTTTCTCGGCGCCGTCGCCGGACGCCGCGAGAGCGGTCGCGCGCTTTGCAATCAGGCTCGCGATGGTGTCAAGCAGGCGGCGAGCCTCGATCGGTTTGGACAAGAAAGCATCGATCCCCGCCTCCTCGCATTCCTTCATCGTCTCCGAGGTGACGTCCGCCGAAAGCATGATGATCGGGACCTGTATCGCCTCCGGATCCATAAAGCGGTAGGCCCGCGCGGCGTCCAGCCCGCCGAGCTCGGGCATGTTGAGATCCATGATGACCACATCGAACCGCTCGTTCTCGAGGACATCGAGCGCCTGCTCCCCGTCGTCCACGACCCGGACTCTGTGCCCGGCGCGTTCCAGTATCCCGACGATGACGCGCTGGTTCACCGCGTTGTCTTCCGCCACGAGGATCTGGTAGCGGCGCCGGTTGGCGTCGCGGGCGGCGTAGTAATTGCTGAGCGAAATGACGCCTTCCTGGCTCGCTTGGACCGCAGTGGCCGAATGGATGGCGTTAAAGAGGAGCCGCTTCTCTAGCGGCATTTCCAGTACCGCCACGAAACCGCCCGCAAGCGCTTCGGCGCTGCGAATCTGCGATACGCCGGGCGTGCACAGGACCGTAGGAGGCGCCTTCTGGCTGCGGCTATTGCGGAGGCGAGCGAGAAGTCGGTTCGGTTCGACCTGCGCGTCTTCGCGCAGAAGCACCAAGTGGTAGGGGTGCCCGAGCGACTGCGCCTCGGCGAGGCGCGCAGCCCCCGCCTCTACGCCCGCTGCGCGCCCGGTGCGCGCCCCCCAAGTGGCGAGATCCTGCTCGAGCGCCTGCAGCTGCGCGTCGGCGAAACCGAGGAGCATGATCCGGATATCGTTGAGCCGGAGCGAAGCTTCGGGAACCAGTCCCACCATCTGCTTCTTGAAGGGGAGCTCAAACCAGAATGTGCTGCCCTTTCCGGGCGTGCTGTTCAGGCCGATCTGCCCGCCCATCATCTCCACCAGCTGTTTCGAGATCGTCGTTCCGAGCCCGGTTCCGCCGTAGCGGCGCGTGGTCGAGTCGTCGGCCTGGACGAAACTCTCGAAAATGCGTTCCTGAGCTTCGGGCGCGATGCCTATCCCCGTATCCTCGATGGCAAATCTCAGCCGCACCGCATGCTCGCTCTCGCCCAGGCTCGAAACGGTCAAGGTGACGCTGCCGGACTGGGTGAACTTGATACCGTTTCCGATGAGGTTATAGAGCACCTGGCGTAGATGATAGGGATCGCCGCGCAGCGCGTGGGCCGCCTCCGGCATCACGAGAGTACGAAGCTGCAGCCCACGAATCTCGGCCTGCGGCGCGAGCACTCCCGAGGTGCCGTTGATCAGGGCGTGCAGGTCGAAGTCGGTCTCCTCGATGTTGACCTTGCCGGCCTCGATCTTGGAAATATCGAGCACGTTCTCGATCAGTTTGAGCATGGATTGCGAGGCTTCGTGCATCGCCTTCACCATCTCGGCCTGCTCCGAGTTCAAAGGGGTGTCGCGCAGCAGGTCGTTCATTCCGACGATCGCGTTGAGCGGGGTGCGCATCTCGTGGCTTACCGTGGAGAGGAAACGTCGCTTCGCCTGATTCGCGGCCTCCTCGCGGTGAAGCGAATCGAACAGCCGCTTCACCAGCTTCCCAACATACATCGACAACACAATCATGCCCGCGAGAAGGCCGATGCCCAGCGGGCGGTTCGCAACCCAATAGTCGTTCACCGCGAGGACCAAGCTGAAGCCGACCACGCTCCATGCCAGGGAGTTGTAGAGATACGCCTTGCCGTAACGGAAGCCGTTGCCGAAGATAATCCAGAGATAAACGACGTAAAAGGGCGTTCCGTACACGCCTAGGTTGTACATGAAAAACGTTGTCGCGACGACGTCGAGCAAAGACCCGGTAACGCGGCGCACGGGCGAAGCCGACGGAAACAGGCAGATCCAGCCGAACACGGCCGCCGCTAGCACCATGAAGCAGATCATGGCCGAGAAAAACAGCGGGTTGACTTCGTTGCGGACTTCGATGCCGCCGAAAGCCTGCGGCAGCAGATACAGGAACAGCACGGAATACACCACCAGCCGGACGATCGCCTGCTCGTGCTCTGTGTCCGGGCGCGCGGCGAGGCGCGCTCGAAGGCCGGCGAAGATCGATTTCAGCGCCATCCGGCCCGGTTCCGGGTCACTGCGCCAGCTGATCGGCAAACCGTTCGCCGATGGAGAGGACTTCGTCTCGGTTCCGCACCAGGATTTCCACAAGCTTCGGATCAAAATGCCTGCCGGCGTGCTCCGCCATGTAGACGAACGCTTCCTCCACGGGCCAAGCCGGTTTGTAGGGGCGAACCGAGGTGAGCGCGTCGTAGACATCCGCGATGGCGACGATTCGCGCTTCGAGCGAAATGTGCTCGCCCCTGAGGCCGGTCGGGTAACCGCTGCCGTCGTACTTCTCGTGATGGCCGAGCGCGATCACCGCGGCCATTTGCAGATATCCGGAAGAGCTGTCCTTCAGCATGTCGTAGCCGATGCGCGCATGCGACTGCATGACTCGCAGGTCCTCGCCGTCGAGCCTTCCGGGATTCTGCAGGATCCGGTCCGGAATGCCGATTTTTCCGATATCGTGCATCGGCGCGGCCAGCTCGATCGCATCTTGCTCAGCCAAGGACAGCCCGACGCCTTTGGCGATCAGGGCGGAGTACTTGGCCATCCGCACCAGGTGCATTCCGGTCACCTTGTCGCGCTGCTCGGCGGCCTTCGCCAGCCGAAACAGCGTCTCGACTTCGCGGCGCCGCAACTCGCGGGTGGCCTCGTCGATCTTCTGCTCGAGAATCCGGGTTCTGTTTTTCTTGAGAATTTCATGCCGGCGCAGGCTCAGGAGATTGCGGCAGCGCGCCCCGCATTCGAGCCGGTCGATCGGGCGAATCAGGAAGTCGGTGGCCCCGGCCTCCAGGGCACGGTAGCGGACTTCGCGATCGTTCACCACCGTGATGCAGATGATCGGAACGTCCTCGTAGCCGAAAATGCGGCGCAGCCTCCGGATGACCTCGATACCGTCCAAGTTCGGCATCTTGTAATCGGTGAGCACCATGTCGACAGGGTGCTTGCGCGCGTATTCGATGGCCTCCAAAGGGTCGGCGAACGTGGCAACCTCCAGACTCGCGTCGAGGCTCCTCATGATCTCGCTCAGCACGATGCGCCCGGTGGACTGGTCGTCGATGACCAGGATCTTGAGCGGCGCGAGCTTGGCTTCGATCGAATCGTGAACCAGCGTAAGCGGTCTAGACGACGTGGTTTTCATAAGAAATTCCCTTGCCCCGCCTTTGAATGGCGGCTCCCTGCCTGCCCTCTCTCGGGTCCAGGCCCCCGATTACAGTATCCCAGCCTGCGCTCTCGGGTCTAGGTCCAATTACACTATATTTGGCGGAAAATTGCGAGGAATCCCAATTCGTTACATTTCCGGCACAGGGCCTCGCCTCCTAGGCCGTGCGCTGTCTGGGGGCGACGAACATCGACTCCATTTCGCGGCGCACACGCACCGCCTCGGCCCCAGCGTCGTAGGCGACATCAGCCCAGCGCACAGCCTGGCCGGCCTTGACGGGATTGACTAGCCTCAGTTGGTGCGCCAAGCCGAGCGGCAACCCACCGAGCGCGAGCGAATCCGCGGCTGGCATGAGCCTGCCCACCACCATATATCCGCCTTCGCCGTCGAGCATCTCGCCCGCCCTCAGATCGCGCTTGGCCGTCGCAACCGCGTCCGCGCGAAAATCCGTGGCGCAGCCGGTCGGCTCGCCCCGCAATCCGACCGAGGCCACCGAAATTCCGACCTCGAGCCCGATCAGGTGCCAGCGCCTGTACATCGAGGCATAGCGGCCCGAAGGATCGGTTCGCACGCCGTACTCCATGAAGCAACGCCGGATGTAATCGGACTCGCCCTCGAACACGACCCACACGCCGAAGCGGATGTCGTAGGGAATCGCCCGCCCGTCGCGATCGAGCGAGGACACGACTTCGACCTGCCCCTTGTGATGCAGCTGCCCGCCCTCGGCCTTCGGCCGCATCACCAGCGGCAGGTCTTCGATGGACGCAGGCGGATACGCGAGACCCTCCGGCGCCGGCGTAAGGCCGGTTGCATTGCACACCGCGGCGGCTTCGATCGCCGGCTTCGAGCCGTCGAGAAAGGAATTGAACATCTTCGGGTTGAGTCCGCCCACGCGGGCCTGTTCGGGCGTGAGGCCGTAGTAACCCCATACGGTCTCCGGCGTGGACTGCGCGAAGTGCGGCAGCCATTTGTGCCCGCGCCCGGCCGCAACCACCGGGAATCCCGCCGCGCGCGCCCAATCGACGAGGTCGCAGATGATCGCGGGCTGATCGCCGTAGGCGAGGCTGTAAACGACTCCCGCCTCCTTCGCCTTCTTCGCGAGCAAGGGCCCGCAGAAGGCGTCGGCCTCGACCGTCACCATCACCACGTGCTTGCCGTTTCGGAATGCTGCGAGCGCATGCTCGACTGCGGCGATCGGATTGCCCGTGGCTTCGACGACGATCTCCACGGCCGGGTGCGCGACGAGCGCGCGCCAGTCCTCCGAAATGTGCGTCCGTCGCTCCTTCAGCGCCGCATCGAGCGACGCGGCAGCGTACTGTTCCGGCTTCCAGCCCACGCGCTCGAGGCTGGTCCGCGCATTCGCGGGAGAAAGGTCGGCGATACCGACCAGATGCACCCCCGGCGTCTTCGGCACCTGCGCGATGTACATGGCGCCGAATTTGCCTGCGCCGATCATGCCGACCCGCAGCGGCCTGCCTTGCGCTTCGCGCTCCCGGAGCTTTGCGTACAGATTCACGCGGCTTTGAGCGCGCCTTGCAGCTCTTCCGGCGGCGTTCCGTCTCTCCACGGAAGCGGCACGTCGTAGGGCCTGAGCAGGCAATCGTCGGGGAGGCACTTCAACGGCGCAAAATCGCGGTGCGCGATGTACCCCGGACGCTTGAAGCGCCGTATGTGGTTCGACACCGCGCACAGGCTCAAATAGACGCTGACCCGATTCCAAGGAGAGAGATTGGCAGTAGAGGCGTGCACCAGGCAGGAGTGAAACAGAATCATCGACCCCGGCGGACCCTTTGGAGCCACGATGCCGCCGCGCTCGACGAGCTTTCTGATCGTGTCGTGGTGGATCGTCCACAGGGGATAGCTCGTCGTCGAGGTGTCGTGATCGGCTTCGATCACGCCGAGCTTGTGGCTGCCGGGAATGAACATCAGCGGTCCGTTGAACTCGTTGACCTCGTCGAGGAAGATCGCGACGTTCATCGCGCGAGCCTCGGGCATCAGGTCGTCGTTCTTCCAGGTGCCGTAGTCCTGGTGCCATTGCCAGAGGTCGCCGTCGAAAGCCATCTTGCCGTTGATTTTGAACTGGTGCATGTACAGCTCTTCGCCGAAAAGCTGCATGATCGGCCCGACCATGCGCGGATGGCGCGCGAGCTTCGCGAAAGGAGTGCTGTACATGTGCGCGGCGAAGTTCGTGCGCACCGCGTCGCTGCCCTTCTCGCGCACGTTCTCCGG
>DASPWT010000111.1:0-16987 GCA_035637655.1 Burkholderiales bacterium | reverse complement strand
CGTGGTGTGTTCAGATGATCGGCGTGTATCGCAAAAATGTCCGTACCGCCCGCGGCATTTGGCTTCAACACCGCCACCGGCGTGTTCCCGAGCCATACGTATTCCCTGCGCGGCACACCGCTTGCGTCGTATTCCCCGAGCAGCCGGCCGCCCTCGTCGTAGGCGAACACCGCAACCGGCGTGCGGTGCCCCGGCTTCCTGGGAAAATGGTGGCCTGTCACCGGCCCGATCTTCGCCACTCTTTGCCCCAGGGCATTGACGATGTAGCGCGTGGTGCCCGCCGCTGAATCGGCCTGGAACAAGCGGCCGCGGACGTCGTAGACATACTGGTTCACGCCGTCCGCGGTCACGCTGCCGTTCGCATCGGTGCTGTAGGAGCGCACCTGGGAGCCGGTGATCTGCAGCAAGCGATTGCTGTCGGGGGCGTAGCCGTAGACGTCGGTGCTCAAGCCGATCGTTTTGCTCAACCGGTTGCCGTTCGCATCGTACTGGAAGGCTTCTACGTTGTTCGGCATCACCGCCTGCGTCAGCCGGTCGAGCGCATCGTAGCCGTAAGTCACGGCATTCGCGGGAACGGCCGTATCGGCCAGGAAGGCGACGCGCGAGGCCGCGTCGTAGCCGACGGCAATCGATGTATTGCCGAACGTGTAGCTCGCGATGCGACCGTCAAGATCGAATTGCCGGACATAGGACGGCTGGCCCGAGATAGCAGCAAGCCGGAAACCTTGTAGGCCGCTGAAGGGCTGATACCGCGTGTCGGCGATGAGCGGACGGCCGTCGACCTGAATGGCGCTCGGCTGCCCTTGCACGTCGTAGGCGAACTGCAGCACGCGGCCGGACGGGTAAGTCATCGAGGTAATTTGGCCCGCGCTGTTGTAGCTGTAGATCGTGTTCAGGGTGGTCTTTGTGGAGATGACGGTCTGCTGCTTCGCAACGACCCGCCCGTTCACGTCATACGACAGAGCAAGCGTGCTGCCGCCGTCCGCGATCTGCGTCAACCGGCCCAGCCCGTTCACGCCCTGATCGTAAGTGTAAGTAGCCTGACTGCCATCGGCATAAGTAATTCCGACGAGGCGGTTCAAGGCATCGTAGCGATAGGAAGTCGCCTGGCCCTTGGCATCGATCGACGAGAGGAGGTTTCCTGCGCTGTCGTAAGTCGTCGTCGTCAATCCGCCATCCGGGCTTTGCGTCTGCGTCAGGTCCACGCCATCGAAGCCGTACGCGGTCGCGACGTTCCTCGGATCGGTGACCCGCGTCAACAGGTCGAGCGCGCTGTAGGCGTATTGCGTCCTGCCGCCGGCAGGGTCGGTCACCGCGATGAGCCGGTTGAGCGCATCGTAAGTATTGGCTACCGTGTGCTGCAGCGGATCGGTGGCCGCGGTTATGTTGCCGTTATCGTCGTGATCGTAGCTCGTGATCTGGCTCTGCGCCCCGATCTCCTGCGCCAACCGATTCAGGCCGTCGAAGACCCGGGAGCGCGTGCGCGCAAGCTGACCGGCGCTGTCGAAAGCCTCTTCTTTGACGCGGTTGCCCATCGCGTCGAGGGTGTAGGCGATGCGGTTTCCCAGGCGATCGTCGATGCCGACAAGCCGTTGGGCCGGATCATACGTGTAGGCCAGGAAGCCACCATCGGGCAAGGTGACTCGGGAGATGAGCCCGGCCGGGTCGTAATCGTAGCTGGTGACCGCGCCTCCTGCATCGCGGCTGGTCAGCCGGCCGCGCACGTCGTAGGCGAGCCGGACGACAAGTCCATTGGGATCCACGATCGTCAGCGGACGTCCATGGGCGTCGTAGGCGCCGAATTGGGTGCGCTGGCCAAAAGCATTCGTGGCCGTAGCGACGTTGCCCTGCGCGTCGTACGTGTACGTCGTTACGTCGCTCAGGTCAGTCCGTGGCCCATCGATGGTCAGGACCTGTCCGTTTCCGTTGTAGGTGTAGGTCCACGTGCGGCTCTTCGTGCCGGCGACTACGGTTTTTTGCAGCAGATTGCCGCTTATGTCGTAGATAAATGACGTCCTACGCCCCGTCTCCGATATTTGGAGCGGAAGGTTAAAGCTCGAGTGCCACGACGTTGTAATGGTGCGCGCTTGCGGTGTGCCGGCCGCTTCGGTCCTGGACAATTCGAGCCCGCGCGCGTCATGCGTGTATTGCGTGACGTTACCGTTGAAGTCGGTCCGGCTGGCGACAAACCCATTACTGTCGTAAGTCGTCGCGCTGCTGCTCGCGCCACAGGACGTGCACGGCTGGGATATCGCGGTATTTCTCATCACGCCGTATTGCAGTTGGAAACCGTAACTGCGTGAAGTGCCCAGCGCATCGGTCACCGTGCTCGTGCCATCGAGGTTGAAGCTGACCTGCACTTTGGCCGCGCCGCCGGCATGCTCGGACGCCACCGCTCGGCCCTGCGCGTCGTACGTCCAGGTCGCGTAGCGCGCGCCCTTTTCGTCCGTGAAGCCGGTGAGCGCGTTCGGAAGGCTCACGCCGCCCGTCAGGGCGGACTCGTTGTAGAGATACTGGCGGCTGGTGCCGTCGGGATATTGGACGGCCGTCAGGTTGTTGCCGGCGTCGTAGCCGTAGCCGAAGCGATTGCCGGCCGGATCGATGACGCTGACAATGCGATTTGCGCCGTCGTATTCGAATCCAAGCGTGCGCCCGAACGGATCCGTTACATGGTCCAGACGCCCTGAAGCATCATACGAGAGCGTCTGCTGCAGCCCGGCTCGATTCGCGATGGAGAGGAGTTTTCCCGCCGCGTCGTACGACTCGACCGTATCATCCGCAGTCGTGTACCGATAGCCCGTGGTCGCGCCGGTCGCATCGACCAGGCGTATCAGCCGATCGGGGACGTCCGGATCGCCGGACCATACCGTGCCGTTAAAGGAAAAATAGTACACTCGGCCGTCGGGCCGGAGTGCTCGGGCGCTCGCCACAATCCCGGGAGGGAAAGATTGAACGCTTAGAGTATTGACCTTGATCTCCCGATCGTACGTGTGGCGCCAATTCTGGCCGATCCGGAAGCCGGAGAACTCGCCCCGGCTGTTGTAAGCACGCCTGAACTGCAAAGGAAACGCGCCGCTGCCGACGTAGTCGGTCTGGATCTCGGTCTTGCCGCCCGCGCCGGGGTTGATCGGATTGCCGACGCAACACGTGCCGTCCGTACACTGATTCTTGGGCGGCACCAGCCCCGTGGAAAAACAAAGGTTGAAGCCATTGAACTGATATCCGGACGGGCATTGGTAGAAGAAATAGATGTCCGTTGCCGAAAAAACAAGCTGGTCGGGGAAGCCCTCTTTTATTTCTATGTATGAGTAATCCGCGCCGTAGGCGATAGGACCATACGGCCCGATCAATCCGGGCGTCGCACGCAATCCCAACAGCGTACAGTCGATCCACTTCGGGACCGTCGACTGCGCGCAAATCGCGCTCACCTGCGCCGTCGCTGCTGCTGTCGGGTCGTCGAACGCTTCGCAGCTGGTCAGCGGACCGGGGCACTGGCCGCCGCTGAGGACGTTGACGTATTCAACGTCGGGAACGAGGAACGATACCGTTACGCTGTAGGCGAACGCCGAATAACCGGCGAGCAAGGTGGCGACAAGGAAAGCACCTGCCCAGCGCAGCACTTCGCGGACCATGACCCTTCCCTTCTTCGAACCACGACGACCGAGCGGGAATAGGGAAATTTTCGCCAATCATCAATATACCGTTGAGCCCGGCGAGTAGTCAATCGCAATCAATCGCACTGGGCGGGCTGCTGGCACGCGGGCTTGCGCGTGATCGACGTCTCGGACATCCGCGCGCCGCGCAGGAAGTCGGCTGGTTCATCCCCGGGCCGGCCGCGGGCACGGCCGCGCCGCAGACCAACGACGTCGAGGTCGATGCGCGCGGCCTGGTCTACATCGTCGACCGCTACGCCGGCTTCGACATCCTGGAGTTCGCGCGATGATCGGACAGTAGTTGGTGTCGTAGCTGAAGCGGCGCAGGTATTCGCTCGGCATGCGCTGCATCGGCTCGGTGCAAGCGCCAAATGCGATTGACTCGAACCGGACTTCTAATCCCCCAGCGCCACGCCCTCTCTCCGCGGATCGGCGCCGCCCGCCCAACCTGTGGTCGTCCGCACGATGCCGTGCACGCCGCTCGCCTCCGGCCGGACGCGCACGCTGTGGCCCATGCGCTCGAGCTCCGGCGCGAGGCGTTCGAGTTTCGTTCCCTGCTCGAGTTCCGTCGGGCCGTTGCGGCTGCCCATGCGCGGCGCGGCTATGGCCCTCTGGATGTCCATCCCCCAGTCGAGCACGTTCACGAGCGTCAGGGCGACGTAGTTGATGATCGAGTGGCCACCCGGCGAGCCGATCACCATGCTGAGCTTTCCCTTTTCGTCGAACACCATGGTCGGCGCCATCGAGCTGCGCGGGCGCTTCTTCGCCTCGACGCGGTTGGCGACGGGCTTGCCGGCTTCATCGGGAGCCCAGGAAAAATCGGTCAGCTCGTTGTTGAGGAAGAACCCGCGCACCATCTGGCGGTTGCCGAAAGCGGCCTCGATGCTCGCGGTCAGCGCCACGGCGTTGCCCTCGGCGTCGACGATGGAGACGTGCGAGGTCGCGGGGAGCTCGAGCGGCTCGGCGAGCCCATGGTTCGCCGATACGCCGGCGGGATTGCCCGCCCGCGCGCGTCCCATCGAATGCAGCGGGTCGATCAGCTTCGCGCGCGATTCGAGGTAGCGCGATTCGAGGAGCGCCGCGAGCGGCGCTCTGACGAAGTCCGGATCGGCGACGTAGAGATTGCGGTCGGCATAGGCAAGCCGCCCGGCCTCGGCGAAGAGATGCACCGCCTCGATCGAATCGGGCTTGAGCGCGCGCAGATCGAAGCGCTCGAGGATCTCCAGGATCTGCAGCACCGCGAAACCGCCCGAGCTGGGAGGAGGCATGCCGCATACCTTCCAGCGGCGGTACGCGCCGCACAGCGGCTCGCGTTGCTTCGCCGAGTACGCGGCGAAATCCGCTTCGGCGAGGTCGCCGGCGGAGCGCCTGTGGCTGCGCACGGCGGCGGCGATGTCGCGCGCGATCTCGCCGCGGTAGAACGCGTCGGCGCCGCCCGCCGCAACGCGCTTCAGCACCGCGGCGAATTCCGGGTTCTTCAGCAGGGTGCCAGCGGGCTTGGCCTTGCCGTCGGGCAAATAGAAGTAGCGGCGCGCCTTGTCGTCGAGCGAAAGAAACCGGTCGGAGGCGATGAGCGCGGAGAGCCGCGGCGAGATCGGAAATCCCTCCTGCGCGAGCCGGATCGCCGGCTCGAACAGCTCCGCCCAGGGAAGCTTGCCGTGCCTGCGGTGCGCAAGCTCGAAGAGGCGCAGCAAGCCCGGCACGCCCACGGACTTGCCGCTTACGACTGCGGCGGGCCAATCGAGCGGGCGCCCGTCGGCCGCGAGAAAGCGCCAGGGCTTCGCTCCAGCGGGCGCGGTTTCCCTGCCGTCGTAGGCTTCGAGCTTGGCGTCACGCGCCGCGTAGTGAAGCAGAAACCCTCCGCCGCCGATCCCTGAGGATTGGGGTTCCACCAGATTGAGCACGAGCTCGGTTGCGATCGCCGCGTCGAGCGCGCTGCCGCCGCGGCGGATCACGTCGTAGCCGGCGCGCGCCGCAAGCGGGTGCGCCGCGACCACCATGAAGCGCTGCGAGGTGACAAGGGCCTTCGGCGTGATCCCGGTCGCGGGCTCAGGCGCCGGCTGAGCGCAAAGGCTGGACGCGGCAAGAAAAGCTGCCGCGAAGGCGCTGCGCCAGAAACTCTCTTCAGGCATATGACGGATTGTAATCCGTCAACTCGGCGTCGATCGGTGACCTGTCAGCGTCCCGGAACGATGATGCGGCTCGCCTCGCCCGCCATCTCGAGCATCAGCTCGTTCATGCGGCGCACGAACCCGGCGGGATCGTCGAGCTGACCGCCCTCGGCGAGGAGCGCCTGGTCGAAGAGCAGATTCCCCCAGTCGGCGAAGCGCGTCTTTTCCTGGTTCAGGCGCTGCACCATCGGATGCCCCGGATTGATCTCGAGGATCGGCTTCGCCTGCGGCCCTTTCTGCCCGGCCGCCTTGAGAATGCGCGAGAGATTGCCCCCCATGTCGTGCTCGTCGGCGACCAGGCACGAGGGCGAAGCGGTGAGCCGCGAGCTGACGCGCACGTCCTTTACCCGGTCGCCGAGCGCGTCCTTCAGTTTCGCGATGAGGGCCCGGTGCCCGCCCGCCTGCTTCGCCTCCTCCTTCTTCTCGTCGTCGGACTGGAGCCCGGAGAGATCGAGCTCGCCCTTCGCGACCGAGGCGAGCTGCTTGCCCTCGTACTCAGGAAGGTTCGCGACCAGCCACTCGTCGACGCGCTCCGACAAGAGCAGCACCTCGATCCCGCGCTTGCGGAAGATTTCCAGGTGCGGGCTGTTCTTCGCGGCGAGGAAGCTCTCCGCGGTCACGTAGTAGATCTTGTCCTGTCCCGCCTTCATGCGCGCGGTGTAGTCGGCGAGCGATACGCTCTGCTCTTCGCTGTCGGCGTGGGTGGAGGAAAAACGCAGGAGCTTCGCGATGCGCTCGCGGTTGGCAGGATCCTCGCCCACGCCTTCTTTCAGGACGCGCCCGAATTCCTTCCAGAAGCCCGCGTACTTGTCCTTCTGGTTCTCGGCGAGGTCTTCGAGCAGGCCGAGGACGCGCTTGGTGCAGCCGGCGCGGATCGCCTCGATGTCGCGGCTCTCCTGCAGGATCTCGCGCGAGATGTTGAGCGGCAGGTCGTTCGAATCGACCACGCCGCGCACGAAGCGCAGGTAAGCGGGCAGCAGCTGCTCGGCGTCGTCCATGATGAACACGCGCCGCACGTAGAGCTTCAGGCCGCGGCGCTCGTGCCGGTCCCACAGGTCGAAGGGCGCGCGCGCCGGGATGTAGAGAAGCTGCACGTATTCCTGGCGGCCTTCGACGCGGTTGTGGCTCCAGGCGAGCGGCGCGTCGGAGTCGTGGGCGACGTGCTTGTAGAACTCGCGGTACTGCTCCTCGCTGATCTCCGACTTCGCGCGCGCCCACAAGGCGCTCGCCTGGTTGATCGTCTCGTCCTCGTCGGTGACTTTCTCCGCCGACTTCTCCTTGTCCCACTTCACTTTCTTCATCACGATCGGGATGGCGATGTGATCGGAATACTTGCGGACGATCTCCTTCAGCTTCCAGTCCGAGAGCAGCTCGTCCTCCCCTTCGCGCAGGTGCAGGACGACGTCGGTGCCGCGCCCTTCCTTCTCCGCGGTCTCGATCGTGAATTCGCCGCCGCCGTCGGATTCCCAGCGGACGCCCTCGCCGGCCGGCAATCCCGCGCGGCGCGTCAGGAGCGTGACGCGGTCGGCGACGATGAAGGACGAATAAAAGCCTACCCCGAACTGGCCGATCAGCCGCGCGTCTTTCGCCTGGTCGCCGGTGAGCGACTGGAAGAACTCGCGCGTCCCGGACTTGGCGATGGTGCCGATGTTGCCGACGACTTCGTCGCGCGACATGCCGACGCCGTTGTCCGATACCGTGAGGGTGCGCGCCTGCTTGTCGAAGGAGACGCGGATCTTGAGCTCGGCGTCCGAGCCGTACACGGCGTTGTTCGAAAGCGCCTCGAAGCGCAGCTTGTCGGCCGCGTCGGAAGCGTTCGAAACCAGCTCCCTCAGGAAGATTTCCTTGTTGCCGTACAAGGAGTGGATCATCAGGTCGAGGAGCTGCTTGACCTCCGCCTGGAAGCCCAGGGTTTCTTTTGCGGCTGTTGCCGGCATGGCGCGGTGGCTCCGAGCGTTTTTCGGGGAAATGGCGGGCCCTGGCCCGAGCGGAGAATGAGGCTTGCGCCCGCGGAATTCAAGCCCACCCCGTTCGGCTCCTCCCGTACCGGATAGAATTGAACTTGCTCAGGCCCCGCCGGTCAAGAAGCAAGCCCGATGAACTTCCATCGATACCGCCTCCTCGCCGCGCTTTCCCTGATCTTTCCGGCGCTGGTCGCCGCCCAGCCGACGGGCGCGGGCCTGCCCGCCGGGGTCGCGCGGGTCACCTCGGTCGAAGGCGTGACCGAATACCGCCTCGCGAACGGCCTGAAGATCCTGCTGATCCCCGACCGCTCGATCGATACCGTCACGGTCAACGTCACCTACCTCGTCGGCTCGCGGCACGAAGGCTACGGCGAAACCGGAATGGCGCATCTTCTGGAGCACCTGATGTTCCGCGGCACGCCGCGCTTCCCGAACATCAAGGCCGATTTCCAGCGGCGCGGCGCGCGCTACAACGGCAGCACCTCGTTCGACCGGACCAATTACTTCGAAACTTTTCCCGCGAGCGAGAAGACCCTGGCCTACGTGCTCGATGTCGAAGCCGACCGCATGGTCAACGCCTCCATCGCCCGGCGCGATCTCGACGCGGAAATGACCGTGGTGCGCAACGAGTTCGAGTCGGGGGAAAACAGCCCCTTCAGCGTGCTGCGCGAGCGCATGGCGGCAAGCGCCTATCTCTGGCACAACTACGGAAATGCGATCATCGGGGCGCGCTCGGACATCGAGAACGTGCCGATCGACCGGCTGCGGGCTTTCTACAGCCACTACTATCAGCCCGACAACGCGGTGCTGCTCGTGTCCGGCAAGCTCGACGAGCCGGCCGTCCTCAAGCTCGTGCAAAAGCATTTCGGCAGGATCCCCAAACCGGCACGCACGCTGCGCCGGACCTATACCGTCGAGCCGACCCAGGACGGAGAGCGCACGGTCACGCTGCGGCGCTCGGGCGACGTGCAGCTCGTCTCGGCGCTCTACCACATGCCTCCGGGGAGCCATCCCGAATACGCCGCCGTGGACGTGCTGGTCGCGCTGCTCAGCCACGTGCCTTCGGGGCGGCTGCACAAGGCGCTCGTCGAAGCGGGCCTGGCGAGCTCCGTTTTCGGCACCGAGCGGCAGCAGCGCGAGGCGGGCTTCGCCTACTTCGGCGCGAATGTGAGGCAGGACGCTTCGCTCGAGGCCGCGCGCGACGCGCTGCTCGGTGTCCTGGAGGGTTTCTCCAAGAGCCCCGTCACCGAGGAAGAGGTCGAGCTCGCGAAGAGGCGCCTCGTCAACGACATCGAGCTCACGCTCGCCGATTCCCGCGAGCTCACCAGCGCGCTTTCCGAATGCGCCGGCATCGGCGACTGGCGCGTGCTCTTTTTGCACCGCGACCGGCTGAAGCGGACCACCGCCGCCGACGTCCAGGCCGCCGCGACGCGCTATCTGAAACCCGCCAATCGCACGCTGGGAATGTTCATTCCGACGCCCTCGCCCGACCGCGCGGAGATTCCGCCGGTGCCGGACCTCGCCGCCGCGCTCAAGGACTACCGCGGCTCGGCCACGGTGGCGCCGGGCGAGGATTTCAATCCGACCCCCGCGAACATCGAGGCGCGCGTCATCCGCAGGACGCTCCCCGGCGGCATGAAGCTCGCGCTGCTCCCCAAGAAAACGCGCGGTGGCACCGTGGTGGCGCAGCTCACTCTGGAATGGGGCGACGAGCAAAGCAAGCTGAACCGCGCCGCGGCCTGCAACATCGCGAGCGGGATGCTGCTGCGCGGCACGCGGAAGAATTCCCGCGAACAGCTCCGCAATCGGTTCGACCGGCTCAAGGCGAACGTGGGTGTCGGCGGCGACGGAGGCTCGGTCGAAACCGTCCGCGAGAGCCTCCCGGAGGCGCTCAGGCTGATGGCCGAGGTACTGCGCCAGCCGTCTTTTCCGAATGAGGAGTTCGAGCAACTGCGCCGCTCCTCGCTCACCAGCATCGACACGCAAAGAAGCGATCCGAGCGCGCTCGCGGGCCTTGCGCTCGCCCGCCACCTGAATCCCTACCCGCCCGAGCACTGGCTGTATACGGCCACGCTCGACGAGCGCAGCGCGCGGCTCCAGGCGCTCTCCCTCGACGACGCCAAGCGGTGCTACGCCGATTTCTACGGCGCCTCCGACAGCGAGCTCGCGGTCGTGGGCGATTTCGATCCGGGCGAGATCGCGCGCCTCGCCCAGGAGCTGTTCGGCGACTGGAAAAGCCCGCGCCCTTACGCGCGAATCCCTCTGCGGATCGCGGAGGTCGCGCCGGCCGACGACGTGATCAACACGCCGGACAAGGCGAACGCGGTGCTGCGCGCGGGGATGCTGCTCAAGCTGCGCGACGACAACCCCGATTATGCGGCGCTCGTCCTCGGCAACTATCTTCTCGGCGGCGCATCCGATTCGCGGCTGGTGCGGCGCATCCGCGAGAAGGAGGGGCTGTCCTATAGCGTCGGCTCGTTCCTGTCGGCCGACAGCTTCTTCGAGCGCGGCAGCTTCGGGGTCTTCGCCATCTACGCGCCGCAGAACCGCGCGCGGGTCGAGGCGGCGCTCGCCGAGGAGCTCAGCAAGGCGCTCGCCGGAGGGTTCAGCGCCGAGGAAGTCGAAGCCGGGAAGAACGGCCTGCTGCAGTCGCGACAACTCGCGCGCTCGAGCGACGCGACCGTCGCGAGCCGCCTCGCGTCCTACCTCGTGCTCGGCCGCACTTTCGCGTGGGAAGAGGAGCTGGAGCGGCGGATCGCCGCCATGACGCCCAAGGCCGTCGTCGAGGCCCTGCGACGGCATATCGATCCGGCAAAACTCTCGGTCGTCAAGGCCGGGGATTTTACGAGCGTCGCGGCCAACTGAGAAGAAACCGGGGACAGACCACTATTTTCGGGACAGGCTGGAGTGAGCCCGGTGCTGGAGAAAATCGTGGTCTGTCCCCGGTTTCTACCGGTTTCTATTTCAATTCCTCGTAGCGAATCGAAAGAACTTCGAGCGGCTCGTCCCCGGCCGGCGTACTGAGCGTCACCGCGTCGCCCTCGCGCGTCTTGAGCAGCGCCCGGGCGATCGGCGACACCCACGACACCCGGCCGCGCGCGGGATCGACTTCGTCGGTGCCGACGATGCTGACGGTGTGCTCCCGGCCGCCCGTATCGCGGTAGGTGACGGTGGCGCCGAAGAACACGCGGTCCTGGTCCTGGTCGCGGGGATCGACCACTTCGGCGATCTCCAGGCGCTTGACGAGAAAGCGGATGCGGCGCTCGATCTCGCGCAAGCGTTTTTTCCCGTAGAGGTAATCGGCATTTTCCGAGCGGTCGCCGTTGGACGCGGCCCACGCCACCGTCTTCACCAGCTCCGGGCGCTCGACCTCGTCCAGCGCCCTCAATTGCGATCTCAAGCGCGCATAGCCCGCGGGCGTGATGTAGTTCTTCGACCCCCGGGGCACCCGGGGCTCGACCTCGATCTCCTCTTCCGGCGCGTCGCCTTCGCGCGTGAATGCCTTGCTCATCCTGATGCCCCGCCGTAGCTGCCTTTGCGGCTCCACTATAATAGCCTCAAACAAGCCGGAGCCCCTGTCGGGGGAGCGCCATGAATTTCAACAGGAAGCGGGTACAGGAAATCGCACTGGTCGTCCTGGTCGGGCTCGCCGCGACTCTCGCCAACCTGCAAGAGGAAATGCTCGAGCGCTTCGATATCGATCGGGGTTTCCTGCTCGGCTCGCTGGCACTCGTCGTATTCATCGCGCTGTTCCTGTACCTCAAGTTCCAGTTCTTCTTCCTGGTCGTGCTCCTGGCGGTCGCCGCGAACATGCCCGGCGAGGTGGCCGAGGGCCTCGGAATTTCGACCCTGCCTCTGGTCATCGCCATGGCCACGATGGTGGGCTTTTCGCTCATCAACTACGTGGTGGACCTGCTTCCGACGGGCCTGGAAAAAAGACCCAAGCAACAGAGCTCCGAAGGCATCAAGGTGCTGTTCTACGCCATCGAGAAGGGCAACCTCATTTACGCGCAGAAGGTCCTCTCCCAGAACTTCGACCCCAACCTGGTCGCCGAGAACGGCTATACGCCGCTCATGTACGCCGCGGCGCGCGGCGACTCGAAGATGGTCGAGCTGCTGCTCAGGAACGGCGCGGACGTCAACATGGTCAGCAAGGACGGCGACACGGCGATCGAGCTCGCCCTGCGGATCGGCTCGCAGGAGTGCGCCGACATCCTGAAGAAGGCGCGTGCCGACCAGGGGGTGCGCGAACAGGCCGCGAGGCCCCCCCAGGCCAAGCGGGACTGAAGTCTTCCGGTAACGAAATGTGTCGGGGCCTGGAGCGGCGGGAACTTCGCCTCGCCTGCGCTGCCCAAGACGCGTTACCGGAATCATTGCAGGAGACCCCGATGTCCAAGATGAAATTCGCCGTGGTGCTGGCCGTGTGCGCGGCCGCAACGGTGCTGGGCTTCGAGCGCGGCAGGCTGACCCCCGTATCGAGCTCGCAGGCCCAGACACCGCAGATCCAGAGGTCCGCCACCAGCGCGCTCCCCGATTTCAGCGCCCTGGTCGAGCAAAACGGGCCCGCCGTCGTCAACATCAGCACCACCACCGCGCCCGTGCGCACCCAGATGCAGCAACCCCAGATCCCCGGCGAGCCGGGCGACCCGGTCTACGAGTTTTTCCGCCGTTTCCAGATTCCCATGCCGCAAGGCGACGCGATACGCAAGGGGGTCGGCTCGGGCTTCATCGTCAGCGCGGACGGCTACATCCTCACCAACGCGCACGTGGTCGATGACGCGTCCGAAGTGACGGTCAAGCTCACCGACAAGCGCGAATTCAAGGCGAAGGTGATCGGCGTGGACCGCCGCACCGACGTCGCGCTGGTCAAGATCGATTCGAAGAATCTCCCGACGGTCCGCATCGGGGACGCCTCGAAGGCGAAAGTCGGCGAATGGGTCGCCGCGATCGGCTCGCCTTTCGGCCTGGAGAACACCGTCACCGCGGGCATCATCTCCGCGAAATCGCGCTCGCTGCCCGACGAGACCTACGTGCCTTTCATCCAGACCGATGTCGCCATCAACCCCGGCAACTCCGGCGGGCCGCTTTTCAACATGGCGGGCGAGGTGATCGGCATCAACTCGCAGATCTACAGCCGCACCGGCGGCTACATGGGATTGTCGTTCGCGGTCCCCATCGACGTCGCGATGAAGGTCAAGACCGATCTTCAGAAATACGGCAAGGTCAGCCGCGGCCGGCTGGGGGTCACCATCCAGGGCGTGAGCCAGGAGCTGGCCGATTCTTTCGGGCTGAAGAAGGCGCAGGGCGCTCTGGTCAGCGCCGTGGAACCGAAAAGTCCCGCGGACAAGGCCGGCATCAAGACCGGCGACATCATCCTGTCGGTGGACGGGCGCGCCGTCGAGAATTCGATCGACCTGCCCCGCATGATCGGCGAATCCCGCCCCGGAACGCCGGTAAACCTCAAGATCTGGCGCCAGGGTGAAACGCGGGAGCTGAAAGCTTCCCTCGGCGAGGCCCCGGCGGAGAAGCTGGCAAAAGCGCAGAGCGAACTCAAGGCGAAGCCGGGCAAGCTCGGTCTGGCGGTGCGCCCCCTCACCCCGGAAGAGCGCAAACAGAACGAAACCGAAGGCGGCCTGCTCGTGGAGCAATCCGAGGGTCCCGCCGCACGGGCGGGCGTTCAGCCGGGCGACGTCATTCTCGCGTTCAACAACCAGCCGGTGAACACGGTCGATCAGCTGCGGCGCCTGGTGGACCGTTCGCGCGGCAGCGTCGCGCTCCTGATACAACGCGAGGGTAACAAGATCTACGTGCCGATCCGGCTCGGCTGACCAGTTCCGGCGGAAATGAGACCGCGCCTTCGGGCGCGGTTTTTTTCGTCTTCAAAAAGTGTCCCGGCTGCTAGAATCGGCCGGACTCCGAGGAGAACGCCATGGCCGCACCCCGATCTCTCCAGTTCGACACGCTCAGCCTGCACGCGGGCCAGAGGCCCGATCCGGTCACCGGCGCCCGCGCGACGCCGATCTATTTCACGACCTCGTTCGTCTTCCGCGACGCGGACCACGCGGCGGCGCTCTTCAACATGGAGCGCGGCGGGCACGTCTACTCGCGCATCTCCAATCCCACCAACGCGGTGCTGGAGGAGCGGGTGGCGGCGCTCGAAGGCGGCGTCGGAGCGATCGCGACCGCGAGCGGCCAGGCCGCGCTGCACCTCGCGGTGGCGACGATCGCGGGGGCGGGCTCGCACATCGTCGCATCGCGCGCCCTCTACGGCGGCTCGCACAATCTGCTTTCCTACACGCTGCCGCGCTTCGGCATCGAAACCACGTTCGTATCCCCGCGCGATCTCGCCGCCTGGAAAAAGGCGATCCGGCCGAACACCAGGCTTCTTTTCGGCGAGACGCTCGGCAACCCGGGACTGGATGTGCTCGACATTGCCTCGGTCGCCGCGATCGCGCACGCAGCCAAGCTGCCGCTCCTGGTGGACGCCACCTTCACCACGCCTTACCTGCTGAAGCCCTTCGACCACGGCGCCGACCTCGTCTATCACTCGGCGACCAAGTTCCTCGGCGGGCACGGCGTGGCGATCGGCGGAGTGCTGGTGGACGGAGGCACGTTCGACTGGGAAGCCTCGGGGAAATTTCCGGAGCTGACCGAGCCCTACGCGGGCTTCCACGGCATGGATTTCCAGGAGGAGTCCAGCGTCGCCGCGTTCCTGCTGCGCGCGCGGCGCGAAGGCCTGCGCGATTTCGGCGCGTGCATGAGCCCGGCCAGCGCTTTCCAGATCCTGCAGGGCGTCGAGACGCTTCCGCTCAGGATGGAGCGGCACGTCGAGAACACGCGCAAGCTGATCGCTTTCCTCGGCACAGAGGCCGCGGTCGAATCGATCGCCTATCCCGAGCTGCCTTCGCATCCCGACCACGCGCTCGCGAAGCGGCTTCTCCCGCGCGGCTGCGGCGCCGTGTTCAGCTTCGACCTGAGGGGCGACCGGGCCGCCGGCCGGCGCTTCATCGAGGCGCTGAGAGTTTTTTCGCACCTCGCCAACGTCGGCGATGCGAAGTCCCTGGTGATCCACCCGGCGAGCACCACGCACTTTCGCATGAGCGACGCGGCGCTCGCCGAAGCGGGAATCGGTCCGGGCACGATTCGCCTGTCGATCGGCCTCGAGGACCCGCAGGACCTGATCGAGGATCTCTCGCGGGCCTTGAGCGCCGCGAAGGCCTGAAGATGGAAATTCGGGTCGCGAACCATGCCGCCTACGTTTATACCGGCGGGAAAACCTTCGACCCGAAGCTGCCCGCGGTCGCGCTCATCCACGGCGGCGAACAGGACCACAGCGTCTGGGTGCTGCAGTCGCGCTATCTCGCGCACCACGGCCGCGCGGTGCTCGCGGTCGATCTGCCCGGGCACGGCAAGAGCGGCGGCGCGCCGCTCGCGAGCATCGAGGACATGGCCGGCTGGATCGTCGCCCTGCTCGATGCGGCCGAGGTGAGCACCGCGGCCATCATCGGCCACAGCATGGGGTCGCTCGCCGCGCTCGAATGCGCTGCGCGCAATCCGCAGCGCGTCAGCCGCGTCGCCCTGCTGGGAACCGCCTTTCCGATGCGCGTCTCGCCCGAACTCCTTCAGGCGACGAAGACCGGGGAATCCGACGCCCACGCCATGATCAACGCCTGGTCCCACTCCGCCTGCGCGCACTATCCGGGCAATCCGGGCCCGGGATCCTGGGTGATCGGCGGGAACCTGCGATTGATGCAGCGGCAGAAGCCGGGGGTGCTGCACGCCGACTTTGCCGCCTGCGACGCATACAAAACGGGATTCGAGCGCGCCGCGCAGCTGAAATGCCCCGCGTTGTTCCTGCTCGGTGCGCGCGACGCGATGACCCCCGCCCGCGCGGGACGGGACCTCGCCCGGCTGGTTCCGCACTCGACCGTGGTAACGCTGGACTGCGCCGGCCACAACCTCATGGGCGAGAAGCCGGACGAAGTTCTCGACGCCTTGCTCGAATTTCTCAGCGCCTAGGCTCGCGGTACACTTCACGCATGACTGCGCGATGCATGGTTCTCGCTCTTCTGACTATCGTTCCGCTTGCGGCCCTCGCCCAGAGCGCCGTGCCGGAATACGCGTGGATAGGCGCAGGCGTGCGCACGCGACCCGCATACGACGGCTCGTCCGCGCAGCGAACCGACTTGATTCCGACGGTGAGGTATTACGGAGTCCCGTGGTTCGCGCGCACCACCCAGGGGATCCTCGAGGGCGGCGCCAGGACGGAGCTCGCGCGCGGCCTCAATGTCGGGGCGCAGCTCGCCTACGAAGGAGGCCGCCTCGCGAGGGAGTCCGATTTCCTCAGGAGCAACAACGTCCCGGACATCAACCCCGGCGCCTCGGCCGGCCTGCACGTCGAATGGGACCGGAAGCTCGGCGCGATGCCCGTCACGCTGCTTGCGCGCGGGCGCCACTTCCTCGACAGGGATCGGGGCGCGCAGGCCGACCTGCGCTTCACCGCGATCGTTTTCGGCGGCGGCGCGATCACCGCCGCCGTATTCATCCAGGAGACCTGGGCCGATTCGAAATCGAACCAGTCGTTCTACGGCATTACGCCCGGGCAATCGGCGAGCACCGGTCTGCCCGTGTATTCGGTCGGAAGCGGCCCGCTGTATACGAGCGGCGGATTGCTCTGGGGAGCCGATCTCAGCCGCGAATGGATCGTGGTGGGCAACCTGGAGGCGCGGCGGCTGCGCGGCGATGCCGCGCGCAGCCCGCTCGCGGAACGCACATCGAACCACTACGCCAGCGCGAGCCTGGCGTACCGGTTTTGAGGCGGACGGCATGGACGACCTGGCGCACGCCCTGTTGCCCCAAGGCTTCTTGAGGCCTTTCCTGGTCGCGGCAGTCATCTACGGAATCCGCTACGTGCTCCTCGCCGGGTTTGCCTTCCTCGTTTGGTATGCAAGACCCGCCGATGGCAAGATTCAGCGGGCGATGCCGCGCGCGGCGCAGATCCGGCGCGAGATCGCCTACTCGGCGATCGCCGTCCTCATCTTCGGCCTCGTCATCGGGCTGATCTCCGGTTACGGCATCGCGCCCTACACGCTCGTCTATCTGGATGTCGCCCGATACGGCTGGGCGTATTTCTGGCTCAGCATCGCGCTCGTGATCCTCGCGCACGATGCCTACTTCTACTGGACGCACCGGCTGATGC
>DASPWT010000110.1:0-22829 GCA_035637655.1 Burkholderiales bacterium | reverse complement strand
CGACAAGGTCGAGCTGGTGCAGATCGTCCATCCCGCGAAATCGTACGAGGCACACGAGCAGCTGACAGGACATGCCGAGACGATCCTGAAAAAACTCGAGCTGCCGCACCGCGTGGTCACGCTGTGCACCGGTGACACCGGCTTCTCGTCGGCAAAAACCTACGACATCGAGGTCTGGCTTCCCGGGCAGAACGCATATCGCGAGATCTCCTCGTGCAGCAATTTCGAGGCGTTCCAGGCGCGGCGCATGCAGGCGCGCTTCCGCAACGACAAGGGCAAACCCGAGCTGGTGCACACGCTAAACGGTTCGGGACTTGCCGTCGGGCGCACGCTCATCGCAGTAATGGAAAACTATCAACGCGCCGACGGCGGCGTAGATATTCCTCCCGCGCTGCTGCCTTACATGGGTCCCTTGAAGGCGATCGATCCGGCGCGCTGATCCTCGGCGCTGGTAAAATCAGCCCAACCGGAGAGGTGACGGAGCGGTTGAACGTGCCGGTCTCGAAAACCGGAATACGCGCAAGCGTATCGTGGGTTCGAATCCCACCCTCTCCGCCAAACCAGACTGACAGAAAATGAAGGTTCTTGTCACGGGAGCTGCCGGATTCATCGGTTCGACGCTGGCGCACCAGCTGCTCGATCGCGGCGACGAGGTTGTGGGCATCGACAATCTGAACGCCTACTACGACGTCCGGCTCAAGCAGGCGCGCCTCGAGCGCTTGCGTGCGCGTGCCGGGTTCCTCTTTCACAAGCTCGACATCGTCGAGCGCAAGCCGATGGGCGAGCTTTTCGCCGCCGGTGAATTCGGTGCAGTCGTGCATCTGGCCGCGCAGGCCGGGGTGCGTTACTCGATTGAAAACCCCTCGGCCTACATCGATGCCAACCTGGTGGGCTTCATGCACGTGCTCGAAGGCTGCCGCCACACGCGGGTCGGGCACCTCGTGTTCGCGTCGAGCAGCTCCGTCTACGGAGCCAACACCCGGTTGCCGTTTTCCGAGCACGACAATGTCGACCACCCGCTCTCGTTATACGCGGCGACCAAGAAGGCCAACGAATTGATGGCGCACAGCTACGCTCACCTTTACGGCCTGCCGTGCACGGGCCTGCGGTTCTTCACCGTCTATGGTCCCTGGGGTCGCCCGGACATGGCGCTGTTCAAGTTCACAGAGGGAATCCTCGCCGGACGTCCGATCCCGGTGTTCAACCGCGGCGAAATGGTGCGCGATTTTACCTACGTCGACGACATCGTCGAGGGGGTCATCCGAGTCATGGGGAAGCCTGCTGCTTCCGCGGCCGGCTGGAGCGGTGATCACCCGGATCCCGCGACAAGTTATGCTCCCTGGCGTATCTTCAACATCGGCAACAACCAGCCGGTCAAGCTCATGCGCTATATCGAGGTGCTCGAGCAGTGTCTCGGCAGAAAGGCGCAGCTCGATCTTCTTCCGATGCAGGCTGGAGATGTGCCGGCGACCTTTGCCGATGTGGGCGAGCTGCACAAATCGGTCGGCTATCAGCCACAGACTCCCATCGAAGTCGGCGTCAGGCGATTTGCGGAGTGGTATCAGGCTTTTTATCGAAAATCCGCGTAAATGTAATACTTGATACGACGTGGGCCGCGTTACGTAGCGGGACGACGGGTAGACCCGTGTGTAATCTTCGTCAAAACGAGAACTACGATCAACGTAACGGCATAGAAGCCGAGCTGAATTCCATACGGCCGTGCCGTGTAGCCCACGAGGGTATGCATCAGTTTCCCGATGACGCTGTCGTCGGGTAGAAGGTACGAGGTATCCCAGATGGTTTCGCCCAGTGCCGGCAGGATGTCGGCTTGCACGAGGTAGGCAGCGCCCTGGGCAGCCATACCGGCGGCGAGCAGCAGGATCAACCATCCGGTCACGGCAAACAAGTGCTTGGCAGGTACGCGCAGCAGACCGAAATACATGCCGACTCCAAACACCAATCCAGCGGCCAACCCGAGCGCAAACCCCCCTGCCAGCTCCGTTGTCTGGCCGGGCCCAGCCGAAGCGATGCCGTAGAGGAATAACACGAGTTCCGATCCCTCGCGCAGTATTGCCATCGTGACGACGATTGACAATGCGTAAAGGGGCTTGGCACCCACGCGCACCGCTGTGCCGACCGATTTGAGATTCGCCGCCATCTCGCGGCCGTGTCGAGTCATCCACACGTTGTGCCAGCCGAGCATGGCTACCGCGATGAACAGGACCGTGGCATTGAAAATCTCTTGGCCGAGGCCCGAAGCGGCGGCGGCAAGTACATCGGCAAATGCAGCGACCGCCAACGCGCCGAGGGTCCCTGCAACGATTCCGTAAGTGACCCACGCGGCTCTGCCAACCACGCCGCGAGTGGCCGCCAGAACAATACTCACGACCAGAGCGGCCTCAAGCACCTCGCGCAGCACAATGACGGCGGTTGCGAGCATGGCGATGCAGGCTATTTCGCAACGACACGGCCCCTGGCCGTTTTTTCGTGGAACTCACCGACGAACTCATAGGTCCCCGGCCTGAGCGGTCTGACAGTTAAATTCGCCTCGCTTCTGCCGGGGATGACCTTTTCGAGCTTGAGGTCGTGACTCTCGAATTCTTCAGCGGTCGGGTCGAGGTTTTTCACGACCAACTTGAACCGCTTGCCTGCCGGAACCCGAAGCTCCGACGGCTCGAAGCGGTGGTCCTTGATGGTGAGCGCAAAGGAGAGCTCCTGGGCATAGCTGGGTACCCAGAGCACCAGTCCCAAAATCCCCACCAGGCTCAACCCCCACAGGGGCTTCGACATATGCCGCTCTCCCAGATTGGAGCGAGAATGATATTGATTCTCATTATGGATGTCAAACGGAGCCTCGAGCTTTGCCGCCCACCCTACGCCTTTTGGCGGGCCTACTGCGGAAGTGAAATACGCCGTGCTCCGTCGAAGCGCCTAACCCAATAGGTTCCGCGCATACTTTCGATGCGCACTGCCGAGCCCGGCCGAGGTGCGTGGATGAAGCGATCGTCCCCGAGGAAAATCCCCACGTGGGAGTAGGGTCGTCGCTCGGTGTTGTAGAACACCAGGTCGCCCGCTTCAAGTTGAGACAAGGTTACGCGTTTGCCCATCCGGCTTTGCGCTAAGGCATTGTGCGGCAGCTCGATCCCGAAGGCTTCCCTGTAGACGTGCGCCACCAGGCCGCTGCAGTCAAAGCCATTCTCGCGCGAATCTCCGCCCCGTCTATACGGCACTCCCGCATTGGCCAGCGCCTGAAAGACCATCTCCGGGCTGCGCGGAGGGAGGGGTGCGGCGCAAGCCGAGAGAATCAAAATGCCGAAAAACAGGTAGTTGCAGCGCATGATCAAAGCACCTTAGACCATAGGGGGCCCGCTGTAAAGAAAGGCGGGCTTGAGGCTTGCCCGAAGCCAACCCCGGATCAGCGCTTCAACGTTATAGTGCTTTGAGTCATGACATCGCGGAACAAGGTTGAAGAAGTCAATTAGCCCCGGCAGCGGCATCCCGGAACAGCTCGATGCGCTCTTTGACCGGCGCGGTCCGCTCGCAGCGAGAATCCCGGAATACCGCGTGCGCTCGCAGCAGCTGGAAATGGCGAATCGGGTGGCCGGGGCGATCCGAGACAATGCCGTGTTGGTCTGCGAGGCGGGCACCGGCACGGGCAAGACCTTTGCCTATCTCGTCCCTGCCTTGCTCTCCGCCGGCAAGGTCATCCTATCGACGGGCACCAAGACGCTCCAGGATCAGCTCTACCATCGCGACCTTCCGACGGTGCGCGCGGCCCTCAATGTGCCGCTCACCACGGCGCTGCTGAAAGGCCGGGCCAACTACGTGTGCCACTATCACCTGGAGCGCAACCTGGCAGAGGTCGGGCTGTCCAGCCGCGACGTCGTCAGGGACTTGCAGCGCATCGTGGGCTTCGCGCGCGTTACCCGCACCGGAGACAAGAGCGAGCTTGCCGATGTGCCGGAGGAGGCTACTGCCTGGAGCCTTGCTACTTCGACCCGCGAAAACTGCCTGGGGCAGTCGTGCCCGCGATTTCGCGACTGTTTCGTGATGGCTGCACGGCGCGAGGCGCTCGCCGCGGATCTCGTGGTCGTCAACCATCATCTGTTCTTCGCCGATGTGATCCTCAAGGACGAGGGGATGGCGGAGCTGTTGCCTGCCTGCAATACCGTGATCTTCGACGAGGCGCATCAGCTCCCGGAAACGGCGACGCTCTTTTTCGGCGAAACTCTGTCCACGGGGCAACTCATCGAGCTCGCACGGGATGTTCGTGCCGAAGCGCTCTCCGGAGCGAAGGACATGCCCGACCCGCCGCGGCTCACTGCCGCGCTGGACAAGGCGGCCCGGGATTTGCGCCTCGCGCTGCCCAACGAAGGCGCGCGCTTCACTGCAGTATCGGTCAGGCGAAATCGCGGATTTTCGGATGCGCTCGCCGCGCTCGATTCCGCGCTGAGCTCGGTGTGCGCAGCCCTCGACGTGCTCTCCGAACGCAATGAGGGTCTTGCGCGCTGCTCCGAGCGCGCGCGAACTGCGCAGGCCTTGCTCGAACGCTGGTGCGACGACGGCCGCGCCGATCTGGTCCGTTGGGTCGAGGTGTTCAGTCACTCGCTTCGGCTGAATGCCACGCCGCTTTCCATCGCCGGGATTTTCCGCAGGCAGCTCGACGGTCACCCGCGCGCCTGGATTTTTGCCTCCGCGACGCTCGCGGTCGCCGGCGACTTCAGCCACTACCGCAGCGAGATGGGCCTGGACACCGCCCGCACCGCGTGCTGGGACAGCCCTTTCGACTACGCTTCCCAGGCTCTGCTCTACGTTCCGAAGAAGCTCCCGGATCCGAATAGCGACGAGCATACGCGCGCGGTCGTCGCAGCCTCCCTGCCGGTGATCCGGGCGAGCGGCGGACGCGCCTTTCTCTTGTTTACGACCTTGCGCGCGATGCGGCTTGCTCACGAGCTGTTACGCGAGGAGTTGCGGCGGCAGGCGCTGGGATTTCCCCTGATGCTTCAAGGTGAAGGCTCTCGCAGTGAGCTGCTCGAGCGTTTCCGTCGGCTGGGCAACGCGGTCCTGCTTGGAAGCGCCAGCTTCTGGGAAGGCGTGGACGTGCGCGGGGACGCATTATCGCTGGTGGTTATCGACAAGCTGCCGTTTGCGCCGCCCGATGACCCGGTGCTCGCAGCGCGGCTCGAATCGCTAGCGCGGGAAGGCGGCAATCCCTTCATTGACTACCAATTGCCTCAGGCGGTCATTTCGCTGAAGCAGGGGGCCGGCAGACTGATCCGCGACGAAACCGACCGAGGCGTGCTCGTCATCTGCGATCCAAGGCTCTTTTCGAAGCCTTACGGCCCGCGAATCCTCGCCAGCCTGCCGCCGATGAAGCTGGTGCGTGAGCTCGACAAAGTCCTTTCGTTTATCGCCGCCGGTCACAAGTCGCCCCGCCCCGCGGGTGCGGGGGACGACGGCCGATCCGAAGTCAGCGGCCGAGCTGGGTGAGCATGTCCTTCAGCTGCGCGCTGTCCGGAAAATTTTTTCTCAAGATCCGCTCGGCGTCGTTGCGCAGGTCCGGCATGCCGAGCACGTCGTAGGCCCGGATCATGATAATGAGCGCCTCTTCCTGGGCCGGCGCCTGAGGGTAGTTTTTCAGCGCGTATTGCGCGCGGTTTGCCGCCGCGACGTAAGCGCCCCGCTTCATGTAGTAGCGGGCGACATGAACCTCGTGGGAGGCAAGCGCGTTGACGAGGTATTTCATGCGCGCCAGCGCGTCAGGCGAGTATTTGCTTTCCGGAAAGCGCTGCACCAGCTCCTTGAACGCGTCGAATGATTCGCGCGCGGACTTGGGATCACGCTCGGTTCTATCCTGGCGGGATACCTTGCCGAGCAATCCCAGGTCTTCGTTGAAATAAACCAAACCCTTCAGATAATGCGCGTAGTCGACATTGGGGTGGTTGGGGTGCAGCTTCACAAACCGGTCTGTTGCAGCGACCGCGGATGCCTGCTCGTTCTGTTTGTAGTAGGCGTAGGCGATCTCGAGCTGACCTTGCTGGGAGTAGCGCCCGTAGGGAAAGCGTGCCTCCAGCGTTTCGTAGCGCTTGATCGCGAGGTCGTACTGGCCGCTATTCAGCGCCTCTTTCGCCTCGCGGTAAAGCTTCTCGGCCGACCATCCGGATATGGGGTCGTGCTTGTCGATGAAGGAACAAGCCGCCATCAAAAGAGCGAATAAAGCTACACTATGTTTCATGGTGGAACTTGCGGATGAGACGACAAATTATACCGTGGCAAGGGTCACGCGACGCGTTCCTGGTGCTCTTGCCGGCCTGCGTTTGGACAAGGCCCTCGCCCGGATGTTTCCCGAGCATTCGCGCAACCGCCTGCAGAGGTGGCTGAGAGAAGGGCACGTCAGCCTCGATTCACGCGCCGCCAAACCCAAGCAGAAGATTTGGGGCGGCGAGCGCGTCGAAATCCGGTCGCAGCCCGGCCCGGCGGACACGGCGTTTCGCGCCGAACCCATCGCGCTCGATATCGTCTACGAGGACGACGACGTCCTGGTGATCAACAAGCCGGCTGGCCTGGTGGTTCATCCCGGAAGCGGCAACTGGAAAGGGACGCTGCTCAATGCCCTTTTGCACCGCTCGCCGCAGCTAGCGGAGATCCCCCGGGCTGGTATCGTGCACCGGCTCGACAAGGACACGAGCGGACTTCTCGTGGTGGCAAAAACTTTGCGAGCACATACCGAGCTGGTTCGGCAGCTCCAGGCCAGAACGGTGAGGCGCGACTACCTTGCCGTCGTGCACGGGGTGGTCAAACTGGACGGAGAGGTGAGCGCGCCCGTCGGGCGCGATCCGCGACATCGCACGCGCATGGCCGTGGTGCCTACCGGGCGTCCGGCCTTGACGCGTTTCAAGGTGATAGAACGTTTCGCCCGCGCCACCTTGCTCGAATGCAGCCTTGCTACCGGCAGAACCCATCAGATTCGCGTGCACATGCACTCGTTGGGCCATCCGTTGGTTGGCGACCCGGTCTACCGCAGCAAGCGACTGGACGATCCACGAACCCCACAGCTTCATCGTCAGGCCTTACACGCTGTCCGGCTTGGGTTTTCACACCCGGTTTCAGGCGCGCTCAGGCGTTTCTCGGCACCTTTGCCCGAAGACCTCCGGTCACTCCTGGATTCGCTCGAGTGAGGAGCCTGCTTCACCCGGATTGGATCACCCCCGATTGGCCAGCGGAGAGGCGAGTGCGCGCGCTCATCACCACGCGCGCCGGCGGAGTCAGCTCCGGGAAATTCGCGAGCCTCAATCTGAGCGCGCGGGTCGGCGATGATCCGCAGTGTGTGGCGCGCAACCGTGCCGCATTGAGGGCGTGCCTGCCCGGGGAGCCCGCATGGGTGAAGCAGGTGCACGGGACGGCCGTGATCGACGCGGCGCGGGCGACGCCGGACGCCGAAGCCGATGGAGTCGTAACGCAGGACATAGGCCCGGTCTGCGCGGTGATGACCGCCGATTGCTTGCCGGTCTTGCTGAGCGATCGCACGGGCAAGAGCGTGGGGATCGCCCACGCTGGCTGGCGGGGGCTTGCAGGGGGAGTCGTCGAGAACGTCGTGCAGGCCATGGGCGTGCCCCCGCGAGACCTCATCGCCTACCTCGGACCGGGTATCGGAGCGCGTCGCTACGAAGTCGGAGAGAACGTCCGCAGGGCCTTCGTCGACACAGACCCTGCTGCTGCGGGGTCGTTTGTTCCACGGCAAAACGGAAGGTACCTCGTCGATCTCTACGGGCTTGCGCGGCACCGGCTTGCAGCGGCAGGTGTCGCCGCAATCTATGGCGGCGAATTCTGCACCGCGAGCGAGGGGCGTTTTTTTTCCTTCCGTCGGGACCGGACCACCGGCAGAATGGCGAGCCTCATCTGGCTGGAGGAAGACTAGAGCATGGCGACGATTGCGTGGATCTCTGCGGCGACCATCGCGGGTGGCGTGATCAGCATTGCAATCGCCGCGTTGTTTGCTCTCTCCGCGCCCGCAAGCTGGGTCCCTGCGCTGGTGAGCTTTGCGATCGGTACTTTGCTCGGTGCGGTATTCCTAGAGATCCTGCCGCATGCGATCGGCAGCGCGGGCAACCTTCAAGCGCTGTTTGCCACGGTGCTCGCCGGGATCCTGGGGTTCTTCGTTCTGGAGAAGCTCGTGCTGTGGCGCCACTGCCATATCGAAGACTGCGAGGCCCACGACCATCACGCCGACCCGAGCGACCGCGGCCGCAGCGGACTCATGATCATCATCGGCGACGGTTTTCACAACTTCGTCGACGGCATCCTGATTGCCGCGGCGTTTCTGCAGAGCACTGAGCTGGGTGTGGTCACCGCGGCGGCGATCATCGCGCACGAAATCCCGCAGGAAATCGGCGACTTCGTCATTCTTCTGCACTCCGGGTACAGCAAGACCGTGGCGTTGGCGCTCAATCTGCTGTCGAGCCTTGCCATGCTGATCGGGGCGCTCCTCGCGTACTTCACGCTGCAAGCGGCGCAGGAATGGATCGGTACCGTGCTTGCACTTGCCGCTGCGAGCATGATCTACGTGGCGGTAGCCGATCTCATCCCCGGGCTGCACAGGCGTCCGGAACTCCACGCCACGGCGCAGCAGGTAGCGCTCATCGCGCTGGGGGTTGCGTTGATCTGGCTCGTCGGCGACGTGGTGAGGGGGGTCTAGCTCACACCATCGCCGAGCCGCCGTCGACCACCAGAGTCTGTCCGGTCATGAACGCGCAGTCGTCGCCCGCGAGAAAGCTCACCGCGCCCACGAGGTCCTCCGGGCGCTCTTCGCGCTGGATGGCGCGGCTGCGGATGCTCTCGGCGTGGTTGCGCAGGTGCTCCGGTCGGCCTGCGGTCCCGTCCGACACGGTCAGGCCCGGCGCTATGGCGTTCACGGTGATGCCGTCTTTGCCCAGCTCGCGGGCGAGGCCGCGCGTCATGGCGATCACCGCGCCCTTGCTCGCGATGTAATGCAGAAAGTAGGGCACGCCCTTGAGCGGCGCACCGGAGGCGAGATTGATGATGCGGCCGCTCCTTTGTCTGCGCATGTGGGGCGTGACGGCTCTGCAGCACAGCGCGACACCCAGCACGTTGATCTCGAGAAGGCGTCTCCATTCGTCCGCGGGAATCTCCTCGAAGGGTCCGATCTTCACCGCGGCGAACATCGCCGCACAGTTGACCAGGATATCGATGCGCCCGAAAGCCTTTATCGTCTCCGAGGCCATGGAAGCGGTGTCGGATTCCGAGGACACGTCGACCCTGAGCCCGAGCGAGCGCGTGCCGGACTTCGCGAGCTCCGCAGCCGCGACGTCGTACTGCGCGATATCGGCGATGACGACGCTCGCGCCGTCGGCGGCGAGCCGCGCCGCCATCGCCTTGCCGATCCCTCTTCCTGCTCCGGTCACGATTGCGGTTCTGCCTTTCAGTTTCATGAGCGATCTCCTCTCGGCCGATGGTATTGACGGCCGACGGACGTGTCAAAACACTTTTTGTCGGTTCGGGAGCGACCTGCTAGCATGCACCGAAGATCACGCAAGCTCCGGGTCGATCGCGGCGAACAACCTGGTCTCGCCCCCTGAATGCCGGATCCACCACAGCGCCCCCTTGCCGATGTCCCAGTCGGCTGCCGCCCCCGAGAGCAGGAGCGCCGCGACGCGACCCAATGTCGGTTGGTGTCCGACGATCAGCGTCGCCTGCGAGCTTGCGGGCCAACCGACTGCTGAGATAACATCGTCGGCGACCGCGTCGGTGCCCACCGCGGGCGACATCACGAACGCCACGCCGAGTGCTTGGGCGGTCTGCTGCGCGCGTGCGGCGGGGCTGACCAGAACTTCGCAATTTCCCGGCAAGCGTGGTCTCAGCCAGGCGGCGACTCGTAGCGCCTGCTCCCGGCCGTGTTCGGTCAGCTTTCGCGCGGAATCGGGGCTGCCGTCCTCGGCTTCGGCGTGTCGCCAGAGAATCAATTCCATAGTCGCGCCTTCTGAACTCCCCGCCGATCGAGCTTACGCGACCGGACAGAGGAGTATTATCCCGAAACGCTCTCGTCTGGGAAGCGCGACACCTGTCACAGGAGACGAACGATGGCCAAGGCTGACGGAATCTACAGAATCACTGAAGTGATCGGAACGAGCGAGATCTCGTGGGAGGACGCCGCGAAGCGGGCGGTCCAAGCGGCATCCAAGACCTTGCGCGACCTTCGCATCGCGGAGGTCGTAAAGCAGGACCTGAAGGTCGAGGACGGCAAGGTCGTGGCCTACCGGACGCGGGTAATGCTGTCGTTCAAGTATCAGAAATAGATCTTCTGAACTTCAGTCTCAAACCCATGATTTCTCCCTTTTCCCGGCGGACTGAGACGCGCGAAAGCAGGACTCCGTC
Organism: Burkholderiales bacterium; assembly: GCA_035637655.1. Classification (GTDB taxonomy): domain Bacteria; phylum Pseudomonadota; class Gammaproteobacteria; order Burkholderiales; family SG8-39; genus VBDM01. Next base: position 12,437 of record DASPWT010000110.1, on the reverse strand, counting down.
ATTATAGACAGATGGCGCTGCGCTCTGAACCCTAGCCCTTCACGCCGGACTTGTGCGGGCAATTCGGCTTGGTGCAGTCGGCGTACAGTTGCAGCGAATGCTCGCGAATTGCAAAGCCGCGCTCCGTGGCGACCCGGACCTGGCGCTTCTCGATTTCCGCGTCATAAAACTCCTCGACGCGCCCGCACTGCATGCACACGAGATGATCGTGATGGCTGCCCTCGTTCAGCTCGAATACCGCCTTGCCGGACTCGAAATGATGGCGCTGGAGGATGCCGGCCTGTTCGAACTGGGTGAGGACGCGGTAGACCGTGGCCAGCCCGATGTCCAATCCCTCGTTCATGAGAATCCGATAGACGTCCTCGGCCGATAAGTGGCGCACCTTGCTGTTTTCGAAAAGCTTCAAGATTCGCAGCCGCGGGCCCGTGGCCTTCAGGCCGCTGGTCTTCAAGTCGTGGACGTTGGTCACGGAGGATCACCTCGGGGAGGATGCCCGTTTCCGCTATGATATAGCGTTTTGTTGCCGCGGAAACACCGGATCGTGCGAGTGCTGATTTTAGCGTTACCGTTTCTCACTGCGGCGTGCGATCTTGCGCCGAGCCTCACACCTTACCGGATGGAAATCCAGCAAGGGAATTACGTAACCCAGGAAATGGTCGCACAGCTCAAGCCCGGCCTGACCCGAGATCAGGTGCGGTTTGTTCTGGGCACGCCCCTGGTTAGTGACATCTTTCACGAAGAACGCTGGGATTACGTTTTCCTGCGCCAACGCGCCAACAGCCGTGAGATCGAGTATCGCCGCATGGCGGTGTTTTTCGAGGACGGAAAGTTGAAGCGCGTCGAGGGAGATATCGTGGCCGCCGCGGTTCCCGGAAAGCCCGAGCAGTGAAGCTGGTCATCGCCGGCGCGGGAGGCCGCATGGGGCGTACTTTGATCGAGATTGCGCTCACATCGGGGGATCTCAAGCTCGCGGCGGCGGTGGAGGTTCCCGGAAGCCCCGTCATCGGCAAGGATGCCGGAGAACTGGTCGGACATCCTTGCGGCGTGAAGGTCACCTCCAACTTCGCCGACGGAGTTGCGAAAGGCGACTGCCTGATCGATTTTACCCGGCCTGAAGGTACGCTCGCGCACTTGGAACAGTGCCTGAAGAAGGGTGTGCGCATGGTGATCGGAACGACCGGTTTTTCGGCGGAGCAAGATGAACGTATCGCGGCGGCGGCGGGAAAGATCGCGATCGTAAAGGCGCCGAACATGTCGGCAGGCGTGAACGTCGCGTTCAGCCTTGTCGGGACGGCCGCGCGCACGCTCGGTGACGGTTACGACGTGGAGATCCTCGAAGCACACCATCGACACAAGATCGATGCGCCTTCGGGCACGGCGCTCAAGTTCGGCGAAGTGATCGCCCGCGCCCTTGGCAGAGACCTCGCGCGCACTGCGGTGTACGGACGCAAAGGAGAGGTCGGTGAGCGCGATCCCAAGGCGATCGGGTTTCACTCCGTTCGCGGGGGTGATATCGTCGGTGAGCATACCGTGATGTTCGCCGGAGAGGGCGAGCGCGTTGAAATCACCGTTCGCTCGGGCAGCCGCGCCACCTACGCCCTCGGGGCGCTTCGAGCCGCGCGCTTCCTCAAGGACAAGGAGCGTGGGCTGTACGACATGCAGGACGTACTGGGGCTGCGGTAAGCCGGACCTCAACTACCCTGCTTCAGCGCCCGCAGGGCCTGCTGCGTCCATACGTCGTCGATCGCCTCGAGCAGCTCATCGGCGCTTTTGCTACGGTCGCGCGGATCCACGGCAATCATCTGCTCGAGCAGTCCCTGATACTCGGCGAACGCGTCCGGGAGCTTCGGCCGCGGTGCGCTGACGTGCAGCGCGATCAATCCCGACACCGATTCGGCTTCGAACGGGCGTTGGCGCGTCAACATCTCGTGAAAAATGATTCCAAGGGAGTAAATATCGGACTGCTCCGTCGCGGGGCTGCCTTCGATCTGCTCGGGTGAAATGTAATAGGGAGTGCCGTAGAGCTCGCCTTGCCGGGTGCGACCCTTGTCCTCTCCGAGCCGCTTTGCGATGCCGAAATCGGCGAGGACGATGCTGCCGTCGGCGCGCATCATGAGATTGCCGGGCTTGATATCGCGGTGGATGATGCCGCGGTTGTGAATCTCGCGCAGCGCGCTCGCGGCCTGTGCAAGCAGCGACAAGGCCTGCCGCCCGGTCAAGCCCTGGGGGATGACTTCGGCGAGGTTGCCGTTGGGAAAATACTCCATTGCGATGTATGCGTGGCGATCGCCGAAGCCGCGATCGTAGATCTTGACCACGTTCGGGTGATCGATCGACGAGATGATGTCGAACTCCTGCACAAAACGCTGCAGCAGGATCTCGTCCAGGCCGGCCGTGGCGTTGAGGATCTTAAGGACGACCTGCCGCTTGTCGCTTTCCCGCTCGGCGAGGTAGACGATCGAAGAGCCGCCACGGCCGATCTTTGACACGACGCGGTAGCCCCGGACCGTCAGGCGCTGTTCGCCGATTTCGCCGGTCATGATGCTCAAAGTGATGCCCAGGGCGGCCTTTGCCGCATCGGCGGCGACCCGGGCATTGGCCGCGAGCGCCTGACGCATGTCCTCCGGGATCTGAACGGAAGCGTGGTCGGCATCGCCGGCCGCAATGCCGATGATTTCGAACGCTTCGGTAGGCATGCTGCGTCCGCGCAGCTGCACTTTGCGGCGCGAGCCGACGACGATCGCCGAGCCGGCGGCGTTGACGGTCGCTTCGCTTGCGACTACCGCCCAGCCGAGCTCCTTGGTATGGCCTTCCAGGCGCGAGGCGATGTTCACGGTGTCGCCGATCACCGTAAGCTCTCCGCGGCCCGGCGTGCCGACGTGACACAGCAGCACTTCGCCGCTGTGCATGCCCACGCCTATGGAAAATTCGGGCAGGTCTTTGGAGGGATGGTGCTGCCTGACCCACTCGCGGAATTCGAGCGCGGCAAGTTGCATGGCGAGACCGGCGCGCACCGCCCGGTGTGCGTGGGACCCGCCTTTTTCGTTCTGGCGGGCCTCAAACAGGGCCATGACGCCGTCGCCGATGAATTTCATGACGACACCGCCGCAGCGGATGATCGGCGCGCAGGCAATCCCGAGATACGCATTGAGCAGCTCGGCGATCTCATCGCTGGTGAGCCGCTCCGAATACGTCGTGAAGTTGCGGATGTCCGAGAACAGCACCGAAGCCTCGGTGATCTTGCCGGTGAGGCTGCCGGGATCGGTGTCCTCCAGCGCCGCGGTGCCGTCGCCGCCGGAGATTTTTTCCCGGAACTTTTGCGTGAGGCGGTCCTGCTGCGGGACCAGCCTCGCTGCCAGCGCCTGGGTCAGGCTTTCAAATTTCTTCAGCCGGCTGTTCACCGCTTCCATCAGCTCGTTTCGGGTGAACGGTTTCGGGAGATAGTCGTCGGCGCCGAGGTTCATGCCGCGGCGCGTGCTGGAGCGGTCGTCGAGCGCCGTGAGGAAGATGAACGGAATTTCGGCAAACCGCGGCTCGGCTCGCAAGGCCTCGAGCACGGCGAATCCATCCATCTCCGGCATCATCACGTCACACAGGATGAGATCCGGCGGATCGCTGCGCGCCAGCTCCAGGCCGACACGGCCGTTTTCCGCTCCGGTCGCAGCGTAACGTTCGACCTTCAACATCAGCATGATGTTGTTGCGGATGCTGGGCTCGTCCTCGATGACGAGGACTTTCTTTTTGGCTTCGTCGGCCATCAGTTCACCCCGACCGGCTGTTTGGCCGGCCGCAGGGGGAGCATCACGGTAAACCGGGTTCCGGATCCGACGGCGCTCGAAAGGCTGATTTCGCCACCGTGAAGCTCCACCGCTTTCTTCACGATCGCAAGACCCAGGCCCGTACCGGGACGGTTTTCGACGTTCGAAGCGCGATGAAAGCTCTCGAACATTCGCGGCTGGTCCTCCAGAGGTATCCCGATTCCACGATCCCGGATCTCGATCGCGGCCTGCTCCCCGCGCCGGGCAAGAGAGAACGTTACTTCGCTGCCCGGAGGAGAGTATTTCACCGCGTTCGAGAGGAGGTTGTTCAGGATATGCCGCAGCAGCCTCTCGTCCATGTGCGCCTCGAGGCGGTCGAAGCGGTCGTCCAGGGTGATGATGTGCTGGCTGCCTTGCGCGATGCGAAACTCCGACACCACCCTGCGGCAGAGCTCGCGCAGATTGGTCGGGCCGAGGTTCAGCTTGAGCACGCCCGACTCGGCGCGGCCCAGGGTGAGCACGTCGTCGATCATCTCTTTCATGCGTTTTGCACTGCTCTGGATGGTCTGCAGGAGGTTGACCTTCTCGGCCGGGCTCAGGCTCTCGGAGTAATGCTCGAGCAGCTCGGCCGATGACAGCATGGTTGCGAGCGGCGTGCGGAACTCGTGCGAAGCGGTCGAGACGAATTTGGACTTCATCTCGGAGAGTTCCTTTTCGCGCTGTACCGCGGCCAGCAGCTCGCCTTCCGCTCGCTTGCGATCGTCGATATCGACGTTGACGCCGGTCATGCGCAGCGCCCGGCCGCCCGCGTCGCGCTCGACCACCCTTCCACGGCTCAGGCTCCACACCCAGCCTCCGGCAAGAGTCCGGACGCGGTGCTCGGCCACATACTCGGACTCCGCGCCGTCCAGGCAATTGCTCAGGGTCTGCTTTACCTTCGGAAGATCATCGGGATGCACCATTTGCGCCAGTTCGTCCAGGCTCAGGGCGCTGGTTTCCTTGCCCACCCTCAGGATGATCGCCCAGCTGCCGCCCAAGAGAACGTCGGTCCTGCGCGCGTCCCAGTCCCAGCTGAGAATATTGGCCGCCTGCAGCGCGAGGTCGAGGCGCTCCTTGGCGTCTTTGACCTGCTCGAGCAAGCGTTCGTTTTCCTGACCAAAGCGAAGCGTTTCGATGAGCGCCCGGTTGGCCGAAATATACAGCGCCAGAAGCACCGCCGTGAACACCAGAATCAGGATCCCGGCGGAAGTGTTGAACGCGCCACCCTGCCCGAACAACAAGCCGATCAAGGGCGCGAGAATCGGCACGATCAGGCAGGCGAACGACTTGGGGCTGGGAGCGAGCGCCGGGGGCAACCCCATCGCGACGCTGCCGATGAGGAAAGGGAGGAGAATTTCGTGAAACTGGCCGTGCTCCGGATAGAGCAGCATCACCGTCAGGCCCCAGGCGGTGCCGACCGCCGCGCTCGTGAGGCAGAAAAAACCCTCCCAGCGCGCCGCGGCTTCCGGCCTGGGCTGGCGCAGGCGGTAGGCACGCTTGAGGACGATGCGCACGAGGCTCGCCAGCACCAGCCAGATCAGCCAGGCGAAGAGCAGCTTGTCGCTGATGTAGCCCCAAAGGGCAAATGCCGCGATGGCCGAAGTGAGAAGTATGGCGGGGATGTCGTTTCCCGACAGCCGGTAAAGGAGCGACACTCGCTGCGGCAGGAATTCAGCCGAGGACAAGGCACCGAGGGAGGCGCGCGGCGTGGTCACGTTTTCGTTTCTAGCGAGTCGTGAAGAGCGAATCGTTGATTTTGGCACGGTTTAGCCAGCGGCGCCGTTTCGTGAGCAAGAAGTGGTCCCACCAGCCGAAAGTTTGATGGGGCAGGAGGAATCACGGTATACTTTCGCGGTTCGTTGCAGAGCGGGACCGGCGCGAGCCGGTCCCGCTCTGCACGTCTGGCCCACAAATGAGCCCGCTGCCGTGCCCGTCGCCCCGCCCGCCCTGCTTGCATTAGCTGACGGCACTGTTTTTCGGGGCACGTCGGCCGGGGCGGCCGGTCTTGCCTCGGGGGAGGTGGTTTTCAATACCGCCATTACCGGATATCAGGAGATCCTCACCGATCCGTCGTATTGCCGCCAAATCATCACGCTGACCCATCCGCACATCGGCAATACCGGGACCAACCGGGAGGACATGGAGTCGGGAAAGGTGTTTGCGGCGGGGCTGGTGGTTCGGGACCTATCCCCCGCGGCCTCGAGTTGGCGGGCCGAAGGAGGGCTCCGCGAATTTCTCGCGGCGAACAAGGTGGTCGCCATCGCAGGTATCGATACGAGGCGGCTCACCCGCGTCCTGCGCGAAAAAGGTGCCCAGAATGGCGCCTTGCTCGCGGGTTCCGACGACGAGAATCAGGCGCTGGAAGCCGCGCGAGCCTTTCCCGGGCTTGCGGGAATGGATTTGGCCAAGGTCGTGACGACCGCCAAGCCTTACGAATGGTCGTTGGGGGGGTGGCGGACGGGCGGCGGGTTCGGCAAGGGCGCCGATGCGCGCTTTGAGGTTGTCGCGTACGACTACGGCGTAAAGCACAACATACTGCGCTTGCTCGTCGAGCGCGGCTGTCGGGTCACGGTCCTTCCCGCGCAGACGCCGGCGGCGGAAGCCCTCGCGCTCAAGCCCGACGGGGTGTTTTTGTCGAACGGTCCGGGCGATCCCGAGCCCTGCGATTACGCCATCCGCGCGATCCGCGAAATCATCGGCACCGGGCTTCCGACCTTCGGGATCTGCCTCGGCCACCAGCTCATGGGGCTCGCCTCCGGCGCGAAGACCGTGAAGATGAAATTCGGGCATCACGGGGCCAACCACCCGGTGAAGGACCTGGACAGCGGAACGGTCGTCATTACCAGCCAGAACCACGGCTTCGCAGTCGACCCGGACACGCTCCCGGCGAACCTCAAGACCACCCACATTTCTCTCTTCGACGGCAGCTTGCAGGGCTTCGCACACACCGATCGGCCGGCGTTCTGCTTCCAGGGACATCCCGAAGCGAGCCCCGGGCCGCACGACATCGGGTATCTTTTCGATCGCTTCGCAAAGCTGATGCAGGAGCGGGCGCGTGCCTAAGCGCAGCGACATCAGGAGCGTGCTCATCATCGGGGCCGGCCCCATCGTCATCGGCCAGGCCTGCGAGTTCGATTATTCCGGCGCGCAGGCCTGCAAGGCGCTGCGCGCCGAAGGCTACAAGGTGATCCTGGTGAATTCGAATCCGGCGACCATCATGACCGACCCGGACATGGCCGATGTCACCTACATCGAGCCGGTGAACTGGCAGATGCTCGAGGCCATCATCGCCCGCGAGCGACCCGATACGCTGCTGCCGACCATGGGCGGCCAGACGGGGCTCAATTGCGCGCTGGACCTGGTTCGGCACGGCGTTCTGCAGAAGTACGGGGTCGAGATGATCGGCGCGAGCAGCGAGGCGATCGACAAAGCCGAGGACCGCGAGAAATTCAAGCAGGCCATGGCGAGGATAGGGCTTACTTGCCCGCGCTCGACGCTCGCGCACTCGCTGGAAGAGGCACTGCAGGTTCAGGCTGCGATCGGTTTTCCGGCCGTGATCCGGCCTTCGTTCACCCTCGGCGGGTCGGGCGGCGGCATCGCCTACAACCGCGAAGAATTCGTCGCCATCTGCGAGCGTGGACTGGAAGCTTCGCCCACGCACGAGCTCTTGATCGAGGAGTCGGTGCTCGGCTGGAAGGAATTCGAGATGGAGGTCGTGCGCGACCGAAAGGACAACTGCATCATCGTCTGCTCGATCGAAAACGTCGACCCGATGGGGGTGCATACGGGCGATTCCATCACCGTGGCGCCCGCGCAGACCCTGACGGACAAGGAATATCAGATCATGCGCGACGCGGCGATCGCCGTGCTGCGGGAGATCGGCGTCGACACCGGCGGCTCAAACGTGCAATTCGCCGTCAATCCGAAAGACGGGCGCATGCTCGTGATCGAGATGAATCCGCGCGTCTCGCGCTCCTCCGCTCTCGCGTCCAAGGCGACCGGCTTCCCGATCGCCAAGGTGGCGGCCAAGCTCGCGGTCGGATACACCCTCGACGAGCTGAGGAACGAGATCACGGGCGGCGCGACACCCGCTTCGTTCGAACCGAGCATCGACTACATCGTCACCAAGGTCCCGCGCTTCGCGTTCGAGAAATTCCCCCAGGCGAACGACAGGCTGACGACGCAGATGAAATCGGTGGGCGAGGTCATGGCGATCGGCCGCACCTTCCAGGAGTCATTCCAGAAGGCGCTGCGGGGGCTCGAGGTGGGCGTCGACGGGCTCAATCAGAAAACGACCGACCGCGAGAAGCTCGAGAAGGAACTCGGCGAACCGGGGCCGGAACGCATCTGGTACGTCGGCGACGCCTTCGAGAACGGATTCACGCTGGAGGAGGTGCACCAGCTCACGCATATCGATCCCTGGTTTCTCGCGCAGATCAAGGAGATCGTCGACCTTGAGATGGATCTCGACGACAGGCGGCTCGAGGAGCTGGATCCGCAAACGCTGCGCATGCTCAAGCGCAAGGGGTTTTCCGACAGAAGGCTTGCGTACCTGTTCAATGCGAGCGAAGGGGAGGTTCGGACCGCGAGGCATCGCTTCGGAATCCGCCCGGTCTACAAACGCGTCGATACCTGCGCGGCGGAGTTCGCGACGCGGACCGCGTACATGTACTCGACTTACGAGGAGGAATGCGAGGCCTTGCCCACTCAGCGGAAAAAGGTGATCGTGCTGGGGGGCGGGCCGAATCGCATCGGACAGGGCATCGAATTCGATTACTGCTGCGTTCACGCGGCGCTCGCACTGCGCGAAGACGGATTCGAGACGATCATGGTCAACTGCAACCCGGAAACGGTCTCGACCGATTACGATACCTCCGACCGCCTCTATTTCGAACCGCTTACGCTCGAGGACGTCCTCGAGATCGTCGACAAGGAAAAACCTTACGGAGTGATCGTCCAGTTCGGCGGGCAGACCCCCTTGAAACTTGCCCGGGACCTCGAGGCAAACGGCGTGCCCATCATCGGAACGACGCCCGACATGATCGACATGGCGGAGGACCGCGAGCGCTTCCAGCAGCTCATCGACCGCCTCGGCTTGAGGCAGCCGCCCAATCGCTCGGCCCGCACGGAATCCGACGCGCTGCGCCTCGCGGGGGAAATCGGCTATCCGCTGGTGGTGCGACCGAGCTATGTGCTGGGCGGACGCGCGATGGAGATCGTGCACGAGCAGAAGGACCTCGAGCGCTACATGCGCGAGGCCGTCAAAGTCTCGAACGACTCGCCGGTGCTGCTCGACCGGTTCCTGAGCGACGCCAAGGAGGTGGACGTGGACGCCGCCAGCGACGGCGAGCACGTGCTGATCGGCGGTGTCATGGAGCATATCGAGCAGGCGGGAGTGCACTCCGGCGACTCGGCGTGCTCCTTGCCGCCGCATTCTCTCTCCTCCCGCATCGAGCGGGAGCTGCGCCGGCAGACCGTTGAACTCGCCCACGCGCTCGAGGTCGTCGGCCTGATGAACGTGCAATTCGCAATTCAACGCGACGTCATATACGTGCTCGAAGTCAACCCCCGCGCCTCGCGCACGGTGCCTTTCGTCGGCAAGGCCACCGGCGTTCCGCTTGCAAGAATTGCGGCGCGCTGCATGGCGGGGAAGAGCCTCGCGCAGCAGGATGCGCGCTCGGAGGTGGTCCCGGGCTATTTTTCGGTGAAGGAAGCCGTGTTTCCGTTCGTGAAGTTTCCAGGGGTCGATACCATTCTCGGCCCCGAGATGAAATCGACCGGGGAGGTGATGGGCGTGGGGAAGAGCTTCGGGGAGGCTTTCGTCAAATCGCAGCTCGCCGCGGGCGCGAAGCTTCCCGAGACCGGCGCGGCGTTCATCAGCGTGCGCGACGGCGACAAGCTGGCGGTGGTGCACGTCGCACGCGAGCTGCTCAAGCTCGGTTTTAGGCTGCTTGCGACCCGAGGGACGGCCGGGGTGCTCGCCGCGCACGGCATTGCCGTGACCGTCGTCAACAAGGTGGTCGAAGGCCGGCCGCACATCGTCGACATGATCAAGAACGGCGAGGTGAGTCTCGTGGTGAATACCGTGGAGGAAAAGCGCAGCGCTGTCTCGGATTCGCGCTCCATCCGGACCAGCGCGGTGCAGCGGCGGGTGACCTATTACACGACGGTGGCGGGCGCCCGGGCCGCCTGCGAGGGCATGCGGCACATGAAATCCCTGGTGCCGTACTCTCTGCAGGAGCTGCACGCCGGCCTGCGCTCGCGCGGGCCTATTGCAAAATGGCTCGAAAAGTGGTCACATTAGATCGCCTTCCGCGAATTCTTCTGTTCTGAATAACCGATGCCGCAGCCTGGCGCTCTTGGGGCGCCGCGAGCGGCTTATTCTTGATACAGCCATGAACACGATTCCGCTGACTACGACCGGGGCCGAGCTGTTGCGACAGGAGTTGCACCGTCTGAAAACGGTGGAACGGCCGAACGCGACAACGGCGATCGCCGAAGCGCGGACTCACGGTGACCTCTCGGAGAACGCCGAATACGACGCCGCCAAAGAGCGTCAGAGCTTCATCGAGGGCAGGATCAAGGAGATCGAGACCAAGCTCGCCAACGCGCAGGTCATCGATCCGAAGGGGGTCGACGCCGAGGGGCGGTGCGTGTTCGGCGCCACCGTCGATCTCGAGGAATTGAAGGACGGCGAGTCGGTGACCTACCAGATCGTCGGAGACGACGAAGCCGACATCAAGAAAGGCAAGATCTCGATCAGCTCGCCGATAGCGCGGGCGCTCATCGGCAAATACGCGGGGGACCGGGTCGAGGTGCAGACGCCCGGCGGCGTGCGCAAGTACGACGTGCTCGAAGTGCGCTACGAGTAGCCTGCTATCTCGCCGACGATCTCAAGGTAATCAGGCGCCGATGACCGCAATCACATGGTCATGGCTGCACACGGATTAACTCTTCGCGAAGCGAATCGACAAAAAGCCGGCACCCGTTCTCGAAGCGAGAGTACGAGTCAGAGATACCCTTTATCGGATCACCGACCCTCCAGCCATATTTGGTTAATTCAGGCCCAGCTTTGCCTTCGTGCTTGATTGCATTGTTCAAGCAACGCAATTCGTCAATTGTCTGATACTCCGGAAGATTTTTAAGGTCGACGCCAACGGTTAAAAAACGGTCAGCTATTTTTTCAAATTTAAATAGACCGCGCGATTTTGTTCCTGAGATGCCAATCCTGCACAGGCGCTTGATTGTTATTTCCAAGCGTGAGTAGAGCGCAGAGATCGAGAGGCTATCCGCTAGCTCTTGTGCCTCTTCTAAGAAGTAACTCTCATCGTCCATAAACGAGGCGACCATTTGCTGCTCGATCCGTGAGGCTTCGGGCTTAGCCCGTGCTTCCTCTACTGCCTTGTGCAGGTGGTCTAGCTCAGTCTCTATCGACTGAGACAACAGCTCGCGGAATCTAGCGATGGGCTTGTCGTCAAAGTGGCCAACCGTTTCTAGTTGCATGATGACAACGTCACGTATTTGAATTTCCATATCATGCGGTCTAAACGTGGAGGTTAACAGCGCGCGGCCACGGACAGAGAAAACCAACGAGCGATGCCTCCCGCGCGTCTGGGCACACCGCCATATCAGCCACGTTTCCGACTCCCACGATAGCCGGCGTAGTGGATGAAGTTGATGATCGCGGCCCCCAGAATAGCAAGCGAGGGCACGGGCCAACTGGCCCACACAGCGAGGAGCGCATAAGCAACGAGAACGAGAGCGATGGCATTTAACATGCGGTGATTGGTAAGAACGGTATCGCCCCGCCCAAGGGCGACATAGGAACGACGCAATTCTGCCAAAGCGCCACGCATTCCCCATGCGGTAACCAAGCACAGAGCGACGAAGAAGCCAGCTATCCACCGGAACCAGCCAGCGTAGAAGATCAGTACAACACAGGCAACAAAGGCAAACAGGTATGCCCCTCCATACAATTCTGCCCTTTCGAGGATTGTTCTCTTGGTTCTATCCGCGGCTTCTGGCGCGGCAATTGCTTCTTCCAGAAGCTCTTGAGCGGTCTGTGGTCTTGGCATACTTGAAGTCGTTAAACGTTCTCAGTAACCGATGCGGTGCAAGGCGCACCGCTTACACAGCGTCCGCGTTGACTGGGCGGTTAGCAGTCACGACCTTTACTTTCGTAAGTGATCTTTCAGCTGATTGCATAGATTGACGATACGTTCGGCGATTTTAACGCCCGTCGAATTTCGCATTCTACGTAATGATTCCTCCACGCGGCTGCTCTGGATCTCGCCCTTGTGGGACACCGACTCTCTTCTCGTAAGTTGAGCGATGATCCAGCTGTAGTCTTTGGCGAGTTTCGGAGGAAAGTCCTCTTCGCGCACGGGGTGAATCGCCAAGTACGCAACCATGAGCCTTGAACGAACGTCACCTGCGCCCGTGGCAAGAGCGTTTACCGCACGATGAAATCTCTCGTACGCGTAGCTCGGATCACCACTCCCTGTGTGCTTTTTCATGACTGATCAACGTCCGCGTCGTATCCCGCGAAACGAGTCCTTCCCCGAGCTGGCGGAAGGTTCGGGGTTTTCCCGGAATAGGACAAGGATCTTGCCGATGTGTTGGACCGATTGCGCTCCGGTC
>DASPWT010000109.1:0-3506 GCA_035637655.1 Burkholderiales bacterium | reverse complement strand
TCCGCGAAGTCGCTGCCGGACCGCAGCGTGTCATCGACAAGACTGACGCTCTCGACCAGCTCCGCCCAGTCGACGTCGGAGGTCAGGCGCATGCTCGTGATGATGTTGCGGACCGTCACGTTCGTCGCACCCTCTTTTTGGTGCTCGTTGCGGACGATCTCGTCGGCGGTTGTTCCCTGTGCCGCGAGGCGCTCCTCGAGCCACATCAGAGCTCGCGTGACCTTCGGATCCTGCTCCCGCAGCCGTTGCACGAGCTGGACAGCGAAGGCCCCCGGCAAGGGTGCCTGTTCGTAATGCTGAAAGACCGAGCGGATCGGCTCGGCCGGGTGCGCGTTCACGCCCAGGAGCCGGTCGGCCAGGGCGTCCGCTTCCCGGCGCGCGGCTCGACCGGTCACGATGCGCTTGGCTCCTCGTCGAAGATTCTCCACGAGCACGATCCGCAGCGTGATCGCGACCGCCCATAACTCTCCGATCGTCAGCGGCTGAACGCGCTGGTAGGCGCGCACGAACCGGCGCAGCATCTCGGGGTCGAAGCGGCTGTCCATATGAGCGACAAAGGCCCAGGCCACGCCGAAGACCTGCGGATAGCCGGCGAAAGGTCCGGTGGTCAACTTCGGCAACTGCCGATAGTAGCCAGGTGGCAGATCGTCGCGAATTTCGCGGATCTGCCCTTCGACGAGATGGTAGTTGTCGAGCAGCCACTCGGCGGCCGGTGTAATAGCACGACCCGCGCCGACCGTACTTGCGATGGCGCGATAGGCTTCGAGCAGAACCGATTCGTTGTCCCTCAGTCGAACGGCGAGGGATCGCCCGGTCGTCGGCATCGCGGTGACGGGTTGGGCCGCTGCAAGGCTCTCGGCATGCTGCTCGAGACGCTCGATACTGAAGAGCTCCTCGCGGATGGACTCTTCGTTGTCCCATGGTGCAGCCTGCGACCCGCGCCCGAAGGCGCGAAGAATTACCGATTTCATCTTCCGTCCTGGCCGGTGTCTACTGGCCGCGGTGAACTACCGCGAGATTATGCTTCGCCGCTTCACGCAATAGCGTGGACTTGTCTGCCTGCAGCCAGCGATCTAATCGGAAATGCGGTTATCAGCGACAGTATCGCCCACGTGTTGACGTTTTCTGTTCATATCGAGGTTAAGTTGACAGAACCCCAAAAACAAAGGCCGCGCGAGGCGGCCTTCTGCTAGAACTCTCGCAGAACTGTTAGCGCACGATATGCCTGATCTGCATCCGCGCCACCATCTCTTCAAACTTCTCAGCGATCTGCCGATAGCTCAACCCTTTGCGAATCACGCGCCCTTGGCGATCAAGTCCATCCTCGTGCAGCTTCCGAATCAAATTGATCTCGTGGTCGGTCAGCAGCGCCCGCGGGTGAGACTCGTTGATTCTCCGGCCGTGCTCGTTCAGGACAATCCGCCCGCGCGGTGCCTTGTTTATTACTTCGTTGAAATTGTTCATAGCCATGGTGCGATCGGGTTGCGTTGCGGTCAGGCGGCAGGGTGTTCATGCACCCTGCTCCGCCGCTCTTGCTCGAATTGCATTCGAGCGCGCGACTAGTTGTACTCGCGTTCACAGCGGGAGTCAAATCCATGGAGTTCTTTAGCGATCACTAAATGTGTTTAGCGATTGCTAAAGGGTCTAGCAAATGTCAGGCGCGCATTTCACTATGCTACGACTGGTCTTACCGACATTTTGATCGCGCCCACCGCGCCCTTGTACGCGCAATCCACCTCGTTCGAATATTTGGACACTACGCGATGAACCAAGGCAACCGCTAGGAGCCGGTTGCCGCCGGTGATGGCATGTCTTTCGCCCCCCTGGTCAGGCTGCAATAAGCGCAGCTGCGCCTGAGCGGCTTGAGAAAGTACCAGTTCTCGAAGAACGCCCTGCTGCAACGGGGACATACAAAGCTCGCCATTCGGCTTCCAGCCCAGGCAACCGCGGTCATCCAGGCGAGCGCAACAAGGAGAAGCGGCGCGTCCTGGAGAAGCAGGTCGTTCAGCAGATAAGCAAGGAGAAACATTCCAGGAATGCAACTGAAGAACAGGTACCAAAGAGTCGCAGACCTATGATTCAGATCACGCCATGCTGCGTCGAACGAAAGACTGGCGGGCATATTAAGTCAACCTGGGGTATGTCAACCGGGGGCCGAGCATCCTTCTGCTTTGTATTGCGGCACTCAAGGTATCCAGAGTGAACCGATGTTCCCGGCTCGAGCGCCCGTAGGTTCGCTCGATGCTGTGTTTTGCGCTTTCCCAATCCCTGCGCTCCATATGCGAATCGAAACCGATCGCTCCCTGCAGGCCACCCCCCGCCGTAACCCCCTCGTGCCAAGCGTCCATCAAGCGATCCAGCGCTTCGCTGGAATCTGCTCGCGACACGCGAATTGCCCACGGCTGATATGGACTGGACACGAAAGGCTCTCTATAAGTTTGGCGACCGACCCGGCCTACTGGCCGCCGATCGACACGGTGAAGTTAACCTTCTCTTCCTTGTACGGTGAGGGCAAGTACGCGAGCTCGAGGCGGATCACTTCGGGGATTGCATGCTCTGTATTCATCTGGCGCTCCTTCTGGGCATCAAGACGCTCGCAAGTTCGCGTCGATCAACATCTTTGCGGCGCGAGCGATGCTCCTTGCCGGGCCGCGCACCCCTAGAGTCTGAGTAGTGACCTGGGCGCCTTCCATCAGGAGAAAGAGCTGGTCAGCCAGCAGTCTAGGCTGCGGGGCCTCCATCTGGGTACACATATGGGCGAGCCGGGCGCGCAATTTCGCCTTGTGGGCCTCGATCACTTTTCTTGCAGGGTGAGCCTTCTCCGTAAGTTCCACCGCCGCATTCGCCATAGGGCAGCCCCGGGCCTTGGGATCGGCAACGTGCTTGGCCAGCAGAGCGAAGGCGGCCTTGATCTGCCTGCGGGGGTCCATGGGATGCCGGCTCGCCATCGCGTCCCAGGTCTGCCAGAAGTCGGCGTCGTGCTCGCGCAGCCATTCAGCCACCAGCTGGTCCTTGGAAGGGAAGTTCCGGTACAGGCTCATCTTGGTCGTATCGGCTTCTGCTGCAATCGTTTCCACCCCGACCGCACGGATTCCCTTGAGGTAGAAGAGCTCCGACGCCGTATCGAAGATGCGTTTCCGGGCGCTCGGGCGGTTCGCGTCCCGCTTCCGGAGAGGCGATTGTCCATTGATCTTGGGGCTTCTGGTCATGTCCAATCTCTGATTGACACGAGAGTTACCGGTCAGTATCATACCATCTGTTTCTAAAAGCAACCAGTCAGTATCTCACCGCTAGTATCTCGCCGCTTTTGCTGGCAGTCAGATGGTTCCTTGGCCGCGAATAGCGAGCGGCCACCAATCGAACAATAAGGATGCAATGTCATGATGAAAATCCGTCCCTTGCACGACCGCGTTGTGGTGGAGCGTCTCGATGAGGAGCGCAAATCCGCAGGCGGAATCGTCATTCCCGACAACGTCGCGGAGAAGCCCGACCAGGGCGAAGTCATC
>DASPWT010000108.1:0-16050 GCA_035637655.1 Burkholderiales bacterium | reverse complement strand
GTTGACGGCTATAGACCTGCCCGTGGGCTTGCAGATCGTCGGCCCGAGATTCTCCGAGCCTGCGATCCTCACGGTGGCGAGGTTCGTCGAAGCGGCGCACCCGATCGGGCTGCCGCCAAACTGCGGGTGATCTTATGGGTTGACGGTAACCGCCGTTAACATCCCGCCATTCGAAAGGGACGCGTCCTTCGCGGTAGCAGCACCGGAGGACAGCGTGCTTGCGGCCTCGACGAGATAGATGTGACCATTGGAGCCGACCGCATAGAGCCGGTCGTTCACGGAGTCCACCAGAACGCTCAAAATCCCGGGCGCAGAAGTTATCGTCAAAGTCTTCGCGGGTGCAATCGGGCCATCCGCGGTGCTCGCAGTGCTGAAAACCATGATGCCGTTGCCGCTGCTGCCGGGCGCTACGTACAGCGCATTATGCGTCGCGTCGAGTGAAATACCCCCCACGGGCTGATTGACGGTCGAAACGGTTGGAGTGATCGTTCGATTCGGAGCCGCGGTGGTCACCGTATCCGCGTTGTCGAAGACGCTTATCTGGTGGCTGAGGGAAGGAGTTGTCGTGTCGTTCGATACATAGAGGATGTTCCTCCCCGTATCGACCGCAACGCCGTGTATCGGCACCGTCATGCCCGTGATGTGCCGGGGCGTGGGCGTGCCGTTCGCGGTGCTCGCGCCGCTGAAGACCTTCACATCGTTGACGTCATCGCCCACGTACAGGCGATCGTTGGCCGCGTCCAGGAACATGGAACCGGTATTCCCGATCGGCCCGATGGTTGCGTTGGTAAAGAGATCCCCGTTCGCCATGCTCGCGCCGTGGAAGACGAGTATCGACGTTCCGTTGCCGACGTAGAGGTAGTCGCGCGTGGTATCGAGCGCGAGGCTCCCGATGTTCATCGAAAATCCGGCGTAGTTGTAAAAGTATGGCGAGGTGGGACCGATCACGCGATCGACCGTCAGCGACCCCGTCGCGGGGTCCGGATTGGCGAGCGAGCCAATTACGCTATGCGTAGAGTCGGCGGCGAAGAGCTTGCTCGCCGCGGCGGCAACGGGCATGTTCCCGCCTCCACCTCCATATCCGCCGCCGCATGCGGCAAGGCCGAGCAAGGAGGACAGCATCACGGAAGCTGCAAGGAGTCTGAGGGCGCGCATCGTACGTCTCCTTTCTGTAACAATTCGGTTCACGGGGACGCGAGCAGGGCACATGGTTAACAGCACGAGCAGCCGCACCCTTCCGGCCCGGGCGGACGGAAAAGTGTATCCAAACGTGTTGCGGGTCCGCGCCTGGCCGCGGCGCGCGTTCTACAAGCCGGAGTGCCGGTCAGCCCCAAGGCCCCAGATAGGGCTCGCCTGTATACGTATCGGACTTCGGCTCGACCGCTTTCGGCCAGTCGGCGACGCGCACCGGCGTCCGCCTTCTCCCGAGGCGCGGGCGCCCGTCCCATCCGATCTGCTCCATGTAGTAGTAGAGCTGGATCGCGTGCCCGGCCGGGTCGAGCACGTGGGCGCTGTAGTCGATCCCCGGGGAGAGCGCGCTCGGGATCTCGATGAATTTCCCGCCGCGCCCCTTGAGGAAATCGATCGCCGCGCGCAGCTGCCGGTAGGTCGCCACCTGCACGCCGAAGCTCATCACGGTGGTGTGCGGCGAGAGCCCGAGTTTTTTTCGCAGCGCGATCGGATACAGCGCGAGCGAATGGTGCTCGGTGCCGCAGCGGAAGAACACGCAGCGGTGACCTTTCCACCCGATCGCCTCGGTGCGGGTGAAACCCATGGTGTCGGTGTAAAAGGCCTCCATCTTGCGCATGTCGTGGCAGAACAGCCGGACCGGGCCGTGGCGCACCACCTTGAACGGCCGCGGCAGCAGAATTCCGTCGACGTCGTACTTCGCGGGCATTTTTTCCGGATGGCGGAAGCCCGAATTGAAATCGACTCCCTGCCCGCGGCTTTTCTCGACCTCCTGGTATTCCGGAATCTGCGGCAGCGGCGGGCGCTCGCGAAAGCCGCGCTCGTGCATCGCGTGCGGCTTCGGGAGGCCCGTCCAGCCGATCTGCTCCATGCCGTAGTAGATCTCGTTGCGGTGGCCTTCCGGGTCGTAGGGATAGCAGTGCCAGTTCGACCCCGGCATGTCGCGGCCGACACGGCTGATGCGCACGTCCTTTGCGTTGAACCAGTCCACCGCGTTCGACACCTCGGCCAGGCTCGCCACCTGCCAGGTCATCTGGTTCACGGTGACATCCGCCGGAATGTCGCCGCCGCGGCCGGCGGCGTTGTAGATCTTGCCGTTGCACAGCACCACGGAATGGTGGTCGGTGCCGTGGCGCAGGAAATACATGTTGGTGTCGCCGAGCTTCTTCAGCTCGTCGCGCTTCGGATGGTGCTCGGCGACGTCCAGGGGATCGGAGATGCGGAAGCCCAGCCCCTCGCAGTAGAAGTCGAGGCAGGCCGCGGGATCGGGAACGTTCAGGCCGAAGTGTCCCAGCCGCCGGATCTTGAACGGCTGCGCGAGCAGCACGCCGCCGACGTCGAATTTGCCGTGATTGCTCCTTGCCATGACCGCTACTCCTTATAATCGGGAAAGAGCTTCTCGGCGAGCGCCATGCTCGCCACCCAGTCGCGGCTCTGGTGATTGTACTGCCCGATGCGCCCGAATTTCTTCGCGCGCTCCTCGCACACTTCCGGCGCGGGCGTGATGAGCTCGGCGCCGCCCGCGAGCGCGCCCACCTGGGCTCGGGCAGCGAGCTCGAAGAAGTGATGGTAGATGTAGGCCTCGGCGAGCGAGGTCCCGCACACCAGCGCGCCGTGGTTCTCGAGGATCATCACCCATTTGTCGCCCAGAGCCGCGGCCAGCTTGTCGGCGCCTTCGCGCGTGGTGTCGTCGACCTCGTTCGGATAATAGGCGATGCGCTTGTAGAAGCGCATCGCCTGCTGCGTGATCGGCCGCAGGCCGCCTTTCTGCGCCGATACGGCGAGGTTGGCCGGGGAATGCGTGTGCACGGCGGCGACGATGTCGGGCCGCGCCTTCAGCACCGCCGCGTGCAGGTTGTAGGCGGCGGGGCTCGCCTTGTGCCCGGAATCCACCGCCAAGTTGCCGTCCAGGTCGTACTTGACGAGATTCGTGGCGGTGACCTGCTCCATGAACACGTTGTCGGCCTTGACCAGAAAGTGATTCGGCTCGCCGGGAACGCGCGCCGAGATGTGGTTGTAGGTCATGTCGACGAACACGAAGTGCGCGACGAGGCGGTGCGCCGCGGCGAGCTCGCAGCGCAGCCGCCATTCCTCCGCGCTAACGCGCCTGCGGACCGGGCGAGCGGCCCCGGCGGTTTCGACGACCTCGCGTCTCATGTGTGGTTCCCGTTTGCCGCCGGCACGCATTATCATGCAGCGCATGATCCGCGCGCGCCAGGCCCTTGCCGGACTTGCTCTCGCAATTTTAGCAGCGGCGCCGCACGCTCTCGAGCAGGCTTATCCAGGGAGACCCGTCCGCATCGTCGTCCCGAACGCAACCAGCGGTCTCGCCGACATCTGCGCGCGCCTGGTCGCCGCGAAGCTGGTCGAGGCGTTCGGCCAGCAGTTTCTCGTCGAAAACCGCCCGGGGGCGGGAGGAACCCTTGGCACGGCGGCGGCGGTCAAGGCCGCGCCTGACGGCTACACGCTGCTCGCGGTGTTCGACAGCCACGCCACCAACCCCCACCTCTTCAGGAATCTTCCCTACGACACCCTCGCCGATCTCGCTCCGATCTCGCTGCTCGTGCGCGGACCGCTCGTCTTGGTCGTCCATCCCGGTCTCGGACCGGATACCGTGCCGGAGCTGGTGAAGCTCGCCAAGTCCAGGCCCGGCGCGATCAACTTCGCCACCGTCGGCCCCGGGTCGCCCGCGCGCCTGCTGATGGAGCTGCTCAAGATCGAGGCGGGGATCGACGTCACGATGGTGGCGTACAAGGGGGCGGGGCTTGCGCTCGCCGATCTGGTGGGCGGTCAGGTGGACGCGATGTTCGCGACGGTGCCGAGCATACGTTCCCACTACCGGGCCGGGCGGCTGCGCGCGCTTGCGATCACTTCCGAACATCGCAGCACGATCGCGACCGGCGTACCGGCGATGAACGAGCTCTATCCGGGATTCATCGCGGAGGCGTGGGTGGCGTTGCTCGCGCCGGCGAAGACGCCGCCGCAGATCGTGGCGCAGATCAATGCGGAAGTGTCGAGAATTCTCGTACAGCCGGAGATAAGGGAGCGGTTTACCGAGCTGGGCCTGGAGACCGCGGGCGGACCGCCCGGCGAGCTCGATCGGTGGATACGCGTCGAGCTGGAGCGCTGGGGGAGAGTGATCCGCGAGCAGAAGATCACGCTCGAATAGAGCAGCCGCCGGCCTGATAAAATTATCCCCCTCCCGTTCTTGCCTTTCTCCCATGGCCTACGAAAACATCCTCGTCGAGACCCGCGGCCGCGTCGGCCTGGTCACGCTGAATCGCCCCAAGGCGCTGAACGCGCTCAACGACGCGTTGATGAACGAGCTCGGCGATGCGCTCGCGAAATTCGATGCCGACGAAGCGATCGGCGCGATCGTGATCACCGGCAGCGACAAGGCCTTCGCCGCGGGGGCGGACATCGGCGCCATGAAGGACCGGGGCTACATGGACGTGTACAAGGGCGAGTACATCACGCGCAACTGGGAGCGAATAAAGTCGATTCGGAAACCCCTCATCGCCGCGGTCGCGGGCTATGCTCTGGGCGGGGGCTGCGAGCTCGCGATGATGTGCGACATCCTTATCGCCGCGGACACCGCCAAGTTCGGCCAGCCGGAGATCAAGCTCGGCATCATCCCCGGAGCGGGCGGCACGCAGCGCCTGCCGCGCGCGGTTGGCAAGGCGAAGGCGATGGACCTCGTGCTCACCGGACGCATGATGGACGCGGCCGAGGCCGAGCGCGCAGGCCTGGTGTCGCGCGTGCTGCCCGCCGACAAACTGATCGATGAAGCGCTCGCCGCGGCGGAGAGAATCGCGGAGTTCTCGCTGCCTTCGGTGATGATGGCCAAGGAGGCGGTAAACCGTGCGTACGAGGCGCCGCTCGCCGAGGGCATCCTCTTCGAGCGGCGGCTGTTTCACGCCCTCTTCGCGACCGAGGACCAGAAGGAAGGCATGGCGGCGTTCGTCGAGAAACGCAAGCCGAAGTTCAGACACAGGTGAATACCCTCTGAACTCCACGCCGGCGTGGCGGGTCATCGCCTGGATGTGCGCCGCGCACGTGACGAGCATGGCGGGCTTCTCCACCTACGCGACGCTGCTTCCCAGGCTGCAGGACGAGTGGGACCTGAACAACTCGCAGGCCGGCTTCATCAGCGGCGCGTTCTTCGCCGGCTACATGGCCGCGGTGCCGCTGCTCACCAGCCTCACCGACCGCGTCGATGCGCGGCGCGTTTATCTGGTCTCGAGCGTCGTTGCGGCGGCGGCGCTCGCGGGGATGGCGCTGTTCGCGAAGGGACTCGTCTCGGCCTCGCTCCTGCAGCTCGCCGCAGGGGCGGGAATCGCAGGCACCTATATGCCGGGCCTGCGCGCGCTCACCGACAACGTTTCGGGGACCGGCGCGCAGAGCCGTGCGGTCTCTTTCTACACCGCGGTGTTCGGCCTGGGGACGAGCCTGTCGATCCTGCTCTCGGGCTGGATCGCCGACACCATGGGCTTTCGCTGGGCGTTCGGCCTGGGCGCGATCGGGCCGCTCGCCGCCGGGCTCATGGTCGCGCTCGGACTGCCGGCGAGGAAACCCACGCCGCTGCACGGCACGCGCATGCTCGACTTCCGGCCGGTGCTGAAAAGCCGCGAGGTGCGGCCCTACATCTTCGGCTACGCCGTGCACTGCTGGGAGCTGTTCGGCTCGCGCTCCTGGCTCGTCGCGTTCATCGTGTTCGCGCAGCAGCTGCAGATCGCCGATGGCGCGGCGCCCGCGGCCTGGACGGCGGTGACGATCGCGGCGATCGCCAATCTCTTCGGGCCGGCGGCGAGCATCGGCGGCAACGAGCTCGCGATGCGCCACGGACGCGAGCGGCTGATCTGGATGGCGATGCTCGCCTCGGGCGCGCTCAGCTGCACGCTCGGTTTCGCAGCCGCGCTCCCGTCGTACGCGCTCGTGGGACTGGTCATGCTGCACATGTGCCTCATCATGGGCGATTCCTCCGCGCTGACCGCGGGCCTCGTCACGCGCATCGACGAGCGCGTCCGCGGCGCGGCCATGGCGGTGCACTCGATGCTCGGTTTCGGCGCGGGATTCTTCGCGCCGCTCGTCTTCGGCGCGGTGCTCGATCTGGCCGGCGGCAACTCGAGCCGGTTCGCCTGGGGCCTGGCATTCGTGAGCCTGGGCGCCGGAGCGATCGCCATGGCCTTCGCGATCCGCCGCCGCGCCGCTCGCGAGGTGCAGCCATGACGCCCGACCCTAGTCCCGCGCCGCGCGAGTGGCTGCTGCTGCTCGTGCTCTCGGGCATCCAGTTCAGCCAGATGGTCGATTTCATGGTGCTGATGCCGCTCGGCACGCAGCTCATGCGCGAGTTCGACATCACGCCGACGCGGCTCGGGTTCCTGGTCTCGATCTATTCGGTGAGCGCGAGTCTCTCTGGTTTTTTTTCGGCCCTCGTGATCGACCGCTTCGACCGCAGGACGGCGGTCCTCGCGCTGTACGGCTGCTTCGCGGCGACCATGGCGGCGTGCGCCCTTGCGCCGAGCTACGGGGTGCTGCTCGCGGGGCGGATCGCCGCGGGCGCGTTCGGCGGGGTGGTCGCGGCGAATATTTTCACCATCGTCGCGGACGTGGTCCCCGACGGGCGGCGCGGCCGGGCCTTCGGCGTGGTGATGTCGGCGTTCTCGATCGCATCGATCCTGGGCGTGCCGATCAGCCTGGTTCTGGCCCTGCATTTCACCTGGCGCGCTCCGTACGTGTTCCTCGCCGCGCTGTGCTCGGGCGTGCTGCTCGCGGCCTGGTTCGTGATCCCGCCGGTGCGCGCGCATCTGGCCGCCGGTCACGAGCGCAACGCGCTCGCGCAGTTGAGGAAGGTGTTCGGCGAGGCGAACCATCGCAGGATCTTTGCCTTCTCCGCGCTCCTCATCTTCTCGGGGTTCCTGGTGTTTCCCTTCTTCGCGCCGTACCTGGTGGCGAACGTGGGCGTTGGCGAGGCGGATCTGCCCCTGGTGTATCTGGTCGCGGGGATCGCGGCGCTGCTCACCGCGCGTCTGGTCGGCGGATGGAGCGACAGCCTCGGCAGGCGCCGCGTGTTCGCCGCATGCGCGCTCGCCACGGCGGTCGCGGCCCTGCTGATGACGAGCCTGCCGCGCTCGCCGCTCTGGGTCGCGGCGCTTGCCGCGACGCTGTTTTTTGCCGCGTCTTCGGCGCGCATGGTGCCGGCGATGGCGCTCCTCACCTCGGGCGCCGAGCCGCGCCTGCGCGGCAGCGTCATGAGCTTCAATGCCTCGATCCAGCAGCTCGCCGCGGGCGCGGCCTCCTTGGTCGCGAGCCTTATCGTGGGGCGTTCGGCCGGGGGCGAGCTTACCGGCTACTGGATGATCGGGATCCTCTCTGCGGCGGGGACCTTCGCCTGCATTGCGCTCGCTCGCCGAGTGCGCTCGGCCGAAGCGGGCGTGACGTAGAATCCCGGCATCAGGGAATGGCAAAGAACGCTCAGGTAATCGTTGCGGGCGCCGGCCCGGTCGGCCTGCTGACGGCGCTCGCCCTTGCGAAACAGGACGTCTCGGTGCTGGTGCTGGAAGCCGAGCCGGCTCTTACGGTCGACCTGCGCGCCGGCACGTATCACCCGCCCTCGCTCGAGCTGATGGCGCCCTATGGCATCACCGACGAGATGCACAAGACGGCGATCAAGGTGCCGCGCTGGCAGATCCGCGACCGCAGGGAAGGCGTCATCGTCGAGTGGGATGTGACCGAAATCGGCGACCTCACGCCGTATCCGTATCGTCTGCATCTGGAGCAGCATCGCCTCACGCCGATCATTCTCGGCAAGCTCGCGGCCTGCCCGAACGCGCAGGTGCGCTTCTCGCACAAGGTGACCGACCTCTCCCAGACCGCCGACAGGGTCACGGTGACGGCGGTGACGCCGGGCGGAACGGAAATCTTCGAGGCCGACTGGCTGGTGGGTGCCGACGGCGGCCGCAGCACCGTGCGCAAGTGCACCGACGTGGGGTTCGACGGCTTCACCTGGGACGAGCGCTTCCTGGTGGCGAGCACGACTTACGACTACGCGCCGCACGGCTACGCCATGAACGCGTACCTCGCCGATCCTGAAGAATGGGCCGCGCTGTTCAAAATGCCCGACGAAGGGCCGCCGGGAATATGGCGCGTGATTTTCCCGGTGCCTCCCGACGAGGAAGAAGTGCTGACGCTGTCCGAGGAAATGGTCGAGAGGCGCATGCAGAGTTTCCTGCCGATGAGGGCGCGCTACCCGATCAAGTACAAGGGCCTCTACAAGGTGCACCAGCGCGTGGCTAAGGAATTCCGGGTCGGGCGCGTCCTGCTCGCCGGCGACGCCGCGCACCTGAACAACCCCATGGGCGCCTTCGGACTGAACGGAGGGATCCACGACTCGTTCAATCTCACCGAAAAACTCGGGAAAGTATGTCGTCGCGAGGCCGACGCAGCGCTGCTCGAGCTCTACGTGCGCCAGCGCCGTACCGTGAACCTCGAATACGTCCAGGAGCATTCGATCAAGAACCTCAAGCGGCTCAACGAGAAATCCGAAGAGGGCCGAAGGAAGAACTTCGATGAGCTGCGCCGGCAGGCGGGGAGCCGGGAGGGCCGCCGGGAGTTTCTGCTGGTGAGCAGCATGATTGCCAGCATCCGACGCGCCAATGCGATAACCTGAACACCTATTCGGGGCTGAGGCGCGCTCTCCGACCCCGAGACCAGGCGCCCTGCAGAAGGCGCGGCCCGAGAGGGGGAAGCATGAACAGGATCTGGCTCAAACATTACCCGCCGGGGGTTCCGGCTGAGGTCGACACCCGCGAGTACCGCTCGATCGGAGAACTGTTCGAGAGCAATACCGCGACATACCGCGACCGCCCGGCCTATACCAACATGGGCAGGACGATCAGCTTCGGGGACCTCGAGCGCCTGTCGCGGGCGTTCGGTGCCTGGCTTCAGGGAAAGGGGCTCGCAAGGGGCGCGCGGGTCGCGGTGATGATGCCTAACTGCCTGCAATACCCCGTATGCGTCTTCGGCGCCCTGCGTGCCGGCTACGTCGTGGTCAACGTCAACCCGCTCTACACCGCGCGCGAGCTCGAGCACCAGCTGAAGGACTCCGGTTCGGAGGCGATCGTGATTCTGGAGAACTTCGCGCACGTGCTCCAGCAGGTGATCGCGAGGACCCCCGTGAAGCACGTTGTGATCGCGGCGCTCGGCGACCTGCTCGGCGCGAAGGGGGCGATCGTGAATTTCGTGGTGCGCCGCGTTAAAAAAATGGTCCCCCGATGGGAGATCCCGGGCACGATCCGCTTCAACGCCATGATCCGGGAGGGAAGGCGGCTCGATCTCAAGCGCGTCGACGTCGGTCACGAAGACGTCGCGTTCCTGCAGTACACGGGAGGCACGACCGGTGTGTCCAAGGGCGCCGTGCTCGTGCACCGCAACATCCTCGCCAACCTCGAGCAGGCCGCGGCGTGGTTGAGACCGTTTGTGAGGGAGGACGAGCCGCAGGCGATCGTCACCGCCTTGCCGCTTTATCACATCCTCTCGCTCACCGCCAACTGCCTGCTCATGATGAAGGCGGGCGGATGCAACATCCTCATCACCAACCCGCGCGACATTCCCGGATTCGTGAAGGAATTGCAGAAGCACAAGTTCACCATGTTCACCGGGGTGAACACGCTGTTCAACGCGCTCATGAACCATCCCGATTTCGGGAAGATCGATTTCTCCGGCCTGAAGGTCGCCCTCGGCGGCGGCATGCCGGTGCAGAAGGCGGTGGCCGATCGCTGGAAGAAAATGACCGGTTGCACGCTGGTCGAGGCCTACGGGCTGTCGGAGACCTCGCCAGCGGTGACCATCAATCCGCTGGACCTCGGGGACTACAACGGATCGATCGGCCTGCCGATCTCGTCCACCGAGGTGATGCTGCGCGGAGACGACGGAAAGGAAGTGCCGCTCGGCTCGCGCGGCGAGATCTGGGTGCGCGGCCCCCAGGTGATGAAGGGCTACTGGAACAGCCCCACCGAGACCGCCAAGGTGCTCGGCCCCGACGGATTCCTTGCCACCGGAGACATCGGCGTGATGGACGAGAAGGGCTACGTGAGGATCGTCGATCGCAAGAAGGACATGCTCCTCGTGTCCGGGTTCAACGTGTATCCGAACGAGATCGAGGCGGTGGTGGCGATGCTCCCCGGAGTGCTCGAATGCGCGGTCATCGGCGTGCCCGACGCGCACTCCGGCGAAGTTCCCAAGCTCTTTGTCGTGAAGAGGGACGCGTCGCTCACCGAAGCCGACATCCGAGCCCACTGCGAGGCCAACCTGACCGGCTACAAGCGGCCCAAATACATCGAATTCAGGAAGGAATTGCCGAAAACGAACGTGGGGAAAATCCTGCGCCGCGCCCTGCGCGAGGAAGCGAAAGCACAGTAGTTCTCTTATTCTTTGCCCGGATGCGGCTGGCGGGAGCCGAGCTGTCCCTCGATCGCCTTGATCAGCAGGTCGCGTTGGACCGGCTTGGTCAGCAAGCGGGCGGCACCTAGCTTGTGTACCCGTGTGTAAGTCTCGTCGTCGCCGCGTCCGGTGAGCACGATCACCGGGATGTTCCGGGTCGCCGGATCGTTGCGCAGTGCTTCGATCATCTCGAATCCGTCCAGATAGGGCACCGAGAGGTCGAGCAGGATGAGGTCTGGTGCGTTGGCGATGACGGCGCGCAAACCGAGCACCGCGTCCTCGGCCGTCAGCACCTCGTGCCCCGCGCCCGCAAGATGCACGCGCAAAAGGTCGAGGAAACTAAGGTCGTCTTCGATGACTACGATCTTGGCCAAGCTTGCTCCCCTCGCACGCAGCGAGGCTCAAGGTTTAGCGATAGGCCTGCGGGCGCGAGAAATTCTAGCACCCGTGCCCATCGGCCTGCGCCGCCGCCGTCAGCGCGGTGTGTCGTAATGCACGAATGACCGGCCTTGCTAGCGGGCGTGCGAGGCGGCGAGCTCGGGGTGAACGGCGAGCACGCGCTTGCGAAGCTCGATCAGATACGAGTCGCGCACGCCGTGTTCGATCAATCCGCGCACCGTCTTGAGCAGGTATTCGGCGGGCGTTCCGAGCTGGCCGCGCGTGCTCACCAGGGTTTTGATCACCGTTTCGAGCGGCAGCTTTCCCGCGTAGTTCCGATGCTCGCGATTGACGAAGAAGGCGATCGCCCGAACGGTTTCCCTGCCTGCGTCGACCCTGGCCCAGCGCGGGCAATAAGCGCCGAGCACCATTTCGCGTCGCCACAAAAGACGCAGCTCTTCGGCCGCGTGGTGGCCCGCGATGCGGAACGCGATACCCCGGCAGCTGCCGCCCGAATCGAGCCCGAGCACCAGTCCAGGCTTCAGGAGCGAGCCCCGGTTCACGTGCGACCAAAGGCAAAAGCTGCGGTGAAAGCCGTGCAGGCGCGCGACGCGCCGCTCCTCGTGGTGGACGATCGGGTTCCAGACGAGCGAACCGTAGCCGAACAGCCAAACGTCTGCGCCGCTGCGATGCTGGTCGAGCAAGCCCTTCAGCGAGGCGTCCTGCTCGGCCTCGGTGAGTACCCGCACGCCCGGGTTGGCTTCGCTGAAGAACTTCCTGAGACGATCGGCCTCGAGATCGGCGCGCGTGAGGGACATCAGGCCGCCCGGGCGGCGGAGCGCTGCGCGCGGAAAGCGGCAAGCAGCCCGGCTTCTTTCTTCTTCGCCTCGTCGAGGTGGCGGCGCTTGATATGGCCGTACCCCCGGATGTGCTCGGGGATGCTCGCGATCTCCACCGCGAGCTTTAGGTTATCGCGATCCAGGCGCTCGAGCAGCTCGGCCACTGTCGTTTCGTATTCCACGATCAACCGCCGCTCGGTCTTGCGCTCTTGCGTCATCCCGAAGATATCCAAGGGCGTGCCGCGCAGGCGTTTCAACTTCGCGAGAATCCGGAACGCCGCCATCATCCAGGGACCGAACTCCGATTTGCTCGCTTCGCCCGTGTGCGGATCGGGCCGGTTGAAAATCGGCGGGGCCAGGTGAAATTTCAGCCGGTAAGCGCCCTCGTACAGGCTCTCGATCTTCCGAGCGAAGGCGGGATCGGCGTAAAGACGCGCGACCTCGTACTCGTCCTTGTAAGCGAGGAGCTTGAAGTAGTAGCGGGCGACCGACTCGGTGAGCGCGGTGCCTCCGACCTTGAGCGCTTCGGTTTCGCGCGCGCGCTCGACGAGCTTGCGGTAGCGCTCGGCATACACGGAATCCTGGTACGCCGTGAGAAACTCGACCCGGCGCGCAATCAGCTCATCCAGGCTTCGCGAGAATGCCTGCGAAATGGGGATGACTTCTGCCGGCGTCGCAAGCCGTTCCAACCGCGCGAGGTCGACCGCGGCGCGCCGCCCCCACAGGAAGGCCTTCTTGTTGAAGTCGACCGCCACGCCGTTCAGCTCGATCGCACCAACGAGCGACTCCTCGGCGAGCGGAACCCAGCCTTTCTGGTATGCGCAGCCGAGCATGAACATGTTGGTGGCGATGGCATCGCCCAAGAGCGCGGTGGCGAGCTTCCCGGCCGGCACGAAGTCGACGTTTTTCACGCCCGCGGCATCGACGATGTCCGCCTGCAGGTCGGTTCCGGGAAGCTGCCAGTCGGGGTTCTTCACGAAATCGGCGGTCGGCGATACCGTCGCGTTGACGAGCACCTTGGTGCTCTTGTCGTTCATCTTCGAAAGCGCCTCGGAGCCCGAGGTCACGACAAGATCGCAGCCGAGTACGAGATCGGCGGCGCCGGTGCCGACGCGCACCGAATGGAGTTCCTCGGGCGAGCGCGCGATCCTCACGTGCGACATCACCGGACCGAATTTCTGAGCGAGGCCCGACATGTCCAGCACCGTGGCGCCCTTGCCTTCGAGGTGCGCCGCCATCGCCACGATCTGGCCGATGGTGATCACGCCCATGCCGCCGATTCCCGTGACCAGGACGCCGAAGGGCTGATCTAGTGCGTTCTGCCCGGGATGCGGCAGCAACGCAAATTCCGCCTCCCCTTCCGGCGAGGCCGCCTTGCCCTTCTTCAGAGTGCCGCCTTCGACCGTGACGAAGCTCGGGCAGAATCCCTTCAGGCAGGAGTAGTCCTTGTTGCAGGAGGACTGGTTGATGGTGCGCTTGCGGCCGAACTCGGTCTCGAGCGGCTCGACCGAAAGGCAATTCGACTGTACGCTGCAATCGCCGCAGCCTTCACAGACCATCTCGTTGATGACCACGCGCCTGGACGGGTCGGGGAACTCGTTGCGCTTCCTGCGCCGGCGCTTCTCCGTGGCGCAGGTCTGGACGTAGATGATCGCCGACACGCCTTTCCTCTCGCGCAGCTCGCGCTGCACTGCGTCGAGCTGCTCGCGCGGCCGGATCGTCGTTCCGGGAGCCCAGTCGAGTTTCGCCGGCAACGGCTCCTTCTCGTCCACGACCGCGACGATAGTGCTCACGCCCTCGGCGGCGATCTGGCGCGAAATCATCGCCGGGTCGAGCGGCCCGTCAAAGGGCTGCCCGCCGGTCATGGCCACCGCGTCGTTGTAGAGGATCTTGTAGGTCATGCTCACGCCGGCCGCGACTGCGGCGCGGATGGCGAGCAGCCCGGAGTGGTAATACGTCCCGTCGCCGAGGTTGGCGAATACGTGCGGGCAGTGGGTGAAGGGAGCCTGCCCGATCCAGGGCGCGCCTTCGGCGCCCATGTGCGTGAATGTGGAGGTATTGCGGTCCATCCAGACCGCCATGAAGTGGCAGCCGATGCCCGCCATGGCGCGGCTGCCTTCGGGCACCTTGGTCGAAGTGTTGTGCGGGCAGCCCGAGCAGAAGTAGGGCAGGCGGCTCGTCACGACGCGCGGCATCGCGAGGGTCTTGTCCTT
Organism: Burkholderiales bacterium; assembly: GCA_035637655.1. Lineage (GTDB taxonomy): Bacteria > Pseudomonadota > Gammaproteobacteria > Burkholderiales > SG8-39 > VBDM01. Next base: position 1,991 of record DASPWT010000108.1, on the reverse strand, counting down.
GAATTCCAGGTAGGCGACGCGCTCGCGATAGCGATCGCCCATGAGCGGGTCGAGCCCGAGCTTCGCCAGGCGGCTCGCGAGCGCCTTGGCGATCAGCGCGGCGGACAACTCGTAATGCGCGGGGAGCAGCCAGTTGCCCGCGGGCTGGCCTTCGGCGATCGACCACTCGCCGTTGTCGTCGAATTTGCCGACGATGCGCGGCGGGTGCATGCCCTCGCGCCAGTTGTACAGCTCTTCCTTGATCTGGTACTCGATGACCTGGCGCTTTTCCTCGACCACGAGGATCTCTTCGAGCCCTTCGGCGAACTTGCGCGCACCCTGCGGCTCGAGCGGCCAGGACATCGCCACCTTGTAGAGACGGATGCCGGTCGCGCGCGCGACACTTTCGTCGATACCGAGATCGGCGAGCGCCTGCAGGGTGTCGCCGAAAGACTTGCCGGTAGTGATGATGCCGAAACGGGCGCGTGGGCTGTCCCAGACGATGCGGTCGAGCCGGTTCGCGCGGCAGTAGGCGAGTGCCGCGTAGACCTTGTAGTCGAGCAGCCGTGCCTCCTGCTCGAGAAATGCGTCCGGCCAGCGGATGTTGAGGCCCCCCGGCGGCATGGCGAAGTCGGGCGTGACGATCTTCACGCGCTGCGGATCGATCTCCACCACCGCGCCCGACTCGACCACGTCGGTGACGCACTTGAAGGCTACCCAGCATCCGGAGAAACGCGACATGGCGATGCCGTGCAGACCGAGATCCAGATATTCCTGGACGCTCGCGGCGTTGAGCACCGGGATGCAGCAGGCCTTGAAGAGGTGTTCGCTCTGATGCGCCAGGGTCGATGATTTCGCCGCGTGATCGTCGCCCGCGAGGACGAGCACGCCGCCGTGCTTGGACGTGCCAGCGGAGTTGGCGTGCTTGAAGACGTCGCCGCAGCGGTCCACGCCGGGACCCTTGCCGTACCAGAGGGAGAATACGCCGTCGTATTTCGCGTCCGGAAAGAGGTTCACCTGCTGGGTGCCCCAGATCGAGGTGGCGGCGAGGTCTTCGTTGACGCCCGGCTGGAATTTGACGTGATGCTCGTCGAGGAACTTTCTTGCCTTCCAAAGCGCCTGATCGAAGCCGCCGAGCGGCGAGCCGCGATAGCCGGAAATGAATCCGGCGGTGTTCAGCCCCGCGGCGAGATCGCGGACCCGCTGCAGCATCGGCAGGCGCACCAGGGCCTGCGTGCCGGTCATGAAGGCGCGCCCGGACTGCAGCGTATACTTGTCGTCGAGCGTGATTTCGCGAGGCCGATCGGGGGCGTTCATGTGTCCTCATTCTACCCGCCCCGGTTTGACCGGACGGGGCTCCGCCCGCGTCACGGGGCGAAGACCGGGGCGGCGGGGGTGTTCACGGCGGTCACCCTTTGGCCTCTGGCAGCGACGCGAAAGCGAAATGCATGCCAGGGATCATTGACAGGCCTGGAAAAACCACGCACAATCACCGGTTTCGTTCGGAGGGGTGCCCGAGCGGTTAAAGGGGGCAGACTGTAAATCTGTTGGCCTTGCGCCTACGTTGGTTCGAATCCAACCTCCTCCACCAGGTCATCGGTCACCTCAAGCAGGCTTATGAAGGGTTCGGTCGCGAAAATGGATTACGCGGCGCGGGTGTAGCTCAATGGTAGAGCAGAAGCCTTCCAAGCTTACGACGAGGGTTCGATTCCCTTCACCCGCTCCAGGTTTCTTGCGAAACAATTTTATCGAAACGCACGCCGCCGTTGTAGCTCAGTGGTAGAGCACTCCCTTGGTAAGGGAGAGGTCGTGCGTTCAATCCGCACCAACGGCACCACAGGATCGGGATCGGTGTAACTGCAGGGGAAGACAATCATGTCCAAGAGTAAATTTGAGAGGACCAAGCCGCACGTGAACGTGGGGACGATCGGCCACGTGGATCACGGCAAGACGACGCTGACGGCGGCGATGACGCACGTGCTGGCGAAGAAGTACGGTGGGGAGGCGAAGAA
>DASPWT010000107.1:0-40727 GCA_035637655.1 Burkholderiales bacterium | reverse complement strand
GGCGCTCAGCACTTTGAGTTCAGCGGCCTCGGCCTTGATGTCGAGCATAAGCAGAAACATGAATCCGATACTTGCCGCTGCGACAAGTGAACGTGTCTTCATCGCATCCTCCTGTGAGATGGTCGACCTTCGGGCCTAACGGCTCTGCGCTTTAGCCGCCGCGCTGGAGCCCCGACAGCCGCGAAGCGCGGTCGGTCTGCAAGCGCGGGTTAGGCGCCGGCGCGGCACCGTGGAGCCCACGTCATGGGGTAGGTGGTATCCAAGCTCTCGAAACCTTTTGCCTCGAGTATAGGCCGACTCATGGGCGCAGCATCTACCGCTACCCACCTCACTCCTCTCTCGAGCGCATCGACCATTCTTATCTCAAATAACCGAGAATAGATACCTCGTCCGCGATAGGCAGGAAGAACCGCCCCTCCGTGCAGTTCGGCGAACTGCGAGGCCTTTGGATACTCGATCCAGCCGGTTCCCACAAGGCGCTGATTATCATAGGCAGAATAGAATGCACATTGGTCCCAGATCGAGCGTAACTGGTCAAGAATCCATGCGAACGACCTGCCCCAGACCACTTCCTGAAACTCTGCAATCTGTTTGAGCATTGCAATATCTTCGATGTGCCGCACATCAATTCCATCCATCCCAAATCTCGCGGTCCGCCGGAACTTCGCCACTTCATAAACCATCAGCGATTCAGGCTCTCCTTGCTCGAAGCCTACGTCGACTAATTTGTCTCTCAGACACTTGGGCTCATCGGAGTCGTAGACTTTCCATTCGAATCCAATATTCATTGCCTCAAAATGAGCAATGTGACGCCGGATTTCGTTCCCCAACTCATCCGCAGACAAACTCGTAAAGCAGACGATACCTTCGGCATCTTGGCGAATGGGGCTATATCGAACGACCGCGCCGAAATCTTCTCAAAGCTGTGATTGCCGTTTCATATGTAGAATCATGCGCCCTCAGGACATTGACACTGCCGCTATTGCCAACGTGCCATCGAACGTTCAATCATCTTCCGAAAAAAGTCCTAATCTGGCGTCCCAGTCTACGCTCGGCCAAGTTCGCCTTCAAATTCATCGGGCTGTCTGATCTCTCAAGGGGCGAAACCCCGTACCACACGCCCGGAACTACTCGGCGATCCTCACCTCGGTGCCTGGAGGTACGAGCTCGAAAAGCTCGACGACATCCTGGTTCCGCATGCGTATGCACCCGATCGACCCCGGTTTCCCCATCTCGATAGCGTCCGGGCTGCCGTGGATGTAGATGTAGCGCCGCATGGTGTCCAACTCGCCCATCCGATTTCTCCCCGGCTCGCACCCTGACAGCCACAGGATGCGAGTGAGGATCCAGTCGCGGCCGGGAAAGCGTGCGCCGAGTTCCGGTGTCCAGATCTCCCCCGTCGGGCGGCGCCGGACAAACACCGTGTTGACCGGCTGCCCCGCGCCGATCTTCGCGCGCACGATGTGCGCGCCGCGGGGCGTGCAGAAGCTGCCCTGCGCTTCGCCCGCGCCGTTGCGCGAAGTCGAGACGAGGTAGCGTCGGACCTCCCCGTCATCGAGGAACGCGAGGCTCTGCTCCGGAATCGAAATTTCAATTCTCGGCATTGCGACGCGCCGCAAAGAATTCCGAGAGCAGCCGCCCCGCTTCGTCCGCGAGAATGCCGCCCGTGACCGTCGTGTGATGATTGAGCTTCTTTTCCGAAAAAAGATCGACGACGCTGCCGCAAGCACCGGTCTTGGGGTCGGCTGCGCCGTAGACGAGCCTCGCGATGCGCGCGTGCATGATGGCCCCGGCGCACATCGCGCAAGGCTCGAGCGTCACGTAGAGCGAGCAGCCTTCGAGCCGGTAGTTGCCGAGCGCCGCCGAGGCTTCGCGCAGGGCCTGGATTTCCGCATGGGCGCTGGGATCCTTGCTCGAGATCGGCGCGTTGTAGCCGCGGCCCATGACTTTTCCGTCCTTCACCACCAGCGCGCCGACGGGAACTTCGCCACGCTTCGCCGCCCGGGCCGCGAGGCGCAGCGACTCGCGCATCCTCGCGGCGTCGAAATCGGCGTCCATTTACTCCCACTCTATGGTCGCCGGCGGCTTGCTCGAGACGTCGTAGACCACGCGGTTGATGCCGCGCACTTCGTTGATGATGCGGTTGGAGACTTTGGCGAGCAGATCGTACGGCAGCGGCGCCCAGTGCGCCGTCATGAAGTCCGAGGTCTGCACGGCGCGCAGTGCGACGACGTATTCGTAGGTGCGCCCGTCGCCCATCACGCCGACCGATTTCACCGGGAGGAACACCGCAAATGCCTGTGCGACACGGTCGTACCAACCGGCGGCGCGCAGCTCCTCGATGAAGATGGCGTCGGCGCGGCGCAACAGGTCGGCATATTCGCGTTTCACTTCGCCGAGGATGCGCACGCCCAGCCCAGGGCCCGGGAAAGGATGCCGGAACACCATCTCGCGCGGCAGTCCGAGCGCGAGCCCCAGCTCCCGCACTTCGTCCTTGAAAAGCTCGCGCAAAGGCTCGAGGAGCTTCAGATGCAGCGTTTCGGGCAGCCCGCCGACATTGTGATGCGATTTGATGGTATGCGCCTTCTTCGTCTTCGCGCCCGCCGATTCGATCACGTCCGGATAGATGGTCCCTTGAGCAAGCCATTTGACCTTGGGGAACTTCTTCGCTTCCTGCTGGAACACCTCGACGAACTCGCGCCCGATGATCTTCCGCTTCTGCTCCGGATCGGCGACCCCGGCGAGCGCCGCAAGGAAGCGCCCGGAAGCGTCGACAGAATCGACTTTGACCCCGAGATTCCGGGAGAAAGTCTGCATGACTTCCTGCGCTTCGTTCTGGCGCAGCAGTCCCGAGTCGACGAACACGCAGGTGAGCTGATCGCCGATGGCGCGCTGGATCAGCGCCGCCGCCACGGCCGAATCGACCCCGCCCGATAGCCCGAGCAGCACTTCCTCGCCTCCGACTTCGCGGCGGATTTTCTCCACCGCTTCGGCGAGGTAATCGGGCATGTTCCAGCTGCTGCCGCAGCCGCAGATCTCGTGCACGAAGCGTCCCAGGATCGCGCCGCCCTGGCGCGTGTGCGTCACCTCCGGATGGAACTGCACTCCGTAGAAGTTGCGCGCTTCGTCGGCAATGCCGGCGATCGGCGTGGCCGCGTTGCCCGCGATCACCTTGAAGCCGGGCGGGAGCGCGGTGACCTTGTCGCCGTGGCTCATCCACACGTCGAGCAGGCCGTGCTTCTCGCCGTTGATGCGGTCCTGAATGCCCTCCAGCAGCTTCGAGTGGCCGCGAGCGCGGACCTCGGCATAGCCGAATTCACGCACCCGGGAATTCTCGACCTGGCCGCCGAGCTGAGCCGCCATGGTCTGCATGCCGTAGCAGATCCCGAGCACCGGAACGCCGAGCTTGAAGACCGCGTCAGGCGCCTTAGGTGTCTCATCCTTGTACACCGAGGCGGGGCCGCCGGAGAGAATGACCCCGCGCGGGGCGAAGCGGCGGATGAATTCCTCGTCGACGTCGAAGGGATGCAGCTCGCAGTAGACCCGCGATTCCCGGACGCGGCGCGCGATCAGCTGCGAGTACTGCGCACCGAAGTCGAGAATGAGGATCTTGTCGGGCACTACTCGACCTGGTAGTTCGGCGCTTCCTTGACGATCTGAACGTCGTGCACGTGCGACTCGCGCATGCCGGCGGCGGTGATTTCGACGAACTGGGCGCGGGTGCGCATCGCGTCGATACCTTCGCAGCCGCAATAGCCCATGCTCGCGCGCAAGCCCCCCATCAGCTGCTCGATCACCCGCACCACCGAGCCTTTATAAGGCACCCGCCCCTCGACCCCTTCGGGAACGAGCTTGTCCGAGTGCACCGACGAATCCTGGAAGTAGCGGTCGGCCGCGCCCTCCTGCATGGCGGCGATCGAGCCCATGCCGCGATAGGATTTGTAGGAACGGCCCTGGAACAGCTCGATCTCGCCGGGCGCCTCCTCGGTGCCGGCGAACAGGCTCCCCAGCATCACCGCGTGGGCGCCGGCCGCGACCGCCTTGGCGACGTCCCCGGAAAAGCGCACGCCGCCGTCGGCGACGAGCGGCACGCCCGCTTTCTCGAGCGCGGCTGCGACGTTCTGGATCGCGGTGATCTGCGGGATGCCGACGCCGGCGACGACGCGCGTGGTGCAGATCGACCCCGGCCCGATGCCGACCTTGACGCCGTCCGCCCCCTGTTCGACGAGCGCCTTGGCGCCGTCGGCGGTGGCGATGTTGCCACCGATCACCTCGGCCGACCCGGCGTTGCGCTTGATCCACTTCAGCCGGTCGAGCACACCCTGCGAATGCCCGTGCGCGGTATCGACGACGATCACGTCCACGCCCGCCTCGAGGAGCGCCGCGACGCGCTCCTCGGTGCCTTCGCCGACACCGACCGCGGCGCCGGCGCGCAGTTTTCCGTGCTGGTCCTTGGTTGCATGCGGATGCTCGCTCGATTTCAGTATGTCCTTCACCGTGATCAGGCCCCGCAGCTCGAAGCCGTCCCGCACGACCAGCACGCGCTCGAGCCGATGCTTGTGCAGGAGCTCGCGCGCTTCCTCCGGGCTTGCGCCTTCCTTGACGTACACCAGCCGATCGCGCGGAGTCATGATGGCGCGCACGGGCTGGTCGAGGTTGGTCTCGAAGCGGTAGTCGCGGTTGGTGACCATGCCGACGACCTTGCCCTTTTCGACGACCGGGAATCCCGACACCCGGTGCTGCTGAGTGAGCGCAAGCAGCTCCCGGACCGTGATATCGGGTGATACCGTTACCGGATCGCGGAGCACGCCCGATTCGTAGCGCTTGACCTTGGCAACCTCCGCGGCCTGCTTCTTGGCGGTGAGATTCTTGTGGACGATGCCGATGCCGCCCTCTTGCGCGATGGCGATCGCGAGCCGCGACTCGGTCACGGTGTCCATCGCCGCCGAAACGAGCGGGATGTTGAGCTGGATGTTGCGCGTCAGCCGGGTCTTGAGGCTGACATTGCGCGGCAGGACGCTGGAGTGGGCCGGTACGAGAAGGACATCGTCGAAGGTGAGAGCCTTCTGGACTAGACGCATTGCCACACCCAAAAGTCGGATTATACGCCGGTCGCATCTGCCGGTAAATTCTGGGGTCTCGCGTGCACCCTTTGATTGACTGGTGCGTTAAAACTCGCTATGGTGCGCCTCACTTGATGAAGCGAAACTCGTCATGATCCGAATCGCATTGTTCGCCGTCGCATTTCTTGCCGCCGCGAGCGCGCAGGCGCAGGTCTACAAGTGCGTCGATGCCGGCGGAAAAGTCGTCTATTCGCAGGATCCGTGTCCGGTAAACATGAAATCAGACACGATGTCCCGCAGGGTTCCGTCGGCGCCTGCCGCTCCCTCCGCTGACCCGTCCGCGGACAAGGCGGCACAAGGCGACGCCGCCAAGAGTGCCGCTCCCAAGACTGCGGCCGAGCAGGAGCAGGCGTTCCGCAAGCGCCAGCAGGATCAGGCAAAGGCCGCAAAGGAATCCGAGCAGAAATCCGCGGAGGCGCAGCGAAAAGCGGAGGTCTGCCGCAACGCCAGGGAGCGCCTCGCGTATTACGAGATCGGCGGGCGCATCTCCCGCATCAACGCGCAAGGCGAGCGTTACTATCTCGAGGACGCGCAGATCGAGCAGGAAAAGAGCCGCGCGCGTGCCGACGTCGCGCTCGCCTGCAACTGAGCTTCATTCCTTCGCGCGCCTTTTTTTCGCCGCGCGCATCCGCCTGACGTCCTTCGGGTCGGCCCGCAGCGGCCGGTAGATTTCAACTCGCTCCTCATCGCGCAAGACCGCCGTGACGGGAACCGGCTTTCCGTGGATTCCGACGCACGTCGGGTCGATTGCGGGGAACTCCGCGCACAGGCCGCTCATCCGAATCGCGTCCTCGACTGTGCTTCCGTCCGGAAGCAAGATCCGGCGCAGCACTTGCCGATCGGGAAGCGCGTAGACGATTTCGACGACGATCTTGGGCGGTATCACGCGCTGCCGAATTTCTCGTCCGCGCGACGGACGAACGCATCGACGAAGGTGTTCGTGATGTCTTGAAACGCCGGTCCGGCGACCTTCTCGAGCAGCGTGCTCGTGAATTGGTAACGCAGGCTCAATGCCACCTTGCAGGCGTTCTCGGAAAGCGCGCTGAACACCCAGCTTCCCTCCAGGCTGCGAAAAGGCCCCGACACCAGCTTCATGTCGATGCGTTCATCGGGCCGATTGAAATTTTCGGTGGTGAATTCCTTTTTCAATCCGCGGAAGTTGATGTGCAATGTGGCAATCGTTCGGCCCGGCTCGCTTACCGAAACGGCCGCCCGGTCGCACCAGGGGAGGAACTGCGGATAGGATTCGACGTCGGCGACGAGCGCGTACATTTTCCGTGCGCCGTGGCCTACGAGTGCCGATCGATCGACGACTGTCATCATTGTAGAATTGAACAAATCATATAGGGAAATCTTTCCGCTGTGACGATCGTAGAGAACCGCAAGGCGTCGCATGAGTATTTCATCGAGGAGCGCTACGAGGCGGGCATCGCCCTGGAGGGGTGGGAGGTCAAGGCCATCCGTGCCGGACGGGCGCAACTGAAGGAAGCCTATGTGATGGTGCGGAACGAGGAGATTTTCCTCATCGGCGCGCACATCAGTCCGCTCCCGGCCGCGTCCACGCACGTGCACCCCGATCCGGTGCGCACGCGAAAGCTCCTGCTTCATGCGGAGGAGATCCGCCGCCTTATCGGCAGAGTCGATCGCGCCGGATACACCCTGGTCCCGCTCGACCTGCACTACGTGCGCGGGCGGGTCAAGATCCACATCGGTCTCGCAAAAGGGAAGAAACAGTACGACAAGCGTGCCGCCGAAAAAGAAAAGGACTGGAAGCGCGAGCAGCAGCGCTTGCTGCGGTCGCGGTAACTAGCTTGCCGTCGCCTTCGCCTTGGCCGACGCATCGGCCTCCCGCGCGAGCTGCAGCCAGGTATCGACCACCGTGTCCGGGTTGAGGGAGAGGCTCTCGATGCCCTCCTGGACCAGCCACCGGGCGAAGTCGAGGTGGTCGGAGGGCCCCTGCCCGCAGATGCCGACGTATTTTCCGGCCTTGCGGCAGGCCTGGATCGCCAGTCGCAGCATCGCTTTCACCGCCGGATCACGCTCGTCGAACGCGTCCGCGACGAGCCCCGAGTCGCGGTCCAGGCCGAGCGTGAGCTGCGTCAGATCGTTCGACCCGATCGAAAACCCGTCGAAATGCTCGAGAAACTGCTCGGCGAGCACCGCGTTCGAGGGCACCTCGCACATCATGATGAGCCGCAGGCCGTTCTCCCCGCGCTTCAAGCCGTTCGCGGCGAGCAGCTCGATCACCCGGGCGCACTCGCCCAGCGTGCGCACGAACGGCACCATGATCTCGACATTGGTCAGTCCGATCTCGTTTCTCACCCGGCGCATCGCCTGGCATTCCATCTCGAAGCAATGGCGGAACGACTCCGCGACATAACGCGAGGCGCCGCGGAAACCGAGCATCGGATTCTCCTCGTCCGGCTCGTAGCGCGCACCGCCGATCAGTTTCTTGTACTCGTTCGACTTGAAATCCGACAAACGCACGATCACCGGCTTGGGCCAGAAGGCCGCTGCGATGGTCGCGACGCCTTCGGTCAGCTTTTCCACGAAAAATGCGCGCGGGTCCCGGTAGCCCCGGGCCGCATGCTCCACCTCGCGCTTGAGGTCGCCGGGCAGATCCGGATACTCGAGCACCGCCCTGGGATGCACGCCGATCATGTTGTTGATGACGAATTCCAGGCGGGCGAGCCCGACCCCCCAGTTGGGCAGCGCCTGGAAGTCGAACGCGAGGTGCGGATTGCCGATGTTCATGGTGATTTTCACCGGACATTTCGGCATCTCGCCGTAATCGCGCGAGCTCACTTCTATTTCGAGAATGCCGCGGTAGATGTTTCCGGTGTCGCCTTCGGCGCAGGACACGGTGCAGGGCTCGCCGTCCTTGAGCGTGGCGGTGGCGTCGCCGCAGCCGACCACCGCGGGGATGCCGAGCTCGCGGGCGATGATCGCGGCGTGGCAGGTGCGGCCGCCGCGGTTGGTGACGATCGCCGCGGCGCGCTTCATCACCGGCTCCCAGTTGGGGTCGGTCATGTCGGTGACGATGATGTCGCCGGGCTTGATGCGCCCCATCTCCGAGGCGTCCTTGACCACGCGCACGGTCCCCGCCCCGATCTTGTGACCGATGGCGCGGCCCGTGGCAAGCACTTCGGACCTCTGCTTCAAGAGGAAGCGTTCCTGCCCCTCTACCGATCTGCGGGATTTCACGGTCTCGGGCCTCGCCTGCAGGATGTAGATCCTGCCGTCCGAGCCGTCCTTCGCCCACTCGATATCCATCGGCCGCTGGTAGTGCTCCTCGATCTTCAGCGCAAGGCGCGCAAGCTCGATCACGTCCTCGTCGCTCAAGCAGAAGCGGTTGCGATCGGCCTCGGACACATCCACCGTCTTTACCGAAAGGCCCGCTTGAGCCTGCTCGGCAAATACCATCTTCTGCAATTTCGAACCGAGGCTGCGCCGGATCACGGGAAACTTGCCGCCGCGCAGCATCGGCTTGTGGACGTAGAACTCGTCGGGGTTGACCGCGCCTTGCACGACCAATTCGCCCAGTCCCCAGGACGCGGTGATGAACACGACGTCGCGGAAGCCGGATTCGGTATCGAGGGTGAACATCACGCCGCTTGCACCCAGATCGCTGCGCACCATGCGCTGCACGCCCGCGGAGAGCGCCACCGGAGAAGGCCCGAATCCTTTGTGGCACCGGTAGGAAATCGCGCGGTCGTTGTACAGCGAGGCGAACACGTTCCTGAGCGCGGTCGTGACGTTGGGGAGGCCGCGGATATTGAGGAAGGTCTCCTGCTGTCCGGCGAAAGAGGCGTCGGGCAGGTCTTCGGCCGTGGCGCTGGAACGCACCGCCACCGATACGCACTCGTCGCCCCCGGTCAGCTCCTTGTACGCCTCCCCGATCTCGGACTGGAGTTGCTTCGGAAGGGTCGTCGCCCCTATCCAGGCGCGGATCTCCGCTCCGCATCGGGCGAGCGCCTCGACGTCGTCGGCATCCAATCCTTTCAGGCGCCCCTCGATGCGCGCCCCGAGGCCGCCTTGGCCCAGGAATTCGCGGAACGCCTCGGCGGTGGTGGCAAAGCCGGCGGGGACCCGGATTCCCGCTTGGGAGAGCTGGCCGATCATCTCGCCCAGGGAGGCGTTCTTGCCGCCGACCTGCTCGATGTCCCGCATTCCGAGCCGATCGAAATTCGCCACGTATTTGAGCCGGGCCATGAAACGGTCCTTCGTCGCGGTTGAAGGATCTTCTTGAAACCGCTATTTTACAGACAGCGCACTCCCGGCGCAGCAAGCTTCCTCACGCCTGGCCACTTTTCCATGCCTGCATCCCGTCGAACCGTGTTCTTCGTCTCCGACGGCACCGGAATCACGGTCGAGATGCTCGGCCACAGCCTGCTCACGCAGTTCGACGGCATCGAATTCGACCAGATGACCGTCCCCTTCATCGACTCGGTCGCGAAGGCCCAGGCCTGCGTGGCCCGGATCAACGAGGCCTGCGCCTCGGGGAACGGCCGACCGGTCGTGTTCACCACGCTGGTCAACGCCGAGATACGCGAAACCGTGCGCAAGGCCGAGGCGTTCGTGCTGGATTTCTTCGAGAGTTTTCTCGACCCGCTGGAGGCGGAATTCGGCGCCAAGTCCACCCACACGATCGGCCGCTCTCACAGCGCGCGCGACGAAAAGGGCTACACCCACCGCATCGACGCGATCAATTTCGCCCTCGCCCACGACGATGGGGCGTCGTCCAGGGACCTCGACAAAGCGGACGTGATCCTGATCGGAGTGTCGCGCAGCGGCAAGACGCCGACCAGCCTCTATTTGTCGCTGCAATTCGGAATCCGCGCGGCGAACTGCCCGCTCATTCCGGAGGACTTCGACCGGATGAGCCTGCCCAGCGCGCTCCGGGGCTACCGCCACAAACTGTACGGCCTGTCCATCGCACCGGAGCGGCTGCGGGAGATCCGCAACGAGCGTCGGCCCAACAGCAAGTACGCCGATCTGGAGAATTGCCGCTACGAAGTGCAGCAGGCGGAAAAACTGATGTCGCGCGAAGGCATACGCTGGGCGAATTCGACGGCGAAATCGATCGAGGAAATCGCCACGACGATCATGCAGGAGTTCAAGCTGGAACGGCGGGCGTATTGACGCTGCGTTGACGGATCTGCTCGAACAGGCAGATTGCGACCGCCGCGGCGACGTTCAGCGATTCGGCGGGTCCGGGCATCGGGATGCGTACCCGGTGCGTGGCAAGGCGCCAGGCGCCCTCCGAGAGTCCGGCGCCTTCGTTGCCGAATACCCAGGCAACCGGTCCATGCAGATCGAGCTCATACAGCGAGGCCTCGGCGCGCGGCTCCATCGCCACGATGCGGCCTGAAAAAGCGCGCGCCGCTTCAGCGAGATCGACGTCCTCGAATAGAGAGAGAAAGAAATGCGCGCCCATGCCCGCCCGAATGACCTTGGGCGACCAGGCGAACACCGAGCCTCGCGAGAGAAAGATGTGAGCGATTCCAGCGGCGACTGCGCTTCTCAGGATCGATCCCAGGTTGCCCGGGTCCTGGATGTTGTCCAGCAGCACGCAGCTCGCGAGCGTCCGCGGCGGCGGTCCCGACTTCGGCGTGCGCACCACCGCGCAAACGCCGGCGGCGCTGACGAGCTGGGAAATCCGGTCGACCAGCCGGTCAGCGAGGACAAGGCGCGCCTTGGCCGGTGTGTTCTCGATGAGCGCGCGAACCTCGGGCTTGGCCATGGCGGCTTCTGCTGCGAAGATCGTCTCCGCCTCGCCGCCGCTTTCCCGGTAAGCCTGCACCAGGTGCTCCCCTTCCAGGAGCGTGGTGCCGGTCTCGCGGCGCTCCCGGGAGGAGCTCGCGAGCTTCACCAGGGCTTTCACCTGCGGATTGTCGCGCGAGCGGATGAGCTTCAATTCAGGGCGCACGTGCGAAAGCCCGCGAAGATGTCGCCGCGGTCCGGAGTATAGAAATTCCTCCAGGTATTGGAGATCAGCCGCGAGGGCGTTGCAAAGCTTCCTCCGCGCAATACTCTGTGGGTTCCGAACCATGGCTCGGAATACTCGCGATAGGGATCGCATACGAAACCCGGATAGGGCGCGAAGGTGCTGGAGGTCCATTCCCAGACGTTGCCGAGCATTTGCCGGCAGCCGGCAGCGCTGTCTCCTTCCGCGAATTCGCCCACGGGAACGCGTCCCGATCCGCCCAGATTGGCCGGTGTGACGCGCGAAAAGGCTGCAGCTATCTCCCATTCCGCTTCGCTCGGCAAACGCCGGCCCGCATAGCGGCAATACGCGTTCGCCTCGTGCCAATTGACGTGCATGACCGGGAGATCGCCGTCCAGGTGCACCTCCTCGTCGAAGCGGCGCTCGCGCCACTCTCGGTCACGCTCGACCCAGTAGCGAGGGCTTCTAGCCCCTTCCTTCCAGTTCCAGCCCTCGGGCGACCAGAGATCGCGGCGGGAATAGCCATCGTCGCGAACGAATTCCAGAAACTGCGCATTGGTGACCGGGGCTCGGGCAATGCGAAACGGTTTCAGCTCGACCCGGTGCGCCCACTTTTCGTTGTCGAAATGAAATCCGGAGTTTCGCGCCGCGCCGAGCAGAAACTCCCCCCCGGGCAGCTCGACGTCTCCATCCAGGGCGCCCTCCCCTGGGTTGTGTCGGTCCAGCGGATCCGCGTAGCCGAGAGTCTGCCGCGTATAGTGAAACGCTTCCGCGTGCATGTCCTCGTGGAAGAGCGCCAATTGCACGAAATAGAGAAACCACTGGTTGTCCGGCTCCCTTTTGAGCCGCGCCAGCACGTCCTCGAGAACACGATCCTGATACTCGAGCGTGGCCGAAAGCTCCGGCAGCGGCAGATCCCAGCGCGTGTCGTGCGCGACCGTCGCGGAGTCGTAGAGCACATCGGCGCCGTCGAGGAGGCTCTCCGAGAGCGATTCGTCGGCGCGCAGCCTCAGGCACCAGCGCTCCTGGAACCAGGCGACGTGCCCCAGCTCCCACAGCACGGGATTGACGATCGCCAGCTTCGGGCCGAACAATTGCGGACCCTCGAGGTCGCGGGTGAGGATCCGGGTGCGCTGCCTGGCATCGTGCAATTGCTGCGACAGAGATTCAGGAAACATGGGAGAGTTCAAACATAGCATGAAAATCGCGCTCATCACCCCTGCCGGAGCGCGCTCGCGAAGCGGCAACCGGCATACCGCGACGCGCTGGGCGGCGATGCTGCGCGCGCTCGGCCACCGGGTCCGGGTTTCGATTCGCTGGGACGGCCGCGCGGCCGACGCGATGATCGCGCTGCACGCGCGACGCAGCCACGCCTCGATCGCGCGATTTCGCCAGCGGTTTCCCGCTTCGCCCCTGGTCGTCGTGCTGACCGGCACCGATCTGTACCGGGACATCCGCACCGATAGTGACGCGCGGGCCTCGCTTGAGCTCGCCGATCGCCTGGTCGTCCTGCAGGGCATGGGCAGGCTCGAGCTTCCGGCGCGATTTCGCCACAAGACCCGCGTGATCTACCAGTCAGCTCAGGTCCGCGGAAGCGGTGAGCCGCCCTCGCGCCGCTTTCGCGTTGCGGTGATAGGACATCTGCGGGAAGAGAAAGATCCTTTCCGCGCGGCGCTTGCGCTGGCTCACCTGGGCGATTTGTCACAACTCGAAGTCGTGCAGCTCGGGGAAGCGCTTTCGCGCGACATGTCACGGGAGGCGCAGCGTCTGATGCGGGTCGATCGGCGTTACCGATGGCTGGGAAACGTGCCGCATCGGGCCGCACTCGGGTGGCTGTCGCGAAGCCATGTCCTCGTGCTCAGCTCGAGAATGGAAGGCGGTGCCAACGTCATCTGCGAAGCCGCCGCGGCGGGCGTACCGGTGATCGCGTCGCGAGTCTCCGGGAACATCGGGATGCTGGGCCGCGGCTACCCCGGCTACTACCCGCTCGCCGACGAGCGCTCGCTCGCGCGCCAGATGCGTCGTGCGGCCCTCGATCCTGCGTATTACGCGCGCCTGAAGCGTCTTACGGCGGCCCGCCGGCCGCTGTTTCGCCCGGCCGCGGAGCGTGAAGGACTGCGAAGGCTGCTCGCGGAGTTCTCCAAGATCTCGCGGACCGGGGCGAAGCTGCGGCGATAGACTTCGCACACGCCGTACCGGCGCAACGCGCTCAGGTGCTGCGGCGTAGGATATCCCTTGTGTGCGTCGAAGCCGTATTGCGGAAACTGCCCGTGCAGGCGGCACATCTCCGCATCGCGTGCGGTCTTCGCCAGGATGGATGCCGCCGCGATCACCTTCACTTTCGCGTCCCCGTCCACGATCGCGCGCGCGGAGACTGAAAGCGCGGGGCAGTGCGCTCCGTCGAGCAGGACTTCATCGGGCAGGACCGACAGGGATTCCACTGCGCGCCGCATGGCGAGGAGGCTCGCCTGCAGGATGTTCAAGCTGTCGATTTCCTCGACGCTCGCCCAGGCGACGGACCAGGCGAGCGCTTTCTTCTTGATGATGCCGGCGAGCCGTTCGCGCTCGCGCACGCTCAAGACCTTGGAGTCGGCGATCCCGGCAGGCGCCCGCCGCCCCGGATCGAACACCACCGCGGCGGCGCAAACCGGTCCGGCGAGCGGCCCGCGGCCGGCTTCGTCGACGCCGCAAATCAGGCGGGCTGCAGCCACGGCAGGAGCGCTTCCGTAGCACGCGCCGCGGTGTCCCGGCGCAGCAGCCGCCGTATCTGGTCCAGGCGCTCCGGAAGCCTGCGGTTGACGACGGGATCGTTGAGCGAGTTCAGCACCGCCTGGGCCAGGTTCTCGGGCGTCGCCTCGTGCTGGAGAATCTCCGGCACGAGAAACTCTCCGGCGATGATGTTGGGCAGGCCCACCCACGGCAGATGTCCCATCTTCGACATCATGCGATACGTGAGCTCGGCCATCTTATAGGTGATCACCATCGGTTTGCGGGCGAGCGCAGCCTCCAGCGTTGCGGTCCCGCTTGCCACGAGTGCGACGTCACACGCCGCGATGGCGTCGCGTGCGTGGCCGAACAGGACGGTCAGCGGCAATTGCGCCGCATCGGCGTCGTACATCGCTTCTTCGAAAATGGCGCGTGTTTCGCGGCTTACGAGCGGCACCAGAAAATGCACGGCGGGCTGCCGCGCCGCGATCAGCTTGGCCGTTTGGACGAAGCTCGAGGCCATGCAGCGCACTTCCGACTGACGGCTTCCCGGCAACAGCGCGATGACCTTGCGTGCCGCAGACAGCCGCAACTGTTCTTTTGCCGCGGCGGATCCGTCCTCATCCGAGGTGGAATCCGCCAGAGGGTGTCCGACGTAGGCCACCGGCACTCCGGCGGCGCGGTACAGGGGCTCCTCGAACGGGAACAGAACCAGCATTTTGTCAACCGAGGCCGCGATCGCAGACATGCGTCCGCTGCGCCAGGCCCAAAGCGACGGGCTCACGTAGTGGACCGCCGGAATCCCCCCTCGTTTCAGCTTGCGCTCGAGCGGCAGATTGAAATCGGGAGCGTCGATGCCGACGAAAAGCCTCGGCCTCGCCGCGAGGAGCCGCCGCCGGAGCTTTCGCCGGATCGCGTGGATTTCCAGAAAATGCCGCAGCACTTCGACGTAGCCGCGTACCGCCAGCTTTTCCATGGGGAACCAGGAATCGAGGCCCTCCCCCTCCATCTTCGGGCCGCCGATGCCGACGAACTGCAGTCCGGGAACGCGCTCGCGCAATGCGGCGATGAGATGAGCTCCGAGAAAGTCCCCCGAAGCCTCCCCCGCCACCATGCCTACGACAATGGGAATGCTTTCCACCGCGGCTAGCGAATGATGCCCCGCTGCGAGCGCTCGAGGAACTCGACGAGCACCTGCAGCTCCGGCAGCTTCGCAGCCTGGCTTGCAATCTTGCGCCGCGCTTCCTCGAGCGCGAGGCCTGACCTGTAGAGAGTCTTGTAGGCGCGCTTGATCGCCGTGATTTTTTCCGCGGCGAATCCGCGCCGCTTCAGCCCTTCGCTGTTGATTCCGAACGGCTTCGCGGTATTGCCCGCCGCCATGACGTACGGAGGCAGATCCTGCAGCAGGACCGTCGCGACCCCGGTGATCGAGTGCGCACCGATCGAGACGAACTGATGCGCTCCGGTAAACCCGCCGAGCACGGCGTAGTCCCCGACCTGGACGTGACCGGCAAGTGTCGCCAGATTGGCAAAGACCGCGTGGTTGCCCACCTGGCAGTCGTGCGCGATATGTACGTAGGCCATGATCCAGTTGTCGTTGCCGATGCGCGTGATGCCGGTGTCCTGCGCGGTACCGCAGCTGAAAGTGCAGTACTCGCGGATGGTGTTGCGGTCGCCGATCTCGAGCGCGGTCGCCTCCCCGCCGTATTTCTTGTCCTGGGGCGGCCCGCCGAGCGAGCTGGATCCGAAAATGCGATTCCGCACTCCTATGCGAGTTCTCCCCTCGATCACCACATGCGGCCCGATCGAGGTTCCCTCCCCTATCTCGACGTGTTCGCCGATGATCGAATAGGGGCCCACCGATACTCCCGGGGCGAGCTTCGCTCCGGAATGAACGATGGCCGTCGGGTGGATCATATCGGGCGCAGCGTGCACAGGATCTTCGCTTCGGCGGCGAGCGCATCGCCGACGCGGGCTTCGGCCGCGAATTTCCACAGTCCCCGGGCGCTGCGCTCCACCGCGACCTCGAGCAGGAGCTGGTCGCCCGGAACCACGGGCCGCTTGAAGCGCGCCTCGTCGATGCCCGCGAAGTAGTAGACCGACTTCTCGTCCGGCTTTGTTTTCATCGTGCGGAACGACAATACGGCGGCCGCCTGGGCGAGTGCCTCGATGATCATGACCCCCGGCATCACCGGATAGTGCGGGAAATGCCCGGTAAAGAAAAGCTCGTTCATGGTGACGTTCTTGAGCGCGAGGAGCCGCTTGCCCGGCTCGCATTCGAGCACCCGGTCCAGGAGGAGCATGGGATAGCGGTGAGGCAAGTATTCCAGGATCTCTCGGATGTCCATCGCTTACCTCTTTCTCTTCTTTAAGGGGAGTCGCTTTTCCAGCTCGTGGATCCGCTTGACCAGCCGGTCGAGGCCGCGCAGATGCGCTACTGTTTTCGCCCATTCGCGGCTGGGCGCCGAGGGCAGCACGCCGGTATAAGTGCCCGCGCGCGTGATGGATTTCGTCACCACGGCCGCGGCGGAGATCGTCACGTGGTCGGCGATCGTCAAATGGCCGATGATGCGCGCTGCCCCGCCGATGGCGCAGTGCGCTCCGATGCGCGTGCTGCCCGCAACGGCTGCACAGCCGGCCATCGCGGTATGCGCGCCGATGCGCACGTTATGGCCGATCTGGATCTGGTTGTCGAGCTTGACGCCGTCCTCGATCACGGTGTCGTCGAGCGCGCCGCGGTCGATCGTGGTATTGGCGCCGATCTCGACGTCGTCGCCTATGACGGCGCGCCCCGTTTGCGGAATCTTGATCCAGCGTCCGGAATCGGGCGCCATGCCGAAGCCGTCGGCCCCGATCACCACGCCGGCATGAATCAACGCGCGCTTGCCGATGAGCGAGCTCGGATAGACCGTGACCGAGGGACCCAGGCGGCTGTCCTCGCCGATCCTCACGTCATCGCCGATCGTACAATTGGCTTCGATCACGACGCGCTCCCCCAAGCGTGCCCCGCGGCCGATATGGCAGCCCGGTCCTACTGTGGCGGATGCCGGAATTTCGGCTTCCGCTTCGACCACGGCGCGCGCGTGGATTCCCGGAACGGGGCGACTCTCGGAGCCGAACAGCTGCGCGGCCCGGGCGTAATAGACATAGGGGTCGTCGCACAAGATCCTGGGCAAGGCAGTCGCGTCGCGCTCTTCGCGGGCCAGAATTACGGCCGAGGCACGCGTGCCGCGCAAGTGCGCACGGTACCGGCCGTGCGAAAGGAAGCAGAGGTCGCCCGGGCCGGCGCTTTCCAGCGTGGCGATTCGCAGAATCTCGGCATCGGGATCGCCTATCAGCTCCCCGCCGAGCCTGGCGACGATTTCGCCAAGCCGGTAAGTACGCGAAATGGGTTGCGTCACTTGCCCGCGCGAGTATCCTCTAGCGCCTTGATGACCTTGTCGGTAATGTCGATGCGGGTGCTCGCCCATACGACCTGTTCGTTCTGAAGCACGACGTCGAGCTTTTGGGCCTCCGCGATCTGCTTCACGGCCCGGTTGGCGCGCTCGAGGACCCCTTCGAATTCCTCCTTGCGTCTATGCCCCAAATCCTCGTTGAATTCCCGTTGTCTGCGCTGAAAGTCCCGGTTGAGGTCGCCGAACTCGCGTTCGCGCTTCTGCCGCTCGGACTCCGACATCGTCACGGCGTTCTTCTCCAGGTTCTCTTGCATTTTCTTCAGCTGCTCCGCCGATCTGGAGAGCTCCTGCCCGCGCTGGGAGAATTCCTGCTCCAGTTTCTTCTGGGCGCGCTGCGCGGCAGGCGCCTCTCTCAGGATCCGCTCCAGGCTGACAAACCCGATGCTCGACTGGGCCAGAGCCGGGCCGACGGCCCCGAGGGCTGCGGTGAGGGTCCAGCCGACGAGGGAGTTCCTTTTCAAACCTGGCATGAAGCCTGCCTTCAAAAAAAAGATTATACCGGGCCGTCAGAATACGGTGCCAAGCGTAAACTGGATGCGCTGGATATCGTCCCCAGGCTTGTCGTTCAGCGGTTTCGCGATGCTGATTTTCATCGGTCCGACCGGCGAGTTCCAGGCAAAGCTCATTCCCGCTGAGGCACGCAGCTGCGAAAGGTCGAGTTTTTCAGTGAAGCCATAGACTTGTCCCGTGTCTATGAAAGCTCCAAATCGCATCGACCGGTCAGTCCCGCTGCCCGGTACCGGGAACAACAGCTCCGCCGATCCGTTCACTTTCCGGTTGCCCCCCAGGAAGCTTCCGTCGATGTCGCGCGGACCCAGTGACGCAGTTCGGAATCCGCGCACGCTGCCAATGCCGCCCGAGTAGTAGTTCTTGAAAAACGGCAGCGGTTTTCCACCATACCCGTCACCGGCGTCAAGCTCCCCACTGAGCACGAAGGTGAGGCCGCGCGAGTACGGGTAGAAATACTGGTGGGTATAAGAATATTTCCAGTACTCGAGGTCTCCGGGTGGCGTCGCCAATTCCAGAGTGGCACGCTCGAGGTGACCTTGCGTCGGCCAGATGACGCTGTCTCGTGAGTCGCGGACCCAGCCGGCGGTGCTGATCAGCGCGATATAGTTGGCTCCGAACTGGTTTTGAAAGATGAGGTAACGCTGCGGGCTGTCGGCGGCGAGAAAGAGTCTGACCTGTTCCGTACCGAGGCCGAAAAACAAAGTGTCGTATTCAGTAAAGGGCACTCCGAAGCGCACCGCCCCGCCGATCGTGCTGGTCCTGTAGTTGCCGACTCCCAGGGTGGTGGCGTTCACGTCGCGCCGGTAGAGGTCGAAGCCACGGCTGACTCCGTCGATCGTGTAGTAGGGATCGGTGAAGGAAAACGATGCGACCTTATTGACCGATCCGGAGGCGACTTGCAGGCCCACCGTGTTGCCGGTACCGAAAAAATTGCTCTGTTGAACCGAGGCCTGAACGATGAATCTATCGATACTGGAAAAACCCACGCCGAGCAGCACTGCGCCGGTGGGCTTCTCCTTGACCCGCACGGTGACGTCGACCTGGTCGGTCGTGCCGGGCACCGCGGGAGTCTCGACCTCGACTTCGCTGAAATAGCCCGTCTTGTCGATGCGCTGCTTGGAGAGCTGAAGCTTCTGGCTGTCGAAAAAACTGCCCTCGAGCTGGCGCATCTCGCGACGCACCACCTCGTCGCGGGTGCGCGTGTTGCCGACGACGCTGATCCGCCGGACATAAACGCGCCGTCCGGGGTCGATCAGAAACGTGAAGCTGACCTTGCGCTTTTCCTTGTCGATGTCGGGATTCGCGTTGACGTTGGCAAAAGCATAGCCGTCCCGCCCTAGCCTGTCGCTAATTGCCTTGGTCGACTCGGTGAGCTTTTCCCTGGAAAACGTTTCGCCCGGCTTGATCGTGATCAACGGGCGAAGCTCCGCCTCGGGGACGAGCAAGTCTCCCCCGAGCTTCACGTCGCCCACCTCGTATTTCTCGCCCTCGGTGAGGTTGACCGTGATGTAGATGTCGTGACGGTCGGGGGTAATCGAGACCTGGGTGGAGTCGATATTGAACTCGAGGTAGCCCCCGTTCAGGTAATACGAACGCAGCGACTCGAGATCGGCTTGAAGTTTTTGCCTGGAGTATTGGTCGTTCTTCGAAAACCAGGTGAACCATCCGGGGGTGCGCAGCTGGACTACGCGAAGCAATTCCGCTTCAGAAAATGCGCGATTGCCTACGATGTTGATTCTCTTGATCTTCGCGACCTCCCCCTCGTTTATGTTGAAATTGATTGCGACCCGGTTGCGTTCGAGCGGCGTGACGGTCGTGGTGACCTCCACGCCGTAGAGACCACGGGTCAGATACTGGCGTTTGAGCTCCTGCTCGGCCTGATCGAGCAAGGCGCGGTCGAAAATGCGGCCTTCCTGGAATCCGACGTCGCGCAGCCCCTGCTTGACCTTGTCCTTTTCGAATTCCTTCATCCCGACAAAATCGATCGAAGCGATGGCCGGCCGCTCTTCGAGAGTCACGATCAGCACGCTTCCCTGGACCTCGAGCCTGACGTCCCGAAAGAACCCCGTGGCGAACAGGGAGCGAATCGCCCCGGCGGCTTTTTCGTCGGTCATCGTATCGCCGACTTTGACGGGGAGATAGCTGAAGACGGTTCCCGCCTCGATGCGCTGGATGCCCTCGACGCGAATATCCCGCACGACAAAGGGTTCGAACGCCCACGCCGGCCCGGCGAGCACGAGCAGGAGCGCGGCTCGTAGCGCGTTTTTCACTGATGGATCATTAACCCGCGAACAAGCGGTTGAAGTCGTTGTAGATGGCGAACGCCATCAGGAAGAGGAGCAGCGTGAGGCCCAGGCGCTGGCCCAGTTCCATCGCTCGCTCCGAAACCGGGCTGCCCTTGAAAATCTCGACGACATAATAGAGCAAGTGTCCCCCATCCAATAAGGGAATCGGAAGCAGGTTGAGCACACCCAGGCTGATGCTGATCAACGCGAGAAATGCGATGTACGCGCCGATCCCGAGCTGCGCCGATTGACCCGCGTAATCGGCGATCGTCACCGGTCCACTCAGGTTCTTCCAGGAGATCTGGCCGATGACCATCTTGCCGAGCATCTTCAGGCTGAACACCGACGTTTCCCAAGTCCGCGCGAGCGCCATTCCGAGCGCGGCAGCCGGCGCGTAGCGCACGGTCGTTATGAGGCTGTTCATCGATTCGGCATCGACTTGCGGAGCCGTCCCGATGCGGCCGATGCGCTCGCCGTTCTGCTGCACCGTCTCCGGTCGCAGCCGAACTTCAATTTGCTTGCCGCCGCGCACGATGCCGAGCCGCACGATTTCGCCGGGCCGGCGCCGGACCGCCTTTACGACATCTTCCCAGACCTGGATCTCCCCGCCATCGATGGAAACTACGCGGTCTCCCGGGCGCAATCCTCCCGCCTCGGCTACGCTCCCCGGGACGACCTTGCCGATGATCGGCGCGACATCGGGCCGGTCGAGCCTCAACCCCAGACGCGCGAGGGGATCGCTGTCGAAGCCCTCGAGGTCGAAACCCGACAGATCCAGGGTGCGCCAGGTGAGCCGCTGCTTGGGGTCGATCACCTCGAGCCGCGCCGGCTGCTTTTCCACCGCGAGCTGCAGCAAGCGCCAGCGCACCTGCTGCCAGCTCGCCACCGGCTCCTCGTTTATTTTCAGGATCGTTTCGCCCCGCTCAAGGCCGCTCGCCTCCGCGACGGTTCCGGGATCCGGGGCGCCGACAACCGGCTTCGCCTCCTGCACGCCGCCTACGAAAAGCGCCCAGTAGAACACGATGGCGAGCAGAAAATTCGCCGCCGGGCCCGCAGCGACGATCACGATGCGCCGCCAGACGCTCTGGCGGTTGAATGCCCGATGCACCTCTTCGGGCGCGACCGGCCCTTCGTGTTCGTCGAGCATTTTCACGTACCCGCCCAGCGGCAGCGCGGCGATCACCCACTCGGTCCGGTCCCGGCCGCGGCGAGTCCGCCACAACGCCCTGCCGAAGCCGATCGAGAAGCGCAATACCTTCACCCCGAACAGGCGCGCGACCAGGTAGTGGCCGAACTCGTGAAACACGATCAGCACGCCCAGCGCGACGATGAAAGCCAAGACGGTGATGGCGAGATTCATGCGGCGTGCGCTTTCAGTCGCGTGACGATCTGGTTCGCCCGTACCCGTGCCCTCGCATCGGCGGCGAGGACATCCTCGAGCGTGGCGAGGGGACTCGCAGGAAGACCGGCGAGGGCTTCCTCGATGACCGTGGTGATCAGCAAGAACGGCAACCGGCCTTCGAGAAACGCGGATACCGCGACCTCGTTGGCCGCGTTGAGTGTGGCCGGTGCGGCCCCTCCGCTTCTAAGCGCAGCGTAAGCGAGGTTCAGGGCGGGAAAGCGCTCGAAATCAGGCTGCTCGAAGCTCAAGGCCCCGATGCGGAAGAAGTCGAGCGACGACACTCCGGCGTCGATGCGCTCGGGATAGGCGAGCGCCTGGGCGATCGGCGTGCGCATGTCCGGGTGCCCGAGTTGAGCGATCACGGAACCGTCCGCGTACTCGACCATCGAGTGCACCACGCTTTGCGGATGGACGACTACTTGGATCTGCTCCGGACCTGCACCGAACAGCCAGCGCGCTTCGATGACCTCCAATCCTTTGTTCATCATGGTCGCCGAATCCACCGAGATCTTGCGTCCCATGACCCAGTTCGGATGCGCACAGGCCTCGTCCGGCGTCACACGGTGCAGCTCCGCACGCGAACGCGCCCTGAAAGGTCCGCCCGATCCGGTGAGAAGGATCCTGCGGATTCCTTTTGCGACGGACTCGCCGGCCGCGAAAGGCGGAAGGCACTGGAAAATTGCGTTGTGCTCGCTGTCTATGGGGAGCAGCATCGCTCCGCTCGAACGCACACTTTCCATGAATACTGGACCCGCAACCACGAGCGCTTCCTTATTCGCGAGCAGCAGTTTCTTGCCCGCCCTCGCCGCGGCGAGCGTGGCACGAAGTCCGGCCGCCCCGACGATCGCTGCCATGACGCAGTCGACTTCGGGCAACGAAGCCACTTCTACGAGTCCTGCTTCCCCCGCGAGTATCTTGCAACCCAAACCGGCTCCAGCGAGGTGCTCGCGCAGCCGCGGCGCGAGCGAGGCATCCGCCACGCAGGCGTAGCCGGGGCGATGGAGCTTGCACAGCTCCGCCAGTTCATCGACCCGCCGGTTGGCGGTCAATGCCACCACACGAAAGCGGGACGGATGCCGCGCGATCACATCCAGGGTGCTCGCTCCGATCGAGCCGGTCGCCCCGAGTATCGCGATGTTTTGAATCGTGGTCATCTTACGAAGGCAAGCACCGCAAGCGGAAGCATGGCCACGGGTGCATCGATTCGGTCGAGTATCCCCCCATGGCCGGGTAGAAGCGTGCCGCTGTCCTTGACCCCCGCCTGGCGTTTTATCAGAGATTCGAACAGATCGCCAATCATCCCCGCGATGGCGAGTCCGAGCAGCACCGGAAGGATCCATGCAGGCGCCACTTTCATGGGGCCGCCGCCCAAGCTTGCCCACGCCAGGGCGTAGAGCCCGACTGCCGCCAGCGCTCCGGCAACGCCTTCCCAGGTTTTCGCGGGACTGATGGAAGGGGCGAGCTTGCGTTGTCCGAAGCGCCGGCCGATAAAATACGCAGCCGTGTCGGAGATCCAGACCGTTGCCAGGACGGCGAGCAGGAAGGAAGGATGAACGCCGCGCAGATCCACAAGCGCGGCGGCGGCGGGCAGGAGCACCGTAGCGCCCGCTGCCAGCAGCACGGCCCGGCTGCCAAAGCGAGCTTGCCGCCAAATCCACACCGGAACGAGGACGATCCAGAACAACCCCGCGGCATAGTAAACCCAGGCAGGCGCATACAAGCCGCTCGTTGCGGAAGCCCCGAGGATCCAGAGCAGCGCAAAAACCCCAACCATGAATGTCGAGTAGATCAAGCGGCCGACCGCAGCGAGCGCCGCCAATCCCCCCCATTCCCACGCCGCGACACCGAGCAACACGGCGCAAAACGCGATCCAGCCGGGCGTGGGCAGCAGGAACAGCGCCGAGAGAAACACCGCAAGCAAAACGGCCGCCGTCAGCACGCGGGTTTTGAGCATGGGTGCCCGCGCTTTCCGCCTGCACGGCAGAAAGTCTTACGCGGTCCTCCGCCGGCCGCCGGTTTCGCGCTTGGTTTTTTCGACCTGCTCGCTGGTCCGCCCGAAGCGGCGCTCGCGCTCGCGATACCAGGCGATCGCCGCGTCGAGCTGCCTGGCGTCGAAGTCCGGCCACAGCGTCGGCGTGAAGTACAGTTCGGTATAGGCAAGCTGCCAAAGCAGGAAATTGCTGATGCGCTGCTCGCCACCGGTGCGAATGAACAGATCCGGTTCGGGCGCGTAGTTGAGCGCGAGATGCGGAGCGAGTTGCTCCTCGGTGTATCTCTCGGCCGGGAGCGGGCCGCTGCGCGCGAGCTTCAGCAAAGCCTGCATCAGATCCCAGCGGCCGCCATAGTTGGCGGCAATGGTGAGCGTGAGCCCCGTATTGCGCGAGGTGAGCTCTTGGGCGCGGTGCGCGAGTTCGACCACGCGTGCCCCGAAGGGCGCGATATCGCCGATGATCTTCAGGCGCACCATGTTCTGGTGCAACCGCTCGGCTTCCTGCTCCAGGGCGGCCATGAACAGCTGCTTGAGCGTCGAAACCTCTTCGGCGGGTCGGCGCCAGTTCTCCGAGCTGAAGGCAAACAGGGTCAGGTATTCGATGCCGCGATCGGTGCACGCACGCGTGACTTGACGCACCGTCTCGACCCCTTGCTTGTGACCGGCGACGCGAGGGAGATAGCGCTTTTTGGCCCAGCGCCCGTTGCCATCCATGATGACGGCGATATGCCTGGGGATGTCACTGGCCCGTGGGATCTCGCGCGTGGAACTGACGAAGGGTTTCATGTGAGAATATTCTCTGGTGCTCGATCAAATCGCCATCAGCTCGGCCTCTTTTGCTGCGATCATCTTGTCGATATCGGCGATGTGCTTGTCGGTGAGCTTTTGGATTTCGTCTTGCGCGCGCCTCTCCTCGTCTTCGGACACGGCCTTGCTTTTCAGCAACTCCTTGAGCGCATGATTGGCGTCGCGGCGCAAGTTGCGCACGGCAACCTTGGCATTTTCGCCCTCGTGCTTGATCACCTTGATCAAATCGCGGCGCCGCTCCTCGGTGAGAGCCGGCATCGGCACCCGGACCATGTCCCCGTGGGAAGCAGGATTCAGGCCAAGATCGGAGTCGCGGATGGCCTTCTCGATCACGCCGAGCATCTTCTTCTCCCAGGGCGATACGCCGAGGGTGCGGGCGTCGAGCAGGCTTACGTTGGCGACCTTCGGAATCGGCATTTGGCTGCCGTAGTAATCCACTGAAATGTGGTCGAGCAGCCCCGTATGCGCGCGGCCGGTGCGGACTTTGCCCAGATCGATTTTCAGGGCATCGAGGGACTTATGCATTCTCTGCTCGGTGTTCTTCTTGACGTCGGCCAGGGTATTCATTGATCCCCCCTTCTCGCGGTCTCAAGCGCTCACGTAAACCAGCGTGCCTTCTTTTTCACCGGTGACGACCCGCTTCATCGCTCCGGCTTTCAGAATGCTGAACACGGTGATCGGGAGCTTCTGATCGCGGCATAGCGCGAAGGCCGTGGCATCCATCACCCTCAGATTCTTGATCATGGCCTCGTCGAAGCTCAGCCTGTCGTAACGCTTGGCGTCAGGACTCAGCTTGGGATCTGCCGTGTAGATGCCGTCGACCTTGGTCGCCTTGAGCACCATTTCCGCGCCGATTTCCGTTCCCCGCAGGGCCGCTGCGGTATCGGTCGTAAAGAACGGGTTGCCGGTCCCGGCGGCGAAAATGACGATCTTGCCTTCCTCGAGGTAGCGGATCGCCTTGTTGCGGATATAAGGTTCGACCACCTGTTCTATATTGAGCGCGGACTGCACACGCGCGTTCAAACCCGCCTGCCGCATGGCGTCCTGCAAGGCAAGCGCGTTCATGATGGTCGCGAGCATTCCGATGTAATCGGCCGTGGCGCGATCCATTCCCGCCGCGCCTGGCGCCACGCCGCGAAAGATGTTGCCACCGCCGATCACGACTGCGATCTCCAGCCCGAGCGCCGCGACCTGGGCGATCTCGCCGACGATGCGCTCGATCGTAGCGCGATTGATTCCGAAGGAATCGTCTCCCATGAGGGCTTCGCCGCTCAGTTTGAGCAGAATGCGCTTGTATTTCGTGGTTGCGGTCATTCCAGGCTGTCTTTCTTTCTTCTTGTCTCCGTATAGCTCCATAGTTCAGGCCGCCCGACCGTTCCCCTTCTTTTCGATTCCCTCGCCGACCACATACAGCACGAAGCGCGAGACCGACGCGCCGCGAGCCTTGAGGAGAGCTTCCACGGTCTGCTTTCCGGCCGGATCCCTGACGAAAATTTGACCGAGCAGCGTTACTTCCCTTAGAAACTTCTGCACGCTGCCTTCGACCATCTTCTCGACGATATTTGCGGGTTTACCCGACTCGGCCGCTTTCGCGGTAGCGATGTCGCGTTCCTTCTTCACGAGCTCTGCCGGAACCTCATCGCGCGACAGGCCGAGCGGCTTGGACGCGGCGATGTGCATGGCCAGCTCCCGGCCGAGCTGGTCGTTGCCGCCGGAAATATCTACCAGGACGCCGATCTTCGCCCCCCCATGAATATACTGAAACAGGCGGTCCCTGGCTTCGATCCGGGCGAATCTGCGAATAGATATGTTTTCCCTGATGCGCCCGAAGAGCGCCTTGCGCGCCTCTTCCACGGTGGCGCCACCCAGAGGCAGTGCGTTCAGGGCGGTGATGTCCACGGGATTGCGTTTGGCGACCAGTTCCGCAAGAGAAGCGGCAAACTTCCGGAAATCCTCGGTCTTGGCGACGAAGTCAGTCTCGCAGTTGACCTCCACGATGGCGCCCACCTTCGCGTCCGGTGCGACGTGAACCGCGACGACGCCCTCGGCGGCCGTGCGCGTAGCGGCCCTGGACGCCTTGTTGCCGAGTCTGACGCGCAGGAGCTCCTCTGCCTTGGCTGAATTGCCTTCCGCCTCGACCAGCGCCTTCTTGCATTCCATCATCGGCGCGTCGGTCCTGTCGCGCAGATCTCTGACCATGCTTGCGGTGATTTCCGCCATTACCTGGAACCCTGCTGTCCTGGAAGTTCAAAAAAAAGGCGCTGCCGCGCCCCTTTTGGGCCGCAATCGCCGATCATTGCGCTTTCGCGCCGGGCTCTTCGACTTCGACGAATTCATCGGAGGCTGCACCGATGATTTCCTGCACGACTTGGTTGCGGCCCTCCAGGATCGCGTCGGCGATCCCGCGTGCATACAAGCGAATCGCCCGGCTGGAGTCGTCGTTGCCCGGAATCACGTAGGCAATCCCGTCTGGAGAATGATTGGTATCGACGACCCCGATAACGGGGATGCCGAGCTTTTTTGCCTCGGCGACCGCCCCTTTCTGGTAACCGACGTCGATCACGAACAGGGCATCGGGCCGGTTGTCCAGCGTCTTGATGCCGCCCAGACTGCGCTGCAGCTTGGCGAGCTCGCGCTGAAAGTGCAAGGCCTCTTTTTTCGGCATCTTCTCCGTGCTGCCGTCCGCGATCATCGCCTCCATTTCCTTGAGCCGCTTGATCGATTGGCGGACGGTCTTGAAGTTCGTGAGCATCCCGCCCAGCCAGCGGTGATCGACAAAGGGGGCGGCGCAGCGCTCGGCTTCCTCGCGGATAATCTCGCGCGCCTGACGCTTGGTTCCGACGAACAAAAGAGTGCCCTTGTTGGAGGCGAGCTGGCGCACGAATTTCATCGCCTCCTGATACATCACCATCGTCTTCTCGAGATTGATGATGTGGATCTTGTTGCGATGACCGAAGATGAAAGGCGCCATCTTCGGGTTCCAGTAGCGGGTCTGGTGGCCGAAATGCACGCCCGCTTCGAGCATTTGACGCATCGTGGTCGACATGATGACTCCGGTTAGGGTTGATCTTGGAGCCGCCCGGCCCAATTTCTACCCGCTGGAGTTTCAATCGAACTGCAGCAGGCACCCTAACGGCGGAGCGACAAAAATTTAGCCGAGTCCAAGCCCGGCTAGAGACTTAAAATAGTAGCACGTGGATCGAAACTGACGCAAGTTTTTCCTGTGCAAACAGAGTTTTACTCCGTAGTTTGCCCCTACAGGGTCGATGACTTATCCTTCGGACTGCTAAAGCATGGCGATACATGTGAAGACCGCCGAGGAAATCGAGCGCATGCGCCTTGCCGGGCAACTCGCCGGGGAAGTGCTTGACTTCGTCGCCCCTCGCGTCAAGCCCGGAATCACGACCGGCGAGCTCGACCGTCTTTGCCATGACCTGATCGTTCACGAGCAAAAGGCAATCCCCGCCCCGTTGAATTACGCTCCGCCCGGCTATAAGCCCTTTCCAAAATCGATCTGCACCTCGGTCAACCACCAAGTCTGCCACGGGATTCCAGGGGAGCGCGTGCTCAAGGCCGGTGATATCCTGAATATCGACGTCACCGTGATCAAGGACGGTTTTCACGGCGATTCCAGCCGCATGTACTACGTCGGCGAACCTTCTATCCGGGCAAAGCGGCTGTGCGAGACCACCTACGAGTGCATGTGGCTCGGCATCCGGGCGGTGCGCCCCGGGGCATTTCTCGGTGACCTCGGTGCGGCGATCCAGCAGCATGCCGAGAGCCACGGCTACAGCGTCGTGCGCGAGTTCTGCGGCCACGGAATCGGGCGAAAATTCCACGAAGAACCGCAGGTCCTGCACTACGGACGCTCTGGAACCGGCACGCGCCTTCAGCCGGGCATGACCTTCACGATCGAACCGATGATCAACGCCGGCAAGCCGGCGATCCGCGAACTTGCCGACGGCTGGACCATCGTCACCAAGGACCACAGCCTCTCGGCACAATGGGAGCACACCGTGTTGGTCACCGGCACGGGCTTCGAGGTCCTGACCCTTTCCGCCGGCACCCCCCCTCCGCCCAAGCACTGACTCCATGTTGTCCCCTCCCGCGACGCTTGCGGACGGTGGCGCCGCGCTCGCCCGCCTGAAGGCCGGCGTGCAGGCCGAGCGCCGCGCCCTGCAGACGAGGTTCCAGGAGACGGCCGACGGCACCATGGTGCTGCGCGAGCATTGCCGACTGATCGACCGTGTCCTGAAGGATCTGTGGCAGCAGCTCCGATTGCCCGTGCCGCTCGCCCTGCTCGCAGTCGGCGGGTACGGACGCGGCGAGCTTTATCCTCACTCCGACATCGATGTCTTGGTGCTGCTGCAGGATCCGGCTTCCGCGGGCCTGGCGGCCAAAATCGAGGAACTCGTTGGACGACTCTGGGACACGGGACTTGAGCTCGCCCACAGCGTGCGCACGGTCGCCGAATGCGTCGAAGAAGCGAGGAAGGACGTTACCGTGATGACGAGCCTCCTCGAGGCGAGACTCCTCGCCGGAAACCGGGCCCTTTTCGCCCGCTTCGATCGCGCGCGTGGAGAATGCCTCGACGGTGAGGCGTTTTTCAAGGCGAAACGCCTCGAGCAGGAACAACGCCATACTAAGTTCCAGGACAGCCCGTACAGCCTCGAGCCCAATCTCAAGGAAGCGCCCGGCGGCCTGCGCGACCTGCAGGTGATTCTCTGGATCAGCCGCGCCTGTGGTCTGGGAGATTCCTGGGCGGAATTAGCGCGGCGCGGCTTGATTACCGTGCGCGAGGCGCGTCAGGTGCAACGGCATCACAGACTGCTTCAAAACCTGCGAGTGCGCCTGCATTACGCCGCGGGGCGCCGCGAGGACCGGTTGCTGTTCGATTACCAGGATGGCCTGGCGCGCGATCTCGGGTATTCCCACACGGCGCACCGTCGCGCAGGCGAGCAGCTGATGCAGGCATATTTTCGCACGGCGAAGGCCGTCACCCAGCTGAATACCATACTGCTCCAGAACATGGGGGCCGAAATTTTTCCGGCGAGAAATTCCGACGTGGCGAAAATCAGCGAGAAGTTCAGGCGGGTGGGCGAATTGCTCGAAGCGCATCCTGCCGATCTGTTCGAGCGCGAGCCCTCCGCGATCCTCGAGAGTTTTCTGGTGATGCAGCAGCACTCGGAACTGAAAGGCATGACCGCACAAACGCTGCGCGCGCTGTGGCGGGGGCGCGCGCGCATTGGCGCGGCTTTCCGGCGCGATCCGCGGAACCGCGCGACTTTTCTGTCCCTGCTGCAGCAGCCGCGCGGCATCGTGCATGAATTGCGGCGAATGAACCAGTACGGCATCCTGGGAAGGTATCTTCCCGCCTTCCGGCGTATCGTCGGCCAGATGCAGCACGATCTTTTCCATGTGTACACCGTAGACCAGCACATCCTCAGCGTCGTGCGCAACGTGCGCCGCTTCACGATGCTCGAGTTCGCGCACGAGTATCCGCTGTGCAGCCGCCTCATCGCCGCTCTCGAGCGCCATTGGCTGCTGTACATCGCCGCGATCTTCCATGACATCGCCAAAGGTCGCGGGGACGATCACTCGCAGCTGGGCAAGCTCGAGGCCCGGCGCTTCTGCCGTGAGCACGGCCTTCCGGCTGAAGACATGCAGCTCGTCGAGTTCCTTGTCGAGCACCATCTCACCATGTCGTCGGTGGCGCAGAAACAGGACTTGTCCGACCCTGAAGTCGTCCGGCGTTTCGCCGACATCGTCGGCACCGAGCGGCGGCTGGTCGCGCTCTACCTGCTTACCGTCGCGGACATCCGCGGCACCAGTCCCAAGGTGTGGAACGCCTGGAAGGGCAAGCTCCTGGAGGATCTCTTTCGCGCGACGCAGCGTCTGCTGAAAGGCGGAAAGATCGAGGCAGACCAGTACATCCAGAGCAAGCAGGATGAAGCCAAGCGCCTGTTGCGGCTCTACGGGCTGTCCGACACCGTCCAGGATCCGCTATGGCGCCATTTCGACGTCCCGTATTTCCTGCGCCACGACGCCCAGGAAATCGCCTGGCACACGCGGCTGTTGCACTACCGCGAGAGCGCGGACAAGCCGGTGGTCAAGGCACGCCTGTCACCGGCGGGCGAAGGGCTGCAGGTCATGATCTACGTACCCGATCAGCGCGACCTGTTCGCACGCATTTCCGGGTACTTCGGGTCGGTCGGCTTCAGCATCGTCGATGCCAAGATCTACACGACCCGACACGGCTACGCGCTCGACACATTCCAGGTCATGGAGATCGGCAGCGTGCCGCATCCGCGGGATACGATCGCCCAGGTCGAGTCCGAATTGGCGGACTGGCTGGCGAACCAAGTTCCCTTGCCGCGGCCGGTCCAGGGGCGGGTGTCGCGGCGCGTCAAGCACTTTCCCATTGCACCGGAGGTGCGCATCGTCCCGGACGAGAAAGGACAGTACCACTCCCTGTCGATCACCGCGGGCGACCGGCCCGGGCTGCTCTATTCCATCGCGCTGGTGCTCAGCCGTTACGGAGTCAGCCTGCACACAGCCAAGATCGTAACGCTCGGCGAGCGCGCCGAGGACGTGTTCGTAGTGTCCGGCGCCGCGCTCGCCAATCCGAAAACCGTGCTCCAGCTCGAAACCGACCTGCTGAAAGCGCTGCAGGCCTAGACGCAGCTCTCCGATTCTATTCGTCAATCAGGTCTTGATCGGGGAACAGAACCTCGACGAAGCCGAACTTCGACATGTCGCGGATGCGCATGGGGTAGAGGATCCCGTCGAGGTGATCGCACTCATGCTGCACGACTCGCGCGTGGAAACCATCGACGGTCCGATCGAACGGATTACCGGATTCGTCGAAACCCCGGTAATGCAGCCGCTTGAAGCGCGGCACCAAGCCACGCATGCCGGGCACCGATAGGCATCCTTCCCATGCTTCTTCCATCTCGTCGCCCAGGGGCGTGATGACCGGATTGATGAGCACCGTGTCCGGGACCTCCTCCGCATCGGGATAGCGGGGATTGCGCGCGACCCCGAAGATCACCACCCGCAGCGGCTCGCCTATCTGCGGGGCGGCGAGTCCCGCCCCGTTTAAGTGCGCCATAGTGTCGCGCATGTCGGCGATCAGCTCGCGCAGCTGCGGCGTACCGAACGCCTCCACCGGCCGCGATTTCTCGAGCAGCCGCGGATCGCCCATTTTCAGGACCTCGCGGATCATGCTCGCTCCTTCGTGACCAGCGCCTCGATTATCTTTCGCACCCGGCCCACGGCGTCCTTCAGCACTTCTTCGATCTTCTGAAAGGGCACTCCGCGCACGCTAGCGCCCCGGCCAGCGGCGTGATTCACGACCACTGCGATCGCCGCGTAAGCCAGCTCGATCTCTCGCGCCAGGGTCGCCTCGGGCATGCCGGTCATGCCGACGATGTCGGCGCCATCCCGCTCCAGCCGGTCGATTTCCGCGGCCGTCTCCAATCTCGGCCCCTGGGTTGCGGCATAGACCGCGCCGTCGACGGCGGCCTCTCCACAGGCATCCGCCGCGGCGAGAACCTTGTTTCGCAATTCGTCGGCGTACGGCTCGGTGAAGTCGATGTGCTTGACCGGCGCCTCGTCCTCGAAAAACGTGTTCATCCGACCGCCGGTGTAGTCGATGATCTGGTGCGGGACGACGATCCTTCCCGGACCGAGGTCTGCGCGGATGCCGCCGACCGAGACGACCGAAACGATATCGCCGGCACCCTGTTCCTTGAGCGCCCAAAGGTTGGCGCGGTAGTTCACCTGGTGGGGCGGAATCGTGTGGCCGTAGCCGTGACGCGCGAGGAACATCACCGGCACACCGCGGATCGCCCCGAAAGTGAGCGGCCCGGAAGGCTCCCCATAGGGGGTCCGCACCACTTGGCGACGCGAGACATCGAGATTGGCGAGCTGGGTCAGCCCGGTGCCGCCGATGATTGCGAGCATGTGCGCTCAGGAATCCTTTACCGCGTAGATTTCCGGCAGGTTGCGCCAGGCCCCGGACACGTCCATTCCGCAACCGAACACGTAGCGGTTGGGCAATTTCAACCCGACGAAATCGGGGACGATGGGTTTTTCGCGGCCGATGTCCTTGTCGGTGAGCACGGCGCTGTAGAACGCGGCCGCACCGAGCGAGTTCACGCGGTCACGAATCGCCGCGAGCGTTTCGCCGCCATCCAAGATGTCATCCAGCACGAGCACCGTGCGTCCCTTCACGTTCTCCCGCGGCGCCACCGTCCATACGATCTTGCCGCCCGAGGTGGCCTCACCGTAGCGCGACGCGTGGATGTAGTCGAACTCGAGCGGGAAACGCAGCCGGGGCAGGAGATGGCCGGCAAAGAATATCGAGCCGCCCATGACGGCGAGCACGAAGGGATAGCGGTCTTTCAGACGCGCCGTAATCTCCGCGGCAAGGCGCGCGATTGCTGCGCGCACTGCGGCTTCGTCACACAATCGATCCGCGCTTTCCAGAATTTTCCACGCCTCGTCGGGTGTCATGGGGCAAGAAGTATAGCGCCCGGGCGCGGAGCCGCATCAAAGTGTTTTCAGGAACTTCTCGAACGCCTCTCCGATCTCGGGGTGCCTGCGCCCGTACGCTACGGTGGCCTGCAGGTAGCCGAGCTTCGATCCGCAATCGTACCGGGTCCCTTTGAAGCTGTACGCGAGGACGCGATCTTCCGCGAGCAGCGAGGCGATCGCGTCGGTGAGCTGAATCTCGCTCCCGGCTCCGGGTCTGGCCTGCGCCAGGTGATGAAAAATCCGCGGCGTCAGAATGTAGCGCCCGACCACGGCGAGGTTCGACGGAGCTGCTTCCGGTCTGGGCTTCTCGACGATTGCCATGACGCGATCGAGGTCCGTGGTCACGGGCTCGGTCTTGACCATGCCGTACTGGAGGCTTTGCTCTCGCGGGATCCGCTGCACCGCAACCATCGGTGACTGGTGGCGCTCGAATGCCTCGGTCATCTGCTGCAAGACCGGAGGAGTGGCGTCGATCAGGTCGTCGGCCAGGATTACGGCAAACACCTCGTCGTTGATCGCGGGCTGAGCGCACAAAACCGCGTGCCCCAGGCCGAGAGGTTCGGACTGCCTGATGTAGATGCAGTTCACCGATTTGGGGATGATGCCCTGAATCAGCTCGAGCAGATCGCTCTTTCCGCGCGCAACGAGCTCCGCCTCCACCTCGTAGGCCTTGTCGAAGTGATCCTCGATCGAGCGCTTGGTCCGGCCGGTGATGAAAACCATGTCGCGAATTCCCGCCGCCACGGCCTCCTCGACTGCGTATTGAATGAGGGGCTTGTCGACGATGGGCATCATCTCCTTCGGACTCGCCTTGGTCGCCGGGAGGAAACGGCTGCCCATGCCGGCTACGGGGAAAACCGCTTTGGTCACTTTTTTCACGCGTCCGACCCTCTCAATATCCTACGCAATCCCTCTTCGTCGACGACCGCAATGCCGAGCTTATGGGCTTTTTCCAGTTTGCTTCCCGCTTCGGCGCCCGCGACCACGTAGTCCGTTTGGCTCGACACCGACGCCGCGACTTTCCCGCCGCTGCGCTCGATCATCTCCTTGGCTTCTTCACGCGTCAGTCCCGGCAGCGTCCCGGTGAGCACGAACACTTTCCCGCCCAGCCGCCCCGCAGTCGCTCGGCGCTTCTCCGTCTGCACTACCACGGCGCTGGGGCCCGAAGTCAGCTGCCGTATTACTTCACGATTGTGCTGCTGCGAGAGAAACTTAGCCAAGCTTTCCATCAGCTCAGGGCCGACGCCTTCGAGCAGCGGAGGCAGCGGAGCCTCCCTCCTGCGCTTCCGCGCCGCATTCTCCTTCTGTGCCGCGTTCTTCCTTTCCGCCAGCTCGGTCCAGTCGGCCCCGAGCAAGCCGTTGAGCGTACCGAAGTGCCCGGCGAGTATCCTGGCGACTTCCTCGCCCACGCCCGGAATTCCCAGCGCATAGACGAAGCGCGCCAGAGTCGGGTTCTTCGAGCCGGCGACGGCCGCGACGACGTTGCGCGCCGACTTCTCACCCATTCTATCGAGCGCCGCGAGCGTGGCCGCGTCCAGGGCATACAGGTCTGCCGCCGTGCGCACTTTGTTCGAGTCGACCAGCTGATCGACGAGCTTCTCTCCCAGGCCCTCGATATCCATCGCCCTGCGCGAGGCGAAATGCAGGAGCGCCCCCTTGCGCTGGGCCGCGCAGAAAAGACCCCCGGTGCAGCGCGCCGC
Organism: Burkholderiales bacterium; assembly: GCA_035637655.1. Classification (GTDB taxonomy): domain Bacteria; phylum Pseudomonadota; class Gammaproteobacteria; order Burkholderiales; family SG8-39; genus VBDM01. The sequence goes on along the minus strand of DASPWT010000107.1, from coordinate 6,264 downwards.
CGCTTCGCCCTCGAGGCGCACCACCTCCGAACCGCAGATCGGGCAGCGCACGGGCATCTCGAACCGGTCGGCCGCCTCCCGCGGACCGGCCTTGGAGACGTTCACGACCTCCGGGATCACGTCTCCCGCCCGACGCACCGTCACCGTGTCCCGGCGCCAGACGTCCTTGCGGCGTACCTCGTCCTCGTTGTGGAGCGTTGCGTTGGTGACCGTGGCGCCGCCCACGCTGACCGGCGCAAGGCGCGCGACGGGCGTCAGCGTCCCGGTGCGGCCGACCTGCACTTCGATGTCGAGAACCTCGGTGACCGCCTCCTCCGGCGCGTATTTGTGTGCGAGGGCGAAGCGGGGCGCGCGCGCGACGAAACCGAGCGAACGCTGGTCGCCGAGATCGTTGACCTTGTAGACCACCCCGTCGATCCCGTAGGGCAGGCGCTCGCGCTTCTTGCCCATTTCCTCGTAGAAGGCGAGCAGCCCGCTCAGGCCCTTTACCGTCGCGCGCTGCGCCGCAACGGGCAGGCCTTCCTCCGCAAGCCAGTCCAGGATCTCGCTGTGGCGCTTGAACGGCAGCTTCACCGGGTCGCCTACGCCATAGGCGAAGAACCGCAGCGGACGCTCAGCCGTGATCTTGGGGTCGAGCTGCCGCAGCGCGCCGGCAGCGGTGTTGCGCGGATTGACGAACTCCTTCTCACCACGCTCGCGCTGGCGGGCATTGATGCGCTCGAAATCGGCCTTGTACATGATGACCTCGCCGCGCACCTCGACCGCCCCGGGGGCGCGAGCCCCTCGCAGCCTGAGCGGGATCGACCGCACCGTCCTCAGGTTGGCCGTCACGTCCTCTCCGGTGTATCCGTCGCCCCGGGTCGCTCCCCGGACGAAACGCCCGCGCTCGTAAAGCAGACTGATCGCCAACCCGTCGAACTTCGGCTCCGCCGCGTACTCGATCTCGTGCTTGCCCAGTCCCTCCCGAGCGCGACGATCGAATCCGATCACGTCCTCGTCGCTGAACGCATTGTTGAGGGAAAGCATCGGCACGGCATGGACCACTTGGGGAAATTCCTGTAGCGGCGCGCCGCCGACGCGCTGCGTCGGGGAGTCCGGCGTGACGAGATCGGGATGCGCCGCCTCCAGCTCGAGCAGCTCCCGGAACATCCTGTCGTACTCAGAATCCGGAATGGTCGGAGCGTCCAGCACGTAGTAGCGGCGGCTATGCGCCTCTATGTCGCGCCGAAGCGCTTCAGCGCGCTCGCGCACCTTCTGCGCGACCGCCATCAGGAAAAGAGTCGCAGCGCGAGCGCCCCGCCGGGCGCGATACCGCGCGCCTCCATGCTCCCGTGTACCGCCTGAAGCTGCGTCCCGATCGCGTCGAAGGCGGCGGGGCCCACGGGCTCGCGGTTGTCGTCGACAATGCGCGCGTTCAGCCCCCGAGCAAACATTTGCGCGGAATCGCGGAACCGGGCGAACGCACCGTACGGGGTCCGCGGGACGTCGAGCTCGAGCGTGACACCACGCGTCGAAAGCGCGTTGTTCAAAGAGGTCGGCTCGAAATTGGCAAGCGCGCAAATGACCCGCCCGGCCTCGTCCCGAAGCCTGAACTTGCCATCCGGTTCGTCAAGCCTGAAACCCGCCGCTTCCGCAAGCCCGGCGAGCTGAGTCCCCTGAAGCTCAGCCGCATCGCTCACGATATGGACGGCAACCCGGATGTCGACTTCTCCGCAAAAGCGATCGAGTTGCCTTGCCTTGGCCAAAGCGGACTCCGGATCGGGCACGGTCGCGAGAGCTCCCACCGACGCGGCGGCTCTCTCTATTGCGCCTCCGAACGCAGCGAGCTCCTCCGCGTCCGTGGCGCCGCGACGGTCCACCAGCTGCATGCCCGAGCGCAGCCGCAAGTAGCTGCGCTCGGGATTGAGCGGCTCCCAGGAAGCCAGTGCTTCATCAAAACCCTCCCAGAAGACCAGCTTCGAGCAACGCTCGATCTCAGCGGCCGCTGCCCCAAGCAGGGTTGCTGCGGAAACCTCCTCCGGAGCTTCGATCGGAACGATGAAATCCAGAATCTCGGACAGTTCCTGCCCCGAAGTTCCTGCATCATCCTGTGTCGCGTCGAAAGATCCAAGCATCGGTTCGACGCCTTGGCCAGCGCCGCCCGAGCGCATCAGCACGTCCTCGTGCCGCGAAGCAAAGCCCGCCTCGGCCGCGCGCCGGTACCGGCGTTCCTGCCACTTGTTGTAGAGAAAAACGGCTGCGACGACCACGGCGCCGACGCCCAGGAGGCCGACCTGCAGTTCGCTCATGGTCAGGCCGCGGCGGGTTCTTCCCGCAGCTTCAACGCTTCCTCGATGTCCACCGCCACGACACGCGACACGCCTCGCTCCTGCATGGTGACGCCGATCAGCTGGTGCGCCATCTCCATGGTGATCTTATTGTGGCTGATGAACAGGAACTGGGTCTGCTGCGACATTTTCTCGACCAGATCGCAGAAGCGTTCGGTGTTGGCGTCATCGAGCGGCGCGTCGACTTCGTCCAGCAGGCAGAACGGCGCGGGGTTGAGCTGGAAAAAGGAAAACACCAGTGCAATCGCAGCCAGCGCCTTTTCCCCGCCCGAGAGCAGATGGATGGTGGTGTTCTTCTTCCCCGGGGGACGCCCCATGACCTGTACGCCGCAATCGAGAATTTCCTCGCCCGTCATGATGAGCTGGGCCTCGCCGCCGCCGAAGAGCGCCGGGAACATCTCGCCAAAGCCGCGATTCACCGTGTCAAACGTGGTCTGCAGCAACGCTCGCGTTTCGCGGTCTATACGGCGGATGGCGTTCTCGAGGGTCTCCAGCGCGGCGGTGAGGTCGGCCGCCTGGGCGTCGAGAAACTGCTTGCGTTCCTGGTCCGCCCTAAGCTCCTCCAGCGCCGCCATGTTAATCGCGCCAAGCTCGGCGATCAAATGCGTCAGGCGCGTGATCTCGCCCTGCAGCGAAGCCGCCCTCTGGCCCTCTTTCAGTACCGCCGCCAAGGCGGCTTCGTCGGCGCCCGCCTCGCGAAGCTGCTGCGCGGACTGCTCGCTCGCGATTCGCGCCGCCTGCTCTTTCAGCCTCAGCTCCGCGATGCGGTCGCGCAGCGGCTGGAGCTTCTGCTCACCGGCCAGTCGCGCCTCTTCGGACGAGCGCAAGCTGTTGGCGATTTCTTCCTGGCGGCTTCGCGCTGCCGCCAGGGTTTGCTCTCGAGCGACCCGCGTCGCTAGCCCACGTTGAAGCTGGGTTCGCAGTACCTGGTCATCCACACCGGCCAGCTCAATCCGGAGCTGTTCGAGGCCTCGTTCGGCATTTTGCATATGCTCTAGTAATACCTTAGATGATCTTTCTATCTCATTGCTTTTACTTATACAATCCTTTTCAGCATAGCTTGCCTCCTGAACTTCGCGCTCCGCCTGCAACACGGTCTGGCGCTGCTTTTCCAGATTGCGTTCTGCGCTGTCCTGATCATTTTGAGTCAACTCCAGCTTGCGGTAGAGCGCATCGATCTCGCTCTGGTGCCGTTCCAGGCCGGCTTCCGCAGCCGTCTGGGTGGCTTGTTCCTGGGCTTGCTGGGCCTTGATTTCACCGAGTTCTGCGTCGATCTGCCGGCTCCGCTCCTGGAACCGCTCCTGGCCTTGAGTCAGCTTCAGGCTTTCCAGTTGACGCTCGTGATGGCGTTGTTTGAGCGCCGTTCCGGCCATCCGCAGCTTGGCGAGGCCTTCATCGTGCTCGGCGAGCGAGCGCTCCAGCCCGGAGAGTTCCGCGCGCCGCCTCTCGATCGAATCCTTACGCCCCCGCGCCTCCACCTCCAACGCTTCGATTTCGCGCTGTCGAGCAAGAATTCCGGTGTCCTCCGGATCGGGCGCGTGAAAGCTCACGCCGAAGCGGCTGAACTGGTGGCCTTCGCGGTTGATCAGCACCACCTGAGGTGACAATCCCATGCGGGTCATCAGCCGCGGCACGCCCTCCACGACGTAGTAGGGCCCAAGCCACGCCGCGATGACAGCGCTCACCGCGGGTTCAACGGCTTCGACATAGTCGGCGAGCGGTTTCAGCCCCGGCTCAAGGGGCGGCTCTGCATCGGTTCCCGGGAGAAAGGCGCTGACCCGTGCAGGAGGCGGGTCCTCGAGCAAGCGCTGCAGCAACTCGGGGTCGGACATCTCCATCGCATGCAAGCGCTCGCGCAAGGCCGATTCCACTGCCGTCTCCCAGCCGGCTTCGACGCGAATTTTCTGCCACAGCCGCGGTTTTGACGCCAGCTGATGGCGACCGATCCAATCCTGGATCTTGCTGTTCTCCTCGACTTGGTTCTGGATTTTCTGCAGCGTCAGCAACCTGCCCTCCAGGGCGGAAAACTCGCGCTCGAGCATCTGCAAACTTTCGACGCCCTCATGGAGCTGCCGGTCCAAGGCCTCGCGCGCCGCTTCGAGCTGGGCGAGCAGCACTTCCTGGCGGGAAAGCTCGACGCTGCTCTGCGCCAGCTCCTGCGACAGGTGCAACAGCAAGCGGGCATCGGGTGCGACCAACTCGGCGCGCTCGGCGAGCAATCTCTCCTCGCGCTGCTCCAGCCCTTGCAGTGTCTTGCCCGCGTGCGCGAGGTGCGTCTGTTCCACCTGGAACGCCTGCTCGGCCAGGGCGATGCGCTCTCGCTCGCCCGCGATCCGTCCCTGGAGCAGGCGGGCGGCCTTCTCCGTTTGCGGCAGCTTGACCTGCTCCTCGGCGAGTTTGCGCCTGGCTTGCTCCAGAGCGCCTCGCGACTCCTGTAGGCGCGCTTCCCATGTCCGGAGCGCCTCGCGCTGTTCGACCTCGCTCTGTCGCCCAGCGTCGCGCTGCGCACGAAGTTGCGCAAGCTGCGCGTCGAGACGCTGCCGGGTATCGGCAACGAAGCGTATTTCGGTTTCAAGCCGGGAGACGTCGGCGTTGACGCCGTAGAGCTCCCCTTGGGCGGCGCTCAGAGCGTCTCCCGAAGCGTAGTGCTCTGCCCGGGCCTGCTCGAGATCGCGCTCGATTTCACGCAGCCGCGCGGTCTCGGATTCGAGCTCGGTCGCGCCGCGCTCGATTTCGCGCGCATGGCGCTGCGCCTCGGCCTCGGCATCGTTGCGGCGCAGGAGCCACAGTAGATTTTGCTTTTGTGCCCGATCGGTTGAAAGCTCGTTGTACCGCCGGGCGACCTCGGCCTGCTTTTCCAGCCGCTCGATCTGTGAGCCGAGCTCCTGGCGGATGTCGGCGAGGCGCGCGAGGTTGTCGCGGGTATCGGCGAGCCGATGCTCGGTTTCGCGGCGTCGCTCCTTGTACTTGGACACGCCCGCCGCTTCCTCGAGAAACACGCGCAACTCCTCGGGTCTTGCCTCGATGATCCGCGAAATCATTCCCTGCTCGATGATGGCGTAGGCACGGGGGCCCAGGCCGGTGCCGAGAAAGATGTCCTGCACGTCGCGGCGGCGCACGTGGGTGTTGTTGATGAAATAGGAGGATTCGCCGTCCCGCTGCAGCACGCGCTTCACCGAGATCTCGGCGTACTGGGACCATTGGCCCGCCGCCCTGCCGAGGCTGTTGTCGAAGAACAACTCGACGCTTGCCCGCGCCACGGGCTTTCGCAGCGACGAGCCGTTGAAGATCACATCCTGCATCGAGTCGCCGCGCAGAGCCGAGGCGCGCGACTCCCCGAGAACCCACCGGACGGCGTCGATGATGTTCGACTTCCCGCACCCGTTCGGACCGACCACGCCGACCAGTTGCCCCGGAACGCTCACCGTGGCCGGATCGACGAAGGACTTGAACCCGGCGAGCTTGATTTGTGTGAGCCGCACGCTAGCAGAAGGCGCTACGAATCCAGGTAAAAGAAAACCGGCCGTTAGCCGGATTCATCGTCGATAAAACGGAGCCCCTATAATACCATCTCCAACTTCGCACCCGGACCCTGAATGCCGTCCAAGCCGAGTAAATCGCTCGAGAGTTTTCCCAATCCAAGCCCGCGCCGCGACTATTTGATCCGGATGCAGATCCCGGAGTTCACCTGCCTGTGCCCGAGGACCGGGCAGCCGGACTTCGCGACGCTGTTCCTCGACTATGTCCCGGACCGAAAATGCGTGGAATTGAAAAGCCTGAAACTCTACATCTGGTCCTTCAGGAACGAGGGGGCTTTCCACGAGGCTGTCACCAACCGCATTTGCGATGACCTCGTGAAGCTGCTCTCGCCGCGGTTCCTGCGTCTTGCCGCGCGGTTCTTTGTTCGCGGCGGGATTTTCACCAGCGTCATAGCCGA
>DASPWT010000106.1:0-8284 GCA_035637655.1 Burkholderiales bacterium | reverse complement strand
GCCACAGCGACGCGAGCAGGCCGGCAGCGTAGCCGAGCACGCCGACGGAATAGGCCTTGAGATAGCGGCTGTTCCTCGTGTAGTAGGTCGATAGCGCCGGCAACACCAGCGTGGCGAACACGAGATAGAGACCGACCAACTGCACCGATATGGTCACGGTGCAACCGAACAACACGTAGAAACCGATCCGGCCGAGCCGCTCCCCCATGCCGAACCACAACCCGAGTACCACGGCGTAAACAGCGGCGTAGATCGGAAAGTGGGAAGCGTTGACCCAGAGGATCTGCCCGATCAGCAGCTCCTTGAGGTTTTCGCCGCCGCGCGGGTTGTGGGCGAGCAGCAGGATCGCAATGCTCGAACCGAGCACGAACACCACGCCGATAATGGCCTCCTGGACCTCGGGCCAGCGGCGCTCGGTCCAGGTGAGCATCATGGCGCAGCCGAGGGCCGCGGAGAGCGCGGCAATCTGCACCGCGGCACCCGTTGGTTCCCAGCCCAAGTAATCGGCGAGGATCACGCCGACTCCCGCGATTTGCGCCACGGCGAGATCGACGAAAACGATGCCGCGCGCGAGCACCTGCATCCCGAGCGGAACATGGGTGGCCGTCACCAGCAGGCCCGCGATGAACGCAGGCCACAGGATACCGAGGCTCGCGGCGTCGAGATTCATTTCACGACCTCGAGCAGGCGGGCGATGGTATCGTCGAACAATCCGAACAGGTCCTTCGCCTTGTCCGTTCCGCCGACCGTGAAGGGCAGCATCACCGAGGGAATCTTCGTGCGTTCCGAAAGGAATTCCGCCGCCCTCGGGCTGTTATAGGGGGAATAGACAATGACTTTCGCCGGGTCACGCTTCATGCGCTCGACCAGTTCCGCGAGGTGCGCGGGCGTGGGAGGCAGGCCGGGCTTCGGTTCGAGGCTTCCCGCTTCGCGCATCCCCGCCCAGCCGATGAAGTACGACATATCTTTATGGTACACGACGACGGGAACGCCTTTGAGGCGGGCGGCCTGCTGTTCCCAGCGCGATAGCGCCGCTCGCCAACGCTCGCGAAACGAATTTCCACGCGCGTGGTAGGCGTCTGCGTTTGCGGGATCAAGCTGAACGAGCCGCTCGGTGAGCGCTTCGGCGACCCTCGCGATGTTGCGCGGATCCAGGTGAACGTGCGGATTGCCGGAGGGGTGAACGTCCCCGAGTGCGCGATCGACGACCTTGGGAATCTCGAGTTTGGGCACGAATTGCGAGGCCTCGACGTATCCCGCCGAACCAGGCTGGATCTTCGCGTTGCCGGACTGAGTCAACAGCAGCGGCAGCCAGCCGATTTCAAGCTCGGACCCGGAACAAATCAACAGATCGGCCGAGCGGATGCGCGCGATCAGGCTCGGGCGCGCCTCCACTTTGTGCACGTCCTGCAACGCGTTCGTAGCTGAATAAACGGACGCCTTGTCGCCTGCAAGCTCCTGCGCGAGCGCCGCCCATTCCTGCTCACAGGCAAAGACATTGAGCGCCGCCGCTGCCGGCAGTGCAACGACGACCGAGCTCAGTGCGACAACAAATCTCAGAATCGCTTTCATGTTCGTCACCTTAGAATTTGTGGGCGCCGTGCGCGCCCAGACTCACGATGTACTGGAGGAATACCTGCTTGTCGGTTGCGTCGCTGCGGGATTTGTCGCTCGCGGCTTGCAGGCGGACCCGGCTGAACTCGCTCGGGCTCCAATCGACCATCACCGTGTGGCGGGTCGGGTTGTACGCGGCGAGAATCGGGAAATCGGCCGCGGTGAGCGGAGTTGAAAAGCTTGTGGTCCCAGAATCCAGCCTGTCATAGCGATAGCCGACCCGCCACATCGGGATGAACTGATAGACGCCCTGGAGATACCAACCCGACTGCGCAGATGCGAACCCGCCCGTCTGCGCCGTGGCACCGGAGGTGAGATCACCCTCTTCCTTGCGCCGGAAGTATTCGCCCTGCAGCTTGAAGTTGGTGTAGGTCGGGTTGTAGTTCGGCGCCCATTTCAGGATTCCGTCCAGCACCCAAAGACGGCTTTGGCCAGTGAAGCTGTTGGTGACGGTCGTACCGGTCGAATCCACATCATCGAAGGTCCTGTCCTGAGGCGAGGTGCTCAGGTACGAGACCCCGGTCTGCCAGGCGACGCCCGTTCCCAGGTCTCCGCCGACGTGCGCGAACAGAGTGCTCGAGCCGACGCCGTTCTTGTTGCGCCCGCCCGCCGGACCCGCTGGAAACTGCCGCCCGCGCCCGACTTCCACTCCGACGTCGAAATAGGTCTCGGTGGGCGCGACCCACTTCAACTGGACGCCATCCTCGCCGAGCTGATTGCCGAGAAATACCTTGTTCGCGAGCGGCGCGTCGGTGAAGTCCCAGGCATGCGCGTGAATCTGGTTCTGGTAACCCACGCCCGAGAAGAACCGCCCTGCCTTGATCGTGAATCCGTATGAAAGGGCGAGCGTCTGGATGTACCCCTCCTCCACGCCGATGCCGTCTTCGGGCGATATCGAGGCGATCAGCGTTCCGCGGAAGTTGTGATCTATGTTCGCCGCAAGGGCGAGCTCCGATTCACCGAGGCTCAGTCCACGCACTCCAGGCCCGACTTCCCCGAGCGTCGGCACAAATCCGTTGATCCTGAACGCGTTCGGATCCTGCGAAAGATTCGAATAGATGCCGTTCAGGATCACCGAAACGGCCGGGTTCATCGCGTTTTCCCCGGTCGGGCGGCTGGAAGCCTGGACTGCCGCCTGTTGTGCTGTCGCTTCGGCCTCCTGCACGCGCTTATCGAGCTGCCTGACCTGCTCGCGCAAGGCCCTCACTTCGTCTTGCGTCTGCGCCTCCGCAGCGTGGGGCAGACCCAGCGCCGCCGCAACGGCGAGCGCCATGGTTTCCTTTCTGTACATGTGTCTCTCCAAGTTTCATGCGATCGCGATGCGCCTCGAGGGGCGTTCGCGAACACGGGCGCTTCGCGCAAGCGAAGCGGGTACCGAGCGACCGAACTAGGAGAGGACGGGAGGCGCGCGCGAATCGAACTCGATCCGCGGAGCGAACGGAAGAGGAAGAGCGACCGACGCTATCGCCGGCAACGCGACCCGGGGCGGGTCGATCGCCGGCGCAAGGGCCGCCAGCACGCTGTCGACCGCGTGAAATGCGATGCATCGCTCGGCGGGATGGTTGACCGGCGGGATGCACTTGCCGCTGCGCTCGGCCTTCGCCATGTCGTGCTGCAGATGCGACAGCGCGTGCAGCTGCGCCGCCTGCTGCGCAAAGACCAGCGCGACGGCGATCAGAAGATGACGCAGGGTGTGGTTCATCGGCTCGATGTTACGGGCAGAATCGAGCGCAAGTCTACTACAACCGCCGCCAGGCATCTCAGCAGAGTTTTCCGCGAGCTACAGTGCGGGAGACCTCGAATTCGCGAAACGTCAATTTTGGTTCAGCGCATCGATCAAGGGACAGTGAAGCGGCTGTTTTGCAACCTCTCAAGAAATGTAGCGCGAACCGTACATCTCAGGCGTCGAGCGTCAGCCGGTTTTCCATCTTCGGTTGATCGCATAGGGACCGGCGTCATCGCGGAAGGGTTGCAGCAGCATGCGGTCGAGCCGGAAGTCTCGCGGCGTGCGGAACTGGTCGACCCCGATCGCCATCCGCTCGTGCCCGCCCTCGGGTTGGGCGCGGTAGGTCCCGAACAGGCGGTCCCACCAAGGCAACACGAAGCTGAAGTTGCTGTTGGTTTCGGTTGCATCGACGGAGTGATGCACCCGGTGCATGTCGGGGGTGACAAGAAACCAGCGCAGTATGCGATCCACTGTCTGCGGAATCCGAACGTTTGCGTGGTTGAACAAAGACAACGCGTTGAATACGGCTTCGAACACCAGCACAGCGAGGACCGGCAGGCCCAGCACGAAGATGACGGCAAACTTGATCGGCACAGCCAGGAGAATCTGGATCGGATGAAAACGCGCCCCGGTGGTCACGTCGAAGTCCACGTCCGCATGGTGCATCCGGTGCACACGCCAGAGCGCCGGCACGGCATGAAACATCAGGTGTACCAGATACATCGTGAGGTCGAGCGCCAACAAGGACCCGAGGAACGCGAGCGGGTAGGGGATGGCGAACATGTTGAGGAGCCCCGTGCCGCGCTCCTCGGCAAACACGGCCACGCCGACCGCAGCCGAAGGGAACAACACGCGGACCAAGAGGACGTTGATAATAGCGATCGAAATGTTATGGGTCCAACGAACCGGCTTTGAAACCCCCAGCACCCGCCGTGGCGCAAACGATTCCCATGCTGCCATCAGCCCGAACATGCCAAGAAAAAACGCCAGTCGAATCACCGGGTCGTTGCTCAGCAGAAACGCATCGAAAGACATGGCAGCTCCCGCGCCCGGTTGGACTGGCCCCGGGCAGCCAAAGCGGTTACAATCCTCGCTATACAAGTGTACAAGTGAACGATTGAATACTTGCACATTATGAGCAACCTGTCAAACCGGGAATTCAAGACCGAGCTGTTCGAGCAGTTCGCGCGCGTCAGCCAGGCGCTTTCGAGCGGTAAGCGGCTGGAATTGCTGGAGCTTCTGGCGCAAGGAGAGCGCAGCGTGGACGCGCTGACGCAGCTCACGGGCATGACCGCGGCCAATACCTCGCAGCACTTGCAGCAACTCCGCAAAGCGGGGCTGGTGGCGTCCCGAAAGGACGGCCTCTTCGTGATCTATCGGATCGCCGGAGGCGGAGTGGTCAGATTGCTCATGGCGCTGCGCGAAGTCGCGGAAAACAATCTTGCCGAGGTCGAGCGCCTCATCAAAAGCTTTCTCAGCAAGAAGGACAACCTCGAACCGGTATCCGCCGACGAGCTGCGAAAGCTCACCCGCCGGGGTGCCGTTTCCATCGTGGATGTCCGCCCACCCGAGGAGTACGCAGCCGGGCATCTGCCTGGAGCGATCAACCTGCCGCTACCCCAGCTGGCCAAGCACCTGCACAAGCTCCCTGCGAATCGCGAGATCGTGGCCTATTGCCGCGGCCCGTATTGCCTGCTTTCGTACGACGCGGTCGAAATGCTCCGCGCCAAAGGCCGCAAGGCGCGGCGCCTCGCCGACGGCTATCCGGAGTGGCAGAGCGCGGGATTGCCAGTCGATCGCAGTTCTCCCGAGTCCGCTCGCTGAATCTCTATCGGCAGGTCAGTTGCCCGGCAGCGGCCCGTCCATGCACGCCAGGACTTACTTGCCCCAGGCGGTGTTGATCTTCATTCCCGACTCGTAATGCCCCGGCTCGTGACAGGCGAACTCGAGCGGGCTGGCCGGTTTCTTGTCGAATTTCCAGACGACCGCCTTGGCTTCTCCCGGTTCAACCGTGACGGTTGCCGGATCGTCCTCGTGCTTCATGTTCTGCATCTTCTTCATCATGAGCGCGTGGGCGCGCTGTGACGCCCGGTCGCCGATCGAAAACTCGTGCCTGATCCGCCCGACGTTCTTGACGACAAACTTGATCGTCTCGCCTTGCCTCACCTCGATCTTACCGGGCGTGAAACGCATATCGTCCGAGGCTTGAACTTCGATCGTGCGCGTGATTTCGGATTCCTTGCCCGGAGAGCCGAAGGTCGCGTTCTTGCCGTGGTCATGTCCGGCGTCGGCAAAGACAAGTTGTGTCGCCGTTCCAAGAAACAACGCGCTCAGGAATACATTTCGTACTTTCATCGCCATCTCCTTTCGTTCGATTCGATTGAATTAATCGAGCTGGTACGCCACGGTCCCTTTCGGATGCTCGTACCAGCCCGGGTCGGCGTAGTCGCTGCGCTTGATGTCCTCGCGCACTTTCAGAACAGTAAACATGCCGCCCATTTCGATCGGGCCGAAAGGTCCTTCGCCGCTCAGCATGGGAAGGGTGTTCTCGGGAAGCGCCATGCCCATCGCCGCCATGTCCTGCATCTCCGCCATGCCGGCCTCGCCCATGGGCATGTACATGTAGTTGGGCAAGAGCTTGGCGATCTTTTCCGAGACGCCTGACTGGTCCACGCCGATCATGTTCGGTATTCCATGTCCCATCGGCCCCATGGTGTGGTGCGACTTGTGGCAGTGCAGCGCCCAATCGCCCGGCGCGTCCGCGACGAACTCGAAGGAGCGCATGCCACCGACCGGCACGTCGGTGGTCACTTCCGGCCACTGCGCCGATTCGGGGATCCAGCCCCCGTCGGTTCCCGTGACCTTGAACTCGTAGCCGTGCAGATGGATCGGATGGCTCGTCATGCTGAGGTTTCCGACCCGGACCCGGACGCGGTCGCCCTTCCTGACGACCAGCGGATCGATGCCGGGGAAGACGCGGCTGTTGAACGTCCAGATGTTGAAATCGAGCATGGTCGCCGTGTTCGGCGTGTAAGTCCCCGGGTCGATGTCCCAGCCGTTCACGAGGAACGCAAAATCCCGGTCCACCCGCCGGAAGTTGGGGTTTTTCGGATGGATGATGAAAAGCCCCATCATGCCCATCGCCATCTGCACCATCTCGTCGGCGTGCGGGTGATACATGTGCGTGCCGCTGGAACGCACCGTCCATTCGTAGACGTAGGTCTTGCCTGGCGGTATCTGTGGTTGAACGAGGCCCCCTACGCCGTCCATGCCGTTCGGCAACAGCACGCCGTGCCAGTGGATCGTGGTGTGCTCCGGGAGCTTGTTGGTGACAAAAATCCGGATGCGGTCGCCTTCCACGACTTCGATGGTGGGGCCGGGGGAGGTGCCGTTGTAGCCCCAGCAGTTGACGACGAAACCCGGCGCGAACTCGCGCTTCACCGGCTCGGCGATCAGATGGAATTCCTTCACGCCGCCGTTCATCGTCCATGGCAGGGTGGAGCCGTTGAGCGTGACCACGGGTGTGTACGACTGCCCGCGGCGGGGCGGGAGAGTCGGCTGCGTCACGACCGCTTCGGTGGCGGCCTTCGCGGTTTGCGCGAGCGCCTCGCCGCCCGCCAGTGCGGATGCGCCCGCGAGCGCGCCGGCTGTGGAGCGGAAGAACTGTCTGCGATTCATGAGTTGTCCTGTCATTGGCTGTGGGTATGGCCCGGCTGCGCTGCGTCGGCGGCGGGTTTTTTCTGCTTCGCGTCAGGGGAAGAAGCGGGTTCCGCGGGCGCTGGCGCGGGGAGCCGTCCTCCCACTGCCCGCCCGAGCTCCGCGTGCGCGATCCAGTATTCCTTGACGGCGTCGATCACCGACTGCCCGGTGCGGACGTTCTCGCGGTAACTGTCGAGAAGATCGTAGACGCCCTCCAGCATGCCGTTATAGAAGAGCTGGGTCTGCGCGAGGATCTTGCGGCGCAAGGGCACGATAGCCTTCTGCAGATGCGCCACCTGGTCGTGCGCCGAGAGCAGGTCGTTGTACTTCTCGCGCACTTCCGAACGCGCGTGGATCGCAAGATCGGCAAGGCGCTCCCCACTCTGGCGCAGGCGCGCATCGTCGCGTGCCACACGGCCGGTGCCCTGATCGAAGATGGGCAGCTCGAAGGCGAGCGAAGGCCCGACGCGGCGCGGCTCCTTGCTTTCGGTCAGCACGCCCCAGCCGACGGTGAGTGTCTCGATGAAGCGCGTGGCGTTCGTGATCCCCAGGCTCTCCGCCAGGACCCGCATCTCCTGTTTTGCCGCCTGCACGTCGAGTCTCTGTTCGAGCGCCAGGGCTTCGAGATTGTCGTAGCGAGGGCGCTCGGCCTGGACTTCGGGAAGCTGATCGGGAAGCCTCCAGCCCGTCCGCATTCCCCAGAGTCCCATGATGCGATTCAGTTTCTCTCGCTCGTTGAATGCCTGCTGCCGCGCGCGGGCAAACTGCGAGAGCGTGTCGGCGTAGAACACCTGGTGCTGCGACTGCTTCTTGAGGTTGAGATTGCCGGCGTTGTATTGTCTCGCCGCGAGCTCGGCGGCCGCCTCGGCGCTTGCGACCGTCGCCTGCTGCAACGCGACCGTCTGCTGCGCAGCCAGCGTACGGTAGTACTGGCTCCGCGCCTCGGCCGCGGTTCTCACCACTTCGTCAGCGACGCGCAGCTTCGCATATTCGAAGTTCGCCTTCATCATCTGCAGCTTCTTCGGCAGCAGCAGCAGACTCAGGAAGTTGAACTCGATGCCGATCTCGGACTTGAAGCTCTCGCCCTTCGACCAGCGCTGCCCGGAAACCAGGGGGTTGGCGAGCCGCCCGGCGCTTACCACGTCCGCTTGGGCAATCCCGAGCTCGCCGTAGGTCGCCTGAAGGCCGCGGTTGTTGAGCAGGGCGATTTGGACTGCGGCATCTGCGTCCAACGGCTGCACGAGC
>DASPWT010000105.1:0-4886 GCA_035637655.1 Burkholderiales bacterium | reverse complement strand
GCGTCGGCGACCTCTCCGACGTCGAGCAGCAGGAAATCGGCCTTCTGCGAATTGACGGCGTCGAACACGGGCGCGTCGCCGCCGTAGCCGATGACGCGGATCTGCAGCTTGGAGTTGTCCTGCACGACCTTGGCGATCACCGACGCCTGCGCGTGAAGAATGGAGCCGGGTGGAAGCGTCGCGAAGCCGTAGGTTTGAGCCTCCGCGCCCTCCGCGAAGGCCGCAGCAACGGCGGCCAGTACCAGCACTCGGATCCGGTTCGGCATGGTTTGCCTCCTATGGAGTGAATCGTCTTTTTCTCGCGGCATTGTGCCAGAGAAACCAAGCCGCTTAGCGCTCTACGCCATGAAAATGCCGCCGTTGACGTCGATAACGGCGCCGGTGACGTAGCCGGCCTCCTCGGACGCGAGAAAGGCTATGGCGGCGGCCACTTCCTGCGGGGTGCCGGCACGCCCGAGCGGGATGTTCTTCGCGATCTCCGAGTTCTTTTCATTGCCGTGCAGCGCCGCCATCGCGGTGTCGATGTATCCGGGCGCGACGCAGTTTGCGGTGATGCCGTCGCGCCCGAACTCGCCCGCGATCGAGCGCGAGAGCGCGAGCAGGGCGGCTTTCGCGGCCATGTAGCTCACCCCCGAGATAGTGGTCCTCGAGCGTCCGGCGAGGGAGGACACGCTGACGATGCGCCCCCAGCGCCGCTCGCGCATGAACGGGATGAACGCGCGGCACAGTCGCAGCGCCGCGGAAAGATTGACCTCCAGCACGGTGTTCCATTCCTCCACCGTCATCTCGAGCAGGCCCGCGGTGCGCCCGTCGCGCCGAGGGGAGGGAATGCCCGCGTTGTTGATGAGGATGGATACCGGATCCCACCGCGAGCGCACAGCCTGGTCGAGTTTCGTTCCGGCATCCGGGTGCGCGATGTCCTGCGCGATCGGGAGCGTGCGATCCGAAGGCAGCTTGCTTGCCGCCGAGCGCAGGGCGTCGGCGTCCTTGTCCACCATGGCGACGCGATGCCCTGCGGCAAGAAGAGCTTCCGCAGTGGCTAGGCCGATTCCGCGCGCTGCGCCGGTGACCAGCGCGGTACGCGAAACACTACGTTGATCGGTGGCGGCCATGAGAGCCGCCATGATGCCCGATCAGGGCGCGGCGTGGTAGACGTGATGTTCCCGGCCAGGCGGTACAATTGGCGCGACAGGCAATGTCAGTTCGGAGGGGGCCATGACGGTTCGTTCTTTGCAGCACATCGCTCTTGCCGTGCCGGATGCGACGGTCGGCAAGAAGTTCTACACCGATTTCGGGATGGAAGCCCGCGAGTTCGACAAGCGCATCGTCATGCGCTGCCAGGGCCGCGATCAGGACCAGGTGATCCTGGTCGAAGGCAGGAAGAAGCACATGCACCACGTGTGTTTCGGGACGAAGGCCGATGAACTCGAGGATCTGAAGAAGCGCCTCGCGCAAGCGGGCGTAAAGCTCGCGGATGCGCCGAAGGAAACGCCGGGCGAGGGCATCTGGTTCCGTGATCCCGACGGGCTGCTCGTGAACGTGCGCGTCGCGGAAGCCGCGAAGTGGCGGACCGCCCCGGAGTGGAAAATCAACAACCCGGGCCATCTCAATCGTGCCGGCGTCCCCGGCCACCCGAAGCGCGACATTCAGGTGCGGCCGACGCGCCTGGGCCACACCTTGCGGTTCACGGCGCAGATGGAGAAGATGGTGGACTTCTACACGCGCGTCGTCGGCCTACAGCTCTCGGACCGCGCGCAGGACATCGTCGCCTTCATGCGCGGGCAGGGCGGCAGCGACCACCACATCTTCGGCTACATCAAATCCGACCGGCAGGGATTCCACCACGCGAGCTTCGAGGTGGGCAACGTGGACGAGATCGGCATGGGCGCCTGCCGGCTGCTCGACAAGGGCTACAAGGACGGCTGGGGCTTCGGCCGGCACGTCATCGGCTCGAACTTCTTCCACTACATCCGCGATCCCTGGGACAGCCTGGCCGAGTATTTCTGCGACATCGATTACATCCCGGCGGATTCGAACTGGAAGCCGACCAACTACCCGGCGGAGGATTCCCTCTACGTATGGGGGCCCAAGCCCCCGGAGGCCTTCGGGATGAATTTCGAAGCGGGCTAGAAGTTCTTCAAGCCGCGAGCGAAATGACCGAGTCCGCGTATTTGCCCGGCCCCATGTCGCCTTCGGCGAAAATGCGGTGCTCGGCGATCCACTTGAAGGACTCTTCGAACACTTCCTTGGTGTAAGGTTCGAAGACGATGCGCTCGCCCGGACCCCAGCGCCGCGTGTCCATCTGTTCGAGGAAGCGCGCCGGAAATTCCTTTCTGTAGTAGTGCGTGTAGAGCTCCGGCCGCAGATCGATGTCTCTCTGCGCCTTGCGCAGGGCGCGGAAATATTTGCGCAGGTCCTCGGGATCGGGGTTACCCGTGATCGAAGTGGCCATCATGAACGTGGTGTCGATCACCTTGCGGAAGCCGAGCTGCTCGAGGAAGTAATATGGGCCGCTGAATAGCGAGGCCGCCGGCACCTTCCGGTCGATCAGCTTTTCCAGCCGGCTGAACAAAATGCCGTCGGCGAAGGAGAGCTTGATGTCGTCGAGGACCATGTACTGCTCGAGTCCCTGAATGGTGGAGTAGTGGCTGCCCGACTGGTAGCCGACCGAGATCGGCACGCTCTTGAGATCCGAAGGATGCTTGATGCCGGATTCGGCCGGCACGAACACGCCGCATGGCGCGACCGAGTACGCGTCGGCGTAGAGCTTGCCGTGGCCGGTCGAGGCGGCGATGTTCACGGTCCAGTGGCAGGCACCGCTCACGTCGCAAGCTCGACCCTGCTCGATGCTCTGGTAAGCGCCGATCTTGTCCGGCGTCGCGTGCTTTCTCGCCACGTCGCCCGGGCCGTAGTTGTCGCGAAATTCGTAATCGAGGCCTTCGGCCTTGAAGTAGCCCTTTTCCTCGGCCACCCATTCCTGCAGCCTGAAGTGAGGGGAAATCACGAACTTTGACATCGAATCCTCCAGGGTATCCGGCGCAGGCAAAATCTACTCCGACAAAAGATGGAATGCAAAGGAAATTCGCCGTAGGATTCGTCCCATCGGCCGTAAAATAACGGCCATGGAATTTCTTGTCGACGGCGTCCCGCGGGGAATCGAGATCACGGCCCTCGTCATCGCCGGCTGGACCGGGCGCGACAGGGCCGCGGTCGAGCACCATATCGCCGAGCTGGCGGCGATCGGGGTCAAGCGCCCGCGCATCGTGCCGTGCTTCTACCGCGTCGGGGCGAATCTGCTCACCACGAGCGGCGAAGTCGAGGTCGCCGGAGAGGATTCGAGCGGAGAGGTCGAGTTCGTGCTGGTTTCGGCGCCCGGAGCGCTGTACGTCGGCGTCGGCTCCGATCACACTGACCGGAAAGTCGAGGCCTACGGCGTGACCGTTTCCAAGCAGATGTGCCCCAAGCCGATCGGCAGGGAGCTGTGGTCTATCGCGGAGGTCGAGGGGCATTGGGATCGGCTGATGCTGCGATCCCACGTGACGCGTACGGGAAAGCGCCGTCTCTACCAGGAGGGTGCGGTGAGCGGGATGCTCGCGCCCCGCGAGCTGCTCGCGCGCTTTGCCGGCTCACCCGGGAGACTTTCGCCGGGAGCCGCGATGTTCTGTGGCACACTCGCGGTGCGGGGCGAGATCGGCGGCGGCGAGCGATTCGAGATCGAGCTGTACGACCCGGTGAAGAACCGCAGCCTTACTCACGAGTACACGACTCGCGCGCTCGAGATCGCGGACTGATAGCACGGCGCGTTTGAAGGAGGACCCATGGCGATCCGGAAGGAGCACAAGGAGTTCTACGCGGTCGACCTCGACAGCGGCTGGGAAAAGCTGCCCGGCTATCCGGATGGCATCCGGCAGCAGGTGCTTGCTGGATTTCTCGACGAAAAGGAGAAGCGCGGCTTCCGCACGCGACATCTGCGGTTCGACCCCGGCGTGCACACCACCGAACCCTTCGTGCACGATTACTGGGAAGAGGTGTATCTCGTCTCGGGCGATCTGACCGTCGGGAGCGACCGGAGCGGCAAAGGCGGCACCCGCTTCGGTCCCCATACCTACGCCTGCCGCCCGCCGGGTACGCTCCACGGGCCGTTCAGATCGGAAAGAGGCTGCCTTCTGCTCGAGATGCACTACTACGACGAAGCCGCGAAGCGCTAGACGCGGAAGCGAAGCCCAATGGCCGAAGATGTCGTCCGCCCGATCGCGGCGCTCGCGCAGGAGCTTGCCGCGGGCAGGACCACCAGCCGCAAACTCGTCGAGGCGGCGCTCGCGCGCATTGCGGACGCGGGCGGCGAGGGCGGGCGCGTTTTCACCAAGGTGCATGCCCAGGGCGCGCTGCTCGCCGCCGATGCCTCGGACCGGCTGCGAAAGGAAGGCGTCGTGCCGTCTCCGCTGGCGGGCCTGCCCGTCTCGATCAAGGATCTTTTCGACATTGCGGGCGACGTCACGACCGCCGGCTCGAAGGTTCTGGGCGACGCCGCGCCCGCGAGCGCGGATGCAGTCGCGGTCGCGCGGCTGCGCGCAGCCGGTGCGGTGGTCATCGGCCGCAGCAATATGACCGAGTTCGCTTTTTCCGGGATCGGCATCAACCCGCATTACGGCACGCCTGCCAATCCCTACGACCGCGACAGGCGAAGGATTCCCGGTGGATCGTCCTCGGGCGCCGCCGTATCGGTCGCCGACGGCATGGCGGCATTCGCGCTCGGCACCGACACCGGCGGCTCGGTGCGCATCCCGGCGGCGCTGTGCGGCATCGCGGGGTTCAAGCCGACTCGAGCGCGCGTCCCCCTCGCGGGAGCGTTTCCGCTTTCCACGACCCTGGATTCGGTCGGGCCG
>DASPWT010000104.1:0-2524 GCA_035637655.1 Burkholderiales bacterium | reverse complement strand
GAGATGCCCTGAAAGCTCAACGCTTCGACCAGCCAATCGAACAGTTTCGGCGTGTCGTGGTCCTTGATGGCTCTGACTACGCCACGCCTCCGGAGGCTAGTTCGCAAGTCATCAAGATACGATGGAGACCCGGCGAGCCGACAAACGGTGCGGACCAGAGTCACCGCATAGTCGAAATCGGGACCTTGAATCGACTCCAGGTCAATGCTGCTTGCCATCGATCTCGGTTTCATCAAACTGCAAGATTCTGTCACGGGCACATCAGATCAGCGATATGAGCCGACGCTGGCTGTCAGAATCGCCGTCGATGTACCGCTGGGTCGTCACAATCGCGTGGCCAGCGAGCAGCTGCACGTCTCGCAGCGAGCCGCCAGCCTCATCCGGCGGACGTTCATCACCCGCGCGGCCCGGCGCGTTTGAAAGCTTCGCGCAGGCCATGAAACAGTTCAACCTCTCGTCCAGAGGCCGCACGAGGCAACGGGGGTCGGGCATTCTTCGCGGGCCCGACAATCCTCCGCGAGCGCCGCGCCGCCACGCTTCGAACATGCCTAGCCCGTCTTATTCATCAGGGATGTGCAGAGAGGCTGGCGAGCGTGGCATAAGCCTCTGACATGGCGTAGGATTCGGTTGCTGAGACCAACCCTTCGCACCGATGCTGGTCGCCACACTCGCCATGACCGACGATACGATTCTGCCGTTCTCGTTTCCAGCCGTCTCCCGCAAGAAGATCACAGCCGCCTTCGACGGCGGCCGACTGACATCCAATGGGGGCGTCATGCTTCTCGCCATGGCCGACCGGCGCATCGGGGTGGCCGAGAAGCTGTCCTTGGTGTTCCCCGAGCGGCGCGATGCGACGCGGATCGTGCACAGCCTTGCTGACATGATCCGCGCCCGCATGTTTGCCATCGCGTGCGGCTACGAGGACAGCGATGATCTTGATCATCTGCGCGCCGACCCGGCATTCAAGCTTGCCTGCGGGCGGCTGCCGGACACGGATCGGGATCTGTGTTCGCAGCCGACGCTGTCTCGCCTGGAGAACGCACCGCGCCTGCGGGAGGTCATCCGGCTGACCTATGCGCTCGTCGATCTTTGGATGGACAGTTACACGCGTGTGCCAAGCGCAGTCACGCTCGACATCGACGACACGGTCGACGTGGTGCACGGATATCAGCAGCTCTCGCTCTTCAACGCCCACTACGACGAACGCTGCTTCCTGCCGATCCACGTCTACGACACCGAGCGCAGCCGACCGGTCGCCGTCGTCCTGCGTCCCGGCAAGACGCCGAGCGGCGTCGAGGTGCGCTCCCATCTGCGCCGCCTCGTCCGGCGCATCCGCCGGCGCTGGCCGGAGACCCACATCACCTTCCGAGGCGATGGTCATTACGCCAGGCCCGAGGCGATGACTTGGTGCGAGCAGAACGGCATCGACTACATCTTCGGCCTGTCCGGCACCAAGCCGCTCGCCCAGAAGGTCGACGAGGTCGCCGATGCGATTCGAACCGACCGCGCCGTGGACAACAAGGCGGTGGTGCGCGGCTATACCGAAACCCGCCACGCGGCAGGATCCTGGGATCGCGAGCGTCGCGTCGTCGCCCGCATCGAAGCGACCGAACTCGGGCTCGACACTCGCTACGTCGTCACGAGCCTAGGGATCGGCTCGGCACAGTGGATCTACGACAGCCTCTACTGCGCGCGCGGGCAGGCGGAAAATCTGATCAAGCTGCACAAGACGCAACTCGCGTCCGATCGCA
The DNA here is from genome assembly GCA_035637655.1 of Burkholderiales bacterium. Classification (GTDB taxonomy): domain Bacteria; phylum Pseudomonadota; class Gammaproteobacteria; order Burkholderiales; family SG8-39; genus VBDM01. The sequence goes on along the minus strand of DASPWT010000104.1, from coordinate 773 downwards.
CCAGTTGCCGTTCCGCGCTTGCCAACCAGGTTCGCCTCGTCTTCCATACCGCCGCCTATTGGCTCATGCTCACCGTCCGCGATGCCATTCCAAAGATCCGCGATCTCGCAACCGCGGAGTTCGCGACCCTTAGGCACAGGCTTCTGAAAATCGCAGCTCGCGTCGTCGAGACCAAAAGCCGCGTCCGCCTCGCTTTTGCGGCAGCCTGTCCCGAGGCCGATCTGTTCCGCGGACTGGCGAAGGCGCTCCTCCCGCGAGGCCCCTGACCCACGGGGCCTGAGCCCCGGTCACCCCGCTCCTATCCTCCAACGCGTCGTCAAAGTCTGATCCAGAGAGCGGTGAAAAAGCCGAGGCGGTCGCGCGTGCCTCCCCGACGGCCGAAAATGTTCCAGCCGTCACACACGGTCGTCATGAATAAGACGGGCTAGTAGCTCTTGCTTGGCCTCTAAGTCTTCAGTTCTTTCGGCCAGTTGACGATATTGCTCGGCCTGATCCCGAAGATAATCGTCGTATTCCATACCATCCCCCTGCGCGAAGGTCTGGCTCATATGAATTTGCTAGCTTCAATCGTAAGGCGGCGGTTCTCCAAACACCAGCTCAAGAAAGTAGCGCGCTGCACAATCAATAAGCACTGCCGGTTGTCCTACCCAAACACCCGTTCCCGGAGCAAGGCCAAGGCACAACCAGGAACGGAAAGAGGTCCCTTGCGCGGCCTCTTTCATTGACGTTACCCGCGGGCAATATTTTCGATCTCTGTTCGGTTTCCGTTCTCG
>DASPWT010000103.1:0-13049 GCA_035637655.1 Burkholderiales bacterium | reverse complement strand
CTCACCGACAACCGCATCTGGAAGCAGAGGACGGTCAACATCGGCGTCGTGCCGCCGGAGCGGGCGCTCGCGCTCGGCTTCACCGGGCCGATGCTGCGCGGCTCGGGTGTCGAATGGGACTTGAGGAAAAAGCAGCCCTATGCGGTCTACGACAGGCTCGAATTCGACATTCCGGTGGGCGTGAACGGCGACTGCTACGACCGCTACCTGGTGCGCGTCGAGGAGATGCGCCAGTCGAACCTCATCATCCGCCAGTGCATCGACTGGCTGCGCGAGAACGCAGGACCCGTCATCACTGCCAACCACAAGGTGGCGCCCCCCTCGCGCGTCGAAATGAAAAGCAACATGGAGGAGCTGATCCACCACTTCAAGCTCTTCACCGAGGGGATCCACGTGCCGCCCGGCGAGGCCTACGCCGCGGTCGAGCACCCCAAGGGGGAGTTCGGCATCTACATCGTGTCCGACGGGGCGAACAAGCCCTACCGCATGAAGATCAGGGCCGCCGGATTTCCGCACCTCGCCGCCCTGAGCGAGATGGCGAAGGGCCACATGCTCGCCGACGTCGTGGCGATCATAGGCACCCAGGACATCGTGTTCGGCGAGATCGACCGCTGATGCTCAGCCCCGACGCACTGAAGAAAATCGACCGGGCGATCGCCAAGTATCCGCCCGAGCGGAAGCCCTCGGCGGTGATGGCCGCGCTCACCGTCGCGCAGGACGAAAGGGGCCAGCTTTCGACCGAGGTGATGAACTTCGTCGCCGGCTACCTCGGCATGCCGCCGATCGCGGTGTACGAGGTCGCGAGCTTCTACGCCATGTACGACCTGCAGCCGGCCGGAAAATACAAGCTGTGCCTCTGCACCAATCTGCCGTGCGCGCTGTCCGGTGCCGAGGATGCGGCCGAGCACCTGAAGAGGAAGCTTGGCATCGATTGGAACGAGACGACCGCCGACGGCCGCTTCACGCTGAAGGAGGGTGAGTGCTTCGGCGCCTGCGGCGACGCGCCGGTGATGCTCGTCAACAACAAGAAAATGCTCTCGTTCATGACCCCTGAAAAAATCGACAAGTGGATCGCGGGGGCCGAGTAAATGTTGGATTACGGCCCTGACGCGATCATTCTTACGGGCCTCGACGGCGAGAACTGGCGGCTCGGGGACTACGTCAAGCGCGGCGGCTACTCGGCGCTGAAGAAGATTCTCTCCGAAAAGACGCCGCCCGAGACCCTCGTCGCCGAGGTGAAGAAATCTGCGCTGCGCGGCCGCGGCGGCGCGGGGTTTCCGACCGGCCTCAAGTGGAGCTTTATGCCGCGCCAGTTTCCCGGGGCGAAGTACCTCGTGTGCAATTCGGACGAAGGGGAGCCCGGGACCTTCAAGGACCGCGACATCCTGCGCTACAACCCCCATATCGTGATCGAAGGCATGGCGATCGCCGCCTACGCTATGGGCGCGGGCGTGGGCTACAACTACATCCACGGCGAGATCTGGGACGTCTACGAGCGCTGCGAGGAGGCGCTCGCCGAGGCGCGCGCCGCGGGCTTCATCGGCAAAAACATCCTCGGCAGCGGATTTTCCTTCGAGCTCCACAACCACCACGGCTACGGCGCCTATATCTGCGGGGAGGAAACGGCGCTCCTCGAGTCGCTCGAAGGCAAGAAAGGCCTGCCGCGGTTCAAGCCGCCGTTTCCCGCGAGCTTCGGGCTGTACGGCAAGCCGACGACGATCAACAACACCGAGACCTTCGCCGCCGTGCCCTGGATCGTCAACCACGGCGCGGACGCGTTCCTCGCGCTCGGGCGGCCGAACAACGGCGGCACCAAGATCTTTTCGGTGACGGGCCACGTCGCGCGGCCCGGCAACTACGAGGTGAAGCTCGGCACGCCGTTCGCGAAGCTGCTCGAGCTGGCGGGCGGGATGCGCGGCGGGAGAAAGCTCAAGGCGGTGGTTCCCGGCGGGTCCTCGATGCCGGTGCTGCCTGCCGAGGTCATGATGCGGACCGACATGGACTACGACTCGATCGCGAAGAGCGGCTCGATGCTCGGCTCGGGCGCGGTGATCGTCATGGATGAAACCACCTGCATGGTCAAGGCCCTGCAGCGCCTGGCGTATTTCTATTTCGAGGAATCCTGCGGCCAGTGCACGCCGTGCCGCGAAGGCACGGGATGGTTGTACCGCATGGTGCACCGGATCGAGCACGGCAAGGGAAAGAACGAGGACCTCGATCTCCTGACCAACGTCGCCGACAACATCGCCGGGCGCACCATCTGCGCGCTGGGCGACGCGGCGGCGCTGCCGGTGAAGAGCTTCATCCAGCACTTCCGCGACGAGTTCCAATATCACATCGACCACAAGCGCTGCCTGGTGACGGCGCCCGGGTATTCCACCGCGCCCGGCGTCCCCGAGCGGCGGGCGGCCTGAACAATGCCTAAGCTCACCATCGACGGCAGGGAAACCGAGGTCCGGAACGGCGCGACCGTGATGGACGCGGCGAACGGCCTCGGCATCTACATCCCGCACTTCTGCTACCACAAGAAGCTCTCGATCGCCGCCAACTGCCGCATGTGCCTGGTGCAGATCGAGAAAGCGCCCAAGCCCCAGCCCGCTTGCGCCACGCCGGTCGGCGAAGGCATGAAAGTGTTTACGCGCTCCGACTACGCGAGGGACGCGCAGAACGGCGTGATGGAGTTCCTGCTCATCAACCATCCGCTCGACTGCCCGATCTGCGACCAGGGCGGCGAATGCCAGCTCCAGGACCTCGCGGTCGGCTACGGCAAGAGCGCCTCGCGCTACGCCGAAGAGAAGCGCGTGGTGCTGAACAAGAGCCTGGGTCCGCTCATCTCGACCGACATGACGCGCTGCATCCACTGCACGCGCTGCGTGCGCTTCGGCCAGGAGGTCGGCGGCGTCATGGAGCTCGGCATGATCGGGCGCGGCGAGCACGCCGAGATCATCGCTTTCGTCGGCAAGACGGTGGACTCCGAGCTCTCCGGAAACGTCATCGACCTGTGCCCGGTCGGCGCGCTCACCTCCAAGCCTTTCCGCTACACGGCGCGCAACTGGGAGCTGTCGCGGCGCAAATCCGTGAGCCCGCACGACAGCCTCGGCTCGAACCTGATCGTCGAGGTGAAGCAGAACTGCGTGATGCGGGTGCTGCCGCTCGAGAACGAGGAGCTGAACGAATGCTGGCTCTCCGACCGCGACCGCTATTCCTACGAGGGCCTCAACTCCGAGGAGCGGCTCCTGAAGCCGATGCTGAAGGAGGAGGGGCGCTGGCGGGAGGTGGACTGGCAGGCCGCGCTCGAGCACGTCGCGAGAATCCTTTCGGAGATCCGGTTCAAGCACGATCCGCAGGAAATCGGCGCGCTCGCGAGTCCCCATTCCACCCTCGAGGAAATGGCGCTGCTTGCGAAGCTCATGCGCGCGCTGGGCAGCGGCAACGTCGATTTCCGCCTGCGCCAGTCGGATTTCTCCGCCGACGGCAAGCGCGCCGGGGTTCCCTGGCTCGGGATGAAGGTCGCGGAGCTCGGGGCATTGGACCGCGTGCTCGTCGTGGGCTCGTTCCTGCGCAAGGACCACCCGCTGCTTGCGTCCCGCCTGCGCCAGATCGCCAAACGCAAATCCCAGATCAACGTCCTGCACTGCGCCGACGACGATTTGCTGATGCCCGTGGCCAACAAGGCGATCGTGCGCCCAAGCGAGCTGGCGGGGACGCTCGCTCAGGTGGTTAAGGCCGCTGCGGAAGCCAGACAAAAGCCCGCGCCCGCGGAGCTCGCCGGCTTGAGCGTCGGTAGCGAGGCCAAAGCGATCGCCGCGAGCCTTGCTTCGGGCCAGAGAGTCGCGGTGCTGCTCGGCAACCTCGCCGCGCAGCATCCGCAGGCCGCGCAGCTGCAGCTGCTCGCGCAGGAGCTCGCCGGTCTGCTCGGCGCCCGATTCGGTTTCCTGGGCGAGGCCGCCAACAGCGTCGGGGGCTACCTCGCCGGCTGCATTCCGTCGGAGCGCGCCTTGAACGCGAGGACCATGCTCGAGCGGCCGCGCAAGGCCTACCTGCTTCTCAACGCGGAGCCCGACTTCGACTGCCACGACCCGCGCACGGCGATGAAGGCGATGGACGCCGCGGACCTGGTGGTCGCGATGGCCGCCTACCGGAGCTTTGCGGCCGACTACGCGGACGTGCTTCTGCCGATCGCGCCCTTCACCGAAACCTCGGGCAGCTTCATCAATTGCGAGGGGCGGATGCAGAGCTTCAACGCGGCGGTGAGGCCGCTCGGCGAGGCCCGGCCCGCGTGGAAGCTGCTGCGCGTGCTCGGCAATCTGATGAGCCTCCCCGGCTTCGATCACGAATCGACCGAAGCGATACGCGACGAAACCTGCATGCCGGAGGCCGTCGCCGGCAAGCTCGACAACCGGCTGAACGGGCTCGAGCTCGCCCCCGATTCCGCCGGCGGCGAGGCGCTGCAGCGGATCGCAGACGTGCCCGTTTATTTCGGCGATCCGATCGTGCGGCGCGCCGCGTCGCTGCAAAGGACGCGCGACGCGCTTCCGCCGCGCGCCTGGGTGGGGTCGCAGCTCGCGCAGAAGCTGGGAGTGAAGGCGGGCGAGCGCGTGCGGGTGCGCCAGGGCGACGGGGAAGCCGTCGTCGAAGTCGGCATCGACGAGCGCCTGCCCGCGGGCTGCGTGAGGCTCGCGGCCGCGCACCGTCACACCGCGGGCCTGGGGCCCATGTTCGGCGCGGTATCGGTGGAGCGCGCATGACGCTCGTGAGCTCCGTGTTCGACCTCTGGGCGAACCTCTGGACCGAGTGGCTCGGCCCGCAGTGGGGGCCGCCCGCCTGGATGCTGGTGAAGAACACGATCCTGATCCTGTGCATCGTCCTGCCGCTCTTCGGGCTGGTCGCGTATCTCACGCTGTGGGAGAGAAAGCTCATCGGCTGGATGCAGATCCGCATCGGGCCCAACCGCGTGGGCCCGATCGGGCTGCTGCAGCCGATCGCCGACGCATTGAAGCTCGTTTTCAAGGAGCTGATCGTTCCGACCGGAGCGAACAAGTTCCTGTTTATCGTCGCTCCGATGTTGACCCTGATGCCGGCCCTTGCCGCCTGGGCGGTGATCCCGTTCGGCCCGGACGCGGTGCTCGCCGACATCAACGCCGGGCTCCTCTATGTGATGGCGATCACTTCGATGGGCGTATACGGCGTCATCATCGCCGGCTGGGCCTCGAACTCGAAGTACGCGTTTCTGGGCGCGATGCGCTCGGCCGCGCAGATCGTCGCCTACGAGATCGCCATGGGCTTCGCGCTCGTGTGCGTGCTGTTGGTTTCGCAGAGCCTCAACCTCACCGACATCGTCGCGGGGCAAATGCGCGGCACCTTCGCCCACAAGGGTCTCAACTTCCTCTCCTGGAACTGGCTGCCGCTCCTGCCGATGTTCCTGGTGTACTTCATCTCGGGGGTGGCCGAGACCAACCGCGCGCCCTTCGACGTGGCCGAAGGCGAATCGGAGATCGTCGCCGGGTTCCACGTCGAATACTCGGGGATGAGCTTCGCGCTGTTTTTCCTGGGCGAGTACGCCAACATGATCCTGGTTTCGGCGCTCGCCACCGTGATGTTCCTCGGCGGCTGGGCGGCGCCCCTCGACGGCCCGCTCTTCAACGCGATCCCGCCGTTCGCCTGGCTGTTCGCCAAGGTCTTCTTCATGGTGTCGCTGTTCCTGTGGTTCCGGGCGACCTTCCCGCGCTACCGCTACGACCAGATCATGCGCCTGGGCTGGAAGGTGTTCATCCCGGCGACGCTCGTCTGGCTGGTGGTGATCGCGGTGTGGATGCAGACGCCGTGGAATATATGGAAGTGATTTCGTGATCGAGAAAATCCGCGATTTCTTCAGGGCCTTCCTGCTGATCGAGCTGGCGAAGGGCATGGCGCTCACCGGGCGCCACCTCTTCAGGCGCAAGATCACGGTGCAGTTCCCCGAGGAGAAGACGCCGATGAGCCCGCGCTTCCGCGGGCTGCACGCCCTGCGCCGCTACCCGAACGGCGAGGAGCGCTGCATCGCCTGCAAGCTGTGCGAGGCCGTGTGCCCTGCGCTCGCGATCACGATCGAGTCCGAGCAGCGCTCCGACGGAACGCGCCGCACCACGCGCTACGACATCGACCTCACCAAGTGCATCTTCTGCGGCCTGTGCGAGGAGTCCTGCCCGGTGGATTCGATCGTCGAGACGCGCATCCTCGAGTACCACGGCGAGAAGCGCGGCGACCTCTACTACACCAAGGAAATGCTGCTTGCGGTGGGGGACCGCTACGAGGAGCAGATCGCCAAGGACCGCGCCGCGGACGCAGCGTACCGATGAATCCGGACCATGCTTGAGTTCGCGGTTTTCTGGATTTTCGCCGCGATCCTGGTGATTGCGGCCCTGTGCGTCATCACGGTGCGCAACCCGGTGCACTCGGCGCTGTTCCTGGTGCTCGCCTTCTTCACCGCCGCGGCGCTGTGGATCCTGCTGCGCGCGGAGTTTCTCGCCATTGCGCTGGTGCTCGTCTACGTCGGCGCCGTGATGGTGCTGTTCCTCTTCGTAGTGATGATGCTCGACATCAACCTGGAGCGGATTCGGGAGGGCTTTTGGGGACATTTGCCGCTTGCGCTGGCGGTAGGCGGCGTGATGGTGGCCGAGATGGTCGTCATTATTCTCCGGGGCTATGTCGGGACGCCTGTCCCTGCTGACGCCGGAGCCGGCTATAGCAACACCAAGGAGCTCGGGCGGCTGCTCTATACCGACTACGCCTATCCGCTCGAGCTCGCGGCGGTGCTGCTGCTGGTGGCCATTGTCGTCGCGATCGCGCTGACGCTCAGAAAGCGCAAGGACACGAAATACCAGGACCCGGCGCGGCAGGTCGCCGTCAAGCGCGGCGACCGGGTGCGGCTGGTTTCGATGCCGTCGGAAAAGAAAGAATAAGCATACCTTGCTGTCACTTTCGCACTTCCTCATCCTCGGCGCGGTGCTGTTCGCGATCAGCATCGTCGGGATCTTTCTCAACCGCAAGAACGTCATCATCCTCTTGATGGCGATCGAGCTGATGCTGCTCGCCGTCAACACGAACTTCATCGCCTTTTCGTATTATCTCGGCGACATTGCCGGGCAGGTGTTCGTGTTCTTCATCCTGACGGTGGCGGCGGCTGAATCGGCGATCGGCCTGGCGATCCTCATCGTGCTGTTCCGCAATCTGCAGACCATCAACGTCGACGATCTCGACAGCCTGAAAGGGTGACATGACGGATCTGCAGCTTTACCTGCTCGTGCCGCTCGCCCCGCTTGCCGGTGCGCTCGTGGCCGGCCTCGGAGGCCGGAGAATCGGGCGCGCGGGGGCGCACTGGGTCACGATCATCGGAGTGGCGATTTCCTTTGCCGCCTCCTGCCAGGTTTTCCTCGACGTGCTGGATGGCGCCGTGTTCAACGGGCCGGTCTATGCCTGGCTTGTGTCGGACGGGACCCGGTTCGAGATCGGTTTCCTGATCGACCGCCTTTCGGCCCTGATGATGGTCGTGGTGACTTTCGTGTCGCTGATGGTGCACGTCTACACCATCGGATACATGGCCGACGACCCGGGGTACCAGCGTTTCTTCGCCTACATCGCCCTCTTTACCTTCTCGATGCTGATGCTGGTGATGGCGAACAATTTCCTGCAGCTCTTTTTCGGCTGGGAGGCCGTGGGCCTGGTGTCGTATCTGCTGATCGGCTTCTGGTATACGCGGCCGAGCGCGATCTACGCCAGCCTCAAGGCCTTCCTCGTGAACCGGGTCGGAGACTTCGGCTTTCTGCTCGCCATAGCGCTCGTGCTCGCGTCCTTCGGGACGCTCGACTATGCCGCCGTCTTCTCCCGGGCCCCGGCTATGGCCGGGGCCACGATAGCGGTCATCCCCGGTGCGCCCTGGCTGCTCCTCTCGGCGATCTGCATCGGGCTCTTCGTCGGCGCGATGGGCAAATCGGCGCAATTTCCACTGCACGTGTGGCTGCCCGACTCGATGGAGGGCCCCACGCCGATTTCGGCCCTGATCCATGCCGCCACCATGGTGACGGCGGGCATCTTCATGGTGGCGCGGATGTCGCCGCTGTTCGAGCACTCGCAGACCGCGCTCTCGCTCGTGCTGGTGATCGGCGGGATCACCGCCTTTTTCATGGCCTTGATCGCGGTTGTCCAGTACGACATCAAGCGCGTGGTCGCGTATTCCACGCTGTCCCAGCTCGGCTACATGACCGTGGCGCTCGGCGCCTCGGCGTATTCCGCGGCGATCTTCCACCTCATGACCCACGCGTTCTTCAAGGCGCTGCTCTTCCTCGGCGCGGGTTCGGTCATCATCGCCCTGCACCATGAGCAGGACATGCGCAAGATGGGCGGGTTATGGAAGCACATGCCCTGGACCTACGGCACGGTCCTGATCGGCGCGATCGCGAGCGCGGGCGTGCCCGGGTTCGCCGGCTTTTTTTCCAAGGATGCGATCATCGAGGCGGTGCACCTGTCCAGGACCCCCGGCGCCGGCTTCGCGTGGCTTGCGGTGACGGCGTGTGTGTTCGTGACCGCCTTCTACACCTTTCGCCTGGTGTTCTATGCGTTTCACGGCAGGGCGCGTTTTGAGACGCACGATCATGCCCCGCACGAGTCGCCCGCGGTAGTCACTCTGCCGCTCGTGCTCCTTGCCATTCCCTCGATCTGCGCGGGCTGGGTCATCGGGCCGGTGCTGTACGGCGGCTATTTCGGCGAATCGATTTCGATTGCGCCTTCGCACCCGGGCCTGCGCGAAATGGCCGGTGAATTCCACGGCGTGGTGCCGATGATGGCCCACGCGGTGCAGACGATCCCGTTCTGGCTGACCGTGGCCGGCATCGGGGCGGCCTGGTACCTCTACATCCTCAAGCCCGAGTTGCATGTGAAGCTGCGGAAAAAAGCCGGTGTCCTCGTCACCATCCTCGAGGAGAAATACGGTTTCGACCGCTTCAACGACTGGTTTTTTGCAGGCGGCGCCAGGAAATTCGGCAGCGGCCTGTGGCGCTTCGGCGACGTGACCGTGATCGACGGTCTGATGGTGAACGGCTCGGCGAGGTTCATCGGCTGGTTCGCCGGGGTGGTGCGCCTGATCCAGTCCGGGTTCATCTATCACTACGCATTTTTCATGATCATCGGCGTTTCCGTACTGCTCACCTACTTCATCTTTTTCAGAGGGACGCTCGTCCGCTGAGAAGAAAAAATGCACCCACCTTCTCACTGGCTCAGCCTCGCCATATGGGTCCCGATCGTCGCGGGGCTCATCGTCCTCGCTGTCGGCGACAGGAACCTGCGCGAAGCAAGGGGAATCTCGCTTCTCGGCGCGATCGTCGGCTTTCTCGTGACGGTTCCGCTCGTCACCGGTTTCCATACGGGCACGAGCGCCATGCAGTTCGTCGAGCTCGCGCCCTGGATTCCCCGCTTCAACGTGAACTATCACCTCGGCGTCGACGGCATTTCGGTCCTGTTCATCCTGCTGAACAGCTTCATCACCGTGCTCGTGGTGATCGCCGGCTGGGAGGTGATCCGCAGCAAGGTGGCCCAGTACATGGCGGCGTTTCTGGTCATGTCGGGGCTTTTGAACGGCACCTTCGCGGCGCTCGACGCGGTGCTCTTCTACGTCTTCTTCGAAGCGACCCTGATCCCCATGTATCTGGTCATCGGCGTCTGGGGCGGGCCCAACCGGGTCTACGCGGCCGTCAAATTCTTCTTGTACACCCTATTGGGGTCGCTCCTGATGCTGATCGCTTTTCTTTACCTATACAACAAATCGGGCGGGAGCTTCGCGGTGCTCGACTACCACAAGCTGCCGCTGCCGCTGAACGCGCAGATCCTGCTCTTCATCGCCTTCCTCATGGCGTTCGCGGTAAAGGTGCCGATGTGGCCCGTGCACACCTGGCTCCCGGACGCGCACGTCGAGGCGCCCACTGGGGGCTCGGCGGTGCTGGCGGCGATCCTGCTCAAGCTCGGCGCCTACGGCTTCGTCCGGTTCTCGCTGCCGATCCTCCCGGACGCAAGCCACTATCTCGCCGGCTTCATGATCACCTTGTCCCTGATTGCCATCGTGTACATCGGCCTGGTGGCGCTCGCGCAGACCGACATGAAAAAGCTGATCGCGTATTCGTCCATCTCGCACATGGGCTTCGTGACGCTGGGCTTTTTCATCTTCAACGCCTACGGCATGGAGGGAGGCCTGGTGCAGATGATCTCGCACGGATTCGTCTCCGCGGCGCTGTTCCTGTGCGTGGGCGTGCTGTACGACCGCATGCATTCGCGCAACATCGCCGACTACGGCGGCGTGGTGAACACCATGCCGAAGTTCGCCGTGCTGATGATGCTCTTCGCGATGGCCAATTGCGGGCTGCCGGCCACCTCCGGCTTCGTCGGCGAGTTCATGGTGATCGTGGGCGCGATGAAGTTCAATTTCTGGATCGCGTTTCTTGCGGGAACGACGCTCGTTTTCGGCGCCGCCTACACGCTGTGGATGGTCAAGCGCGTGATCTTCGGCGAGGTGGGCAACCCGCACGTGGCGGAGCTCACCGACGCCAACGCGCGCGAGCTCCTGGTCCTCGGGCTGCTCGCGATCGCGGTGCTGTGGCTGGGCCTGCATCCCGCTCCCTTCACCGAAATCATGCACGCCTCGGTGAACGAGCTGCTCAGGCACGTCGCAGCGAGCAAGCTGTGAGGGACGGGGCGACATGCTGACCGACCTTCCGCCCGTGCTGCTCGCGTATCCGGAGATCTTTCTCCTCGCTGCCGGCTGTGCGATTCTCGTGATCGACCTGTTTCTGAAGGACGCGACGCGCTGGGTCACCTATGCGCTGTCGCTCGCGGCGCTGCTCGGCTGTGCCTTGCTGACGCTGATCGTCACCGCCAAGACAGGCGGGGTACTCGCCCATACCCTCAACGGCATGTTCGTATCCGACCTGATGGCGAGCGTGCTCAAGATGTTTACCTATATCGCGGTGGCGGTGTGCCTGGTGTATTCGCGCGTCTACATGGCGGAGCGGGGCTTGTATCGCGGCGAATACTTCGTGCTGGCGCTGTTCGCGACGCTGGGGATGATGGTCATGATCTCCGCCAGTCATTTCCTCACCCTGTACCTGGGGTTGGAGCTCATGTCGCTGTGCCTGTATTCCCTGGTGGCGCTCAACCGCGATTCCGCGGTCTCGAGCGAAGCGGCGATGAAGTACTTCGTGCTGGGCGCGATCGCCTCGGGCCTGCTGCTCTACGGCATGTCGATGATCTACGGTGCCACCGGCACGCTCGACATCACCGAGGTTGCCAGGGGTGTGGCCCGCATCCTGCAGGGCGATCATCCTTCGAAGTTCGTGCTCGCCTTCGGGCTGGTGTTCGTCGTGTCGGGCCTCGCGTTCAAGGTGGGCGTGGTGCCGTTCCACATGTGGATCCCCGACGTGTACCACGGCGCGCCCTCGGCGGTGACGCTTTTCATCAGCACCGGACCCAAGCTCGCGGCGTTCGCGATGGCGATCAGGCTGCTGGTGAACGCTCTGCAGCCGCTTTCAGGCGAGACGCCGCTGTTCCAGAGCGGATGGCAGGACATGCTCGTCATCCTTTCGGTGCTGTCCATGGCGATCGGCAACCTCGCCGCGATCGCGCAGAGCAACATCAAGCGCATGCTCGCTTACTCGACCATCTCGCACATGGGCTTCATGCTGCTGGGGCTCCTCTCCGGGATCGTGGGCGGGAACGCGCTCTCGGCGGCGGAGGCCTGGAGCTCGGCCATGTTCTATGCCGTCGTCTACGTGCTGATGAGCCTGGGGGCGTTCGGCATGGTGGTGCTCCTCTCTCGCGCCGGCTTCGAGGCCGAGCGAATCGAGGATTTCAGGGGGTTGAACACGCGCAGCCCCTGGTTCGCGTTCATCATGCTGCTCCTGATGTTCTCGCTCGCGGGCATTCCGCCCACCGTGGGCTTCTACGCGAAGCTTTCGGTGCTCCAGGCGGTGCTCGGCGCCGGGCACGTGTGGCTCGCGCTGGTCGCCGTGCTGTTCGCGCTGGTGGGGACGTTCTACTACATTCGCGTCGTCAAGCTCATGTATTTCGACGAGCCGCAGGATGCGGGACGGATCGATGCGAAGCTCGACGTGAGCGTCCTCCTGTCGGCGAACGGGCTGGCCGTGCTCGTGCTGGGCATCCTGCCTCAGCCGCTCATGCAGCTGTGCTTCTACGCGATCAAGGGCCTGTGAGCGGAGCCGCCGGGACGTGAAGGATCTCAGCGAGCACCGGCTCTCGAGCAAGCTGGTCTACGACGGCAAGCTCCTCAAGGTGCGCAGCGACACGGTGCGGCTGCCGAACGGCGGAACCGCCGAGCGCGAGTTCGTCGAGCATCCGGGAGCGGTTGCGGTGATCGCGCTCACCGAGGCGGGCGAGCTGGTGATGGAGCGCCAGTACCGCTATCCGCTCGGGCGCGACATGATCGAAATCCCGGCGGGCAAGATCGATCCGGGGGAAGATCCGCTCGCGACCGCCCGGCGCGAGTTGAAGGAGGAGACCGGCTACACCGCTGCGCGGTGGCGGCACGTGGCGACGATCCACATCGCGATCGCGTATTCGAACGAGCGGATCGAAATCTACCTCGCGAAAGAGCTCAAACACGAGGGCGCGAAGCTCGACGACGAGGAATTCCTGGAGGTGTTCACGCTTCCGCCCGCCACCGCGCTCGCCTGGGTGCGCGAGGGGAAGATCACCGACTCCAAGACCGTCGCAGGACTGTTCTGGGCCGAGAAAGTCCTGGGCGGGGACTGGGTCTGATTCCTGTTCATCTTCGCGGCTTGACCAGCCTTCGATACTGCGCCATGTGCCGGATGGCGTGCCTGGGCTTGCCCAGGGTCTTGCACAGGAGCGCGAGATTGTAATGACAGTCCGCGAGGCGCGGATCGCGGTGCAGCGCCCTTTCGTACGCTTCCATCGCCTCGCTCCTGCGGCCCAGGTCTTCCAGCAGAACGCCGAGGTTGTAGAGCAGCAGCGGATCGCTGCCGCAGGCCGAGATCGCCTCGCGATAG
>DASPWT010000102.1:0-15209 GCA_035637655.1 Burkholderiales bacterium | reverse complement strand
CTCGCTGTCGATCGCCCTGAAAAGCGGCGTGCCCATCGTGCAGGCCCTGTCGGTGGTGGAGCAGGTCGTGGACAACGCGTACGTGGGGCAGCGAATCGGGCAAATCCGTGACGGGGTCGAGCGCGGCGAAAGCCTGCTGCGCACCGCCGTGACCACCGGGGTTTTCACCCCCGTGGTGCTGCAGATGATCTCGGTCGGCGAGGAAGCAGGCGAACTGGACGATCTGCTGCGTGAAGTGGCCGAAATGTATCAGCGCGAAGTCGAATACGAGCTGAAGACGCTCTCGTCGCAGATCGAGCCCATTCTGATCGTGCTCCTCGGCGTATTGGTGCTGATACTCGCGCTTGGGGTATTCCTCCCCATGTGGGATATGGGGCAAGCTGCTCTTGCGGGCGGGAAACGTTAAGGTTCTCGTACTCGAGTCGGGGTCTCGCGCGCGCCTGCGTGCTGCCTCGGGACTCACCCTGATCGAGCTGGTCGTCGTCGTATGCATCATCGCGCTGTGCGCCGTGCTGCTGCTCGACCGGCTGCGCTTCTACCAGGAGGCCGCCGAAAAGGCGGCCATGGAATACACCGTTGCCGCGGTGAAAAGCGCGCTGCAGTTGCGGGTCGCGGTCATGCTCGTGCGGGGCGAAGAAAAAAATATTGCATCGCTCGCGCTTGCCAATCCGGTCCAGTGGCTGATGGAGCCGCCGCCGGGCTACCGCGGAGAGTTCCGTGCGCCGCAACCCGATGTGCCGCGAGGGAGCTGGTATTTCGACGCGACCAGGAACGAGCTCGTATACGTTCCCAACCTCGACGCTCACCTCGAGCGCCTTGCAGATGGAAGCAAACGACTTCGATTTCGCGCGCGGGTCATTTTCGAGCCGGCCGAACCGGATTCCGAGCGCAAGATCTTCGCCGGGATGCGGGTGGAGGCGGTAACTCCCTATACCTGGTTCTTCTGAGGGAAACAGATACATTCAACGTACCCGCGCCAGGATTCACAGGCGGGGTGGAAAGCCCCAGCAGGTTGTGTATAATCTGACCGCTCGCTAAATCGAGGCTGTAAGTTGCTAAATTTGTGAGGGAAACGAAAATGACGAAACAAACGCGTGGCTTTACGCTGATCGAGTTGATCGTGGTCATCCTGATTCTCGGTATTCTGGCGGCCATCGCGGCGCCCAAGTTTGTCGACCTTACCGGACAGGCACGCGCGGCCGCGTTGAAGGGCCTGTTCGCCGCAGTGAGCTCCGCCTCGACGCTGGCGAATGCGCTGCAGGTCGCGCAAGGGTTGAACGGCGGGAGTCCCGTGACCATCGAGGGCGTAGCCGTGTCGATGGTCAACCGCTACCCGTCCCAGGCCTCGGGCGGGATCGATGCAGCGGTGCGCTTCGACTCCGTGACCTTCGAGACAACGGGTGCGATGACGTTCCAGGTCAAGACAGCGACCACCCCGGCGAACTGTTCGTTCCTCTATCAAAATGCCACGGCGACTGCCCCGCCGACCATCGGACCCATAGACGTCTCAGCCTGCTAAGCGGCACCCTCGCGCAGCGAGCCGTCCTCGGACAGGGGCGGGTGCCGCAAGGCGCCCGCCCTTTTTTCTCGGGTCGCCGAAGCACTGAAGCCACCATGTCAGCGCCACGCTCTCGAAGTGCGATCCGGGGCGGCGGATTCACGCTCCGGGAGATGATCATGGTGTTGGTGATCGTCGGAATCATTTCGGCGATCGCGCTTTCCAGGACTGAAAGGGACCCGGTGATGCTGTCGACGCAGGTCGATCAGTTGGCGGGCGACATCCGCTACGTGCAGGCGCTCGCTATGACGCAGGGGCAGCGTTACCGCATAAACCTCACAGCGACGGGCTACACCCTGACGCTCGCCAACGCGGGCGGCACCTTGGTACCTCACCCCGTCACAGGATCCACCGCGCAGACCAACTGGAATTCGGGAGTCACGGTCGCGTTGCCTCCGACGAACCTTCCCAACAACCTGGTCGCGTTCGACGGGCGCGGCATCCCTTACACCGACAACCTTGCGACGGCCGCGCCAGCCGCGTCGACGGCGAGCATCACGCTGAGCAAGGGAGGCGTGAGCCAGTCGATCACGATCACGCCCCAGACCGGCAGGGTAACGCCCTAGAGGAAGCCGGTCCGATGAGCCGCCTGCGGGGATTCACACTGGTGGAGTTGCTGGTTTTCATCGTGATTCTCGGATTTGCGGCGTACGCCCTGCTCAGATCGTTCGGCAGCGTGCTTCCTCGCAGTCCCACTGCGGCCCAGCTTACCCAGGCGACGCAGCTCGCCCAGGAGCGCATGGCGCTGATTCTTGGCCAGCGGGATAGTCCGCTCGCGGGCCGGGGTTACAACAACACAGTGGACCTTGATCCGTGCAACGTGGGCGCGCCCGCCGTCTGCACCAACACCTTGGGCCATAGCGTGGCTTCAGCCGGTACCGGCACAGCGCCGGCTTCGTGGGTGTCATGGAACGGCAATCCCACGATGAACTATAAGCTCGTCACCGTTACCGTGACGCTGGGCGGTACCACGCTCGCAACGCAGAGCGCGGTCCTTTCGAATTACTAGCCATGATCGGGCGCTCCTCATTTCGGTCAGCCGGTTTTACGCTGATCGAAGTAGTGATAACCCTGGTCATCATCGGCGCGCTGGCGACGATCGGTGCGACCGTCATGAGCGGCGGTTTTCGCAACTATTTCCTCGGGCGCGAGATCGCTCAGGACGACGCGCAGGGCCGCCTCGCGCTTGAGCGCATGGCGCGCGAGCTGCGCGCCGTGCGGAGCACGGCCGATCTCGACATCAGCGTGCAAAACCAGGTCTCCTTTACCGACGTTGTCGGGGATTCCATCGCCTATAGACGCAACGCCGGCACGTCCCAGCTCGAACGGTCCCAGACGGGTGTGGCGGGCACTTACCAGCCGCTCGCCGACAACGTCAGCGCGGTCACCATCACCTATCTTCATAACGACGGCGTGAACCCCGAAAATTTCGGGGGAAATTCTGCGCTGGTTTACTACATCACGGTGCAGCTGACGATCACGACGCAGAATGTGAACATGACCTATCGCAGCACCTTCAAGCCGGCGGCCTTCTGATGCGCCCCGCTCTGCGCCAGCGCGGTCAATTGCTCGTGGCGGCAGTGGTGCTGATCGTGGTGATCGCGCTGATGATCGTCGCGCTCGGTTTTCTCTACGTTTCGAGCGAGCGATCGAGCATTCTGCACAACCAGTCGGGGACGGCCTATGCCGCCGCGTACTCGGGAATAGAGGTAGCGAAATATCAGTTTTCCACCGGCACCGCCTGCACGGCATTGACCAATACCAACCTGCCGGTGGGGTCGGGGCAGTTTACGACGGGGGGCACGCCTTATCCGACGGCTTTTACGGCAACGCTCGCATCCAACATTCCGGCGGGCAGCGTCTCGAGCGTGCCCCTGACCTTCACGAGCGGAAACCTGAGCAATCTTGCCCCGCACGGGGAAATCACGATCGGGACGGAGTCGATCGACTACGGCAGCACCTCCGACACCGGCTCCGCATGTTCGCCAGCACCGTGCCTGGGGGGTGTCGTCAGGGGCGCCAACGGCACGACCGCG
The DNA here is from genome assembly GCA_035637655.1 of Burkholderiales bacterium. Taxonomy (GTDB): domain Bacteria; phylum Pseudomonadota; class Gammaproteobacteria; order Burkholderiales; family SG8-39; genus VBDM01. The sequence continues at coordinate 11,615 of DASPWT010000102.1, read as the reverse complement.
GCGGCTCACACCACCGGGAATGCGGTCACGCAGGCTAACCAGTGCGTGATCGCCTCTACCGGAACCGCGGGCGGCGCGAAGCGGATACTGGAGAGCACGGTACAGGCGAGCTCGAGCGGAGTTTCGAATTCTTTTACCAGCGGCTCGATCCAGCTGACCACGGCCCCCGCGACCACATCGCTCACTTCCGGCTGGGCGCCGAACCTGCCGGCGGGAGACAACTACGTTTTTGCGATCGTGACCTTCAGCAACACGGCCGCACACACGACGATTCCGGCGGGCAATCTGAAACTCGTCGCGACGAGTCCCGCGGCGACGCTTCAGTCATCGACGTCCCTGATCGACGTGGGAGGAGGCGCGACCGCAGGTGCGAATAGCTTTCCTCAGGAGACGCAATTCCTGATGGGGAAGCATGCCGCGGCGCCTGCCGGGGCCACGTACGACGTCACCGTGACCAGCCCGTCGAACACCAACACCTTCGCCCGCGTCCAGATCCTCGCGATCAGCGGCATCGCTTCTGCCAATGCGAGCTTCATCCAGGGAACACTAACGGGCATTGGCACCAGTGCCACGACCCTCGTGACCAGCGGCGCCATCACCGCAGGCAACAACATCGTTATTGCGCAGGTGCAGCTTGACGGCAGCTCTGGTCAGTTGAGAAATATCACCAATCTCTCTGTCCAAAAGGGTGGAACACCCATCATCAGCAACGCTTTCACGATCACGCTGGACAAGACCGGGAACGTGAATCAGGGCACCGGCGCGCTGCTGATGGCGATCGACTCCAACGCCGTTGCCGGCCAGACTTATACGGTCTCGGCGCTGGCCTCCGGCGGCGGCACCAAGGGCAGCGCGTCGATACTCGTTTTCAACGGGTTCAACGGCGCAGTGGGATTTACAAGCCCTTCGGTTACATTCACAGCGGCCTCGACTTTGTTGTCGGTTCCGACTTCGTTTCCTGCCGGAGAAAACGTGGTGTTGGCAGCCATTCAATACCAAAATACGTCGGGTGCAAGCGTTAATATCGGGGCGGGGCCGGCGGAGAAAATTACCGTTAGCGCTGCCACGGTTTCATCCAACGCTTACACCTGGAACTTGTGCTCTGGAACCGCAGAGTGCGACGACTTCTACAGTGGACTGCTGGGGCGTCAATCCGCGGGGACTGCCAATCCCAGCTTCGTCGTATCGTCAGCAGCAAGCGGAAGCACGGTCGGTGTGGCCAATCTTCTCGCAATCAGTTTGTCCGGGGGGGTGCGCCGGATCAATACGATAGAGGTGTATCCGCCGTGAAGACATCATGAGGCGCGGGATATCTTCGAGGCAGGCTGGATTGCTGCTAGCCTCGGCTCCGCCGGGCTAGCATGAAGTTGCACGCTTCGGATCTGTACGCGCTGTCTCTCTACCCAAGGCCGAATTGGACCAGAAGCGGAGATAAAAATACCATTGACAACAATACCTTATTCATATAACTTGAAGTTAAGCCTGATTCACGGAGAGGGTGTTGTTGGGTTGGCTCACCAAATCGACGCAGGGTTCAGGACTTCTGGCCGTCGCCATCGAGCCGGAAGGGATCAAATTCGCCCATGTGCGCGGGTTCAACCGCGAACGGCCCATTGCGACGCGCTGGTGGGGCGTTTCATGCCCCCCGTCCGAGCAGGCGGGTTCGCTGCAGAGGGAGATGAAGGAGCACGGGCTTGCCCGCTTTGCCTGCACGACGCTCCTGGAACCCGCGGACTACCAGATACTGTTGGTGGAACCGCCCAAGGTTCCGCCCGACGAGCTCAAAGCTGCGATTCGCTGGCGGATCAAGGATCAGCTCGAATATCACATCGACGACGCAACGGTCGATGTGTTCGAAGTGCGCGCCGAGGGGCACCCCAAGGGATCGGCGCAAGCCATGTATGCCGTCGCCACCTCCAACGAGGTCGTGCAAAAACGGATCGCCCTGTTTCAGGATGCGCGCATTCCGCTCAAGGTCATCGACATCCCGGAAATGGCGCAGCGCAACGTCGCGGCATTGTTCGAGTCCCCGGACAAGGCGACCGCGATGCTGGCGTTTTCCTCCTGGGGAGGGATGTTGACGATCTCGTTCCACGGCGAGCTGCTCCTCACGCGGCGCCTCGAAGTCACGTCGGTGCAGCTGGGGCAAAGGGAGCACGGCGACCATTACCGCGAACGGGTCGCGACCGAGATCACCCGGTCGCTGGACATTTTTGACCGCCAGCGGCTCAGCGTCGGGGTGGGCGAGCTGCTGCTCGCCCCGCTGCCGCAGGACCCCGAGCTCGAGCAATTTCTCCGCAGCAGGCTTTACGTGCCGGTCGTGGCCGCGGCATTGCCGCAGGTCATGGATTTTGCCGACGGCAGCGAGCCGACGCCCGATGAGCAGTGGGAATATTTTTACCTGTTCGGAGCGGCGCTGCGGGTCGAGGAGAAGGCGCTGTGAGCCAGCAGATCAATCTTTTCAATCCGCAGTTCCTCGAGAAGAAGAAATATTTTTCCGCGCTGGCCATGACCCAGGCGCTCGGCCTGATCGTGCTGGGACTGGCGGCCTTTTACGGCTTCGCCTTGTGGCAGGACAGGAGCCTCGCGCGCCAGAACGGAGAATCGGGGCGCGCCTACGAACAGCAGAAGCAGCAATTCACCAAAATCACCGCGGCCCTCAGCCCGGAGAAACGCGAAGCGCAGCTCGATCAGGACTTGAAGAGCATTGAAGCGGCCGTCGCTTTGCGCCAGTCGCTGCTGCGCGAGCTCGGAACGGGCGGTTCGGCCGGACCCGCCGGGTACTCTGAATACCTCCGCGCCTTTGCGCGGCAGACCGTGCAGGGCCTCTGGCTCACCAGCATACAGATCGCCGAAGGGGGCGCTCAGCTCACCATGAGCGGCCGGGCCCTGCAGGCGGACCTCGTCCCCGTCCTCATCGGGCGACTCAAGCAGGAATCCGCGCTTCGAGGGCGTCCGCTCGAGGCCCTGGCGATTACCCGGAGCACCGCGGGAAAGGGTCCGGCTCGCTCGATCGTGGAATTCACCGTGAGCTCGCAGGGATTTTCCGAGGCGCGAAGTGCCCCTGCAGCAACCGAGAGGGCGAGGCCCTAGCCATGCGCTTGCCGGTGCCATTGCAGCGCTACGCCGATCGCCTCGACGCGATGAGCCTGCGCGAGCGCGTGCTCATCTTCCTCGCGGTCGCCGTCGTGATCGTCGGGGTCGCCGACAGCGCGCTGTTCGAGCCCATCTTGAAGAGACAGAAGACCAACTCGCAGAGAATTCAGCAGCAAGAGGATGAAATTCGCGCCATGCGGGGACAGGTGCAGGCTTACGCGCAGGCACGATCGGGCGACAACGCAAACGCGAAGCGGCAGCGGCTGGAAAAGCGCAAGCTCGAGCTTGCCGCGCTCGACCGGGAGCTCGCCGGAAGACAAAGCGCGCTGGTTCCGCCCGAACGCATGGCGAAGATGCTCTCTGAAATCGTGAAGCGAAATCCCGACATCGAGCTGGTCAGCCTGCGCTCGCTGCCTGCGACCGGATTGACCCAGTCGCTCACGGCGATATTGGGTTCCGCGCCGGGCGGCGTGGGGATGTACCGGCACGGAATCGAGATCGCCGTGTCGGGAAGCTATCTGAAAATGCTGAACTACGTCGGCCAGCTTGAGCGCCTCCCCGCGAAGATCATGTGGGGCAACATGGAGCTTCAGGCCGGTGCCTACCCCGTGGTCACGCTGAAGATCACGCTTTATACGCTCAGCCCGGAAAAGACATGGCTGCTTATCTGACGCTGGGTTTCGCGCTCGTCATCTCGCTAGTCGCGCCGCGCGGCCTTGCGCAGGGACTGAACGATCCGACCCGCCCGCCCCGGGAAATTCTCGGCGGTGGTGTGGAAGTTTTCGAGCCCGCGGGCAATTTTTCGCCGGCGCAAGTCGTGATCATCTCGACCGATCGCCGGCAGGCGACGATCAACGGGCAGACGGTCGTTCTGGGCGGGCGCTACGGAAACGCGACGCTGGTGCGGATCAGCGACGAGGAAATCGTGCTCGAAAGGGCCGACGCGACCGAAATCATCAAGCTCTATTCTTCCGTCCAACGAAGAAAACACTGGCCTGCCGCCCGGAATGAAACCGCCGGGCAGCGGGAGGAAGGGAACCATGAAGCGAACTAGCGTCGTGATCTTGTTCTTGTTGGGCTCGTGTGCACAGCCATACAACCGCGTGGACCCGACTCTTCTTTCCGAAGTCGAGCGCGCCAGCCGGCAGCCGAGATCGTCCCAGTCGGAAGCCGTCCGCGAAGCCTTGCTGCCGCCGCTTCGAGCGGAAATTCCAAAGCTATCCGGCGCTCCGGTCGAGCCGCGCTTCGATCTCGTGGTGAACGGCGCCCCGGCTCAGCAAGTGTTCATGTCCATCGTGTCCGGCACGCGTTACAGCATGGTCGTGAACCCCGGCGTGGGCGGGGCGATCACCGTCAATCTCAAGGATGTCACGGTGAGGGAAGCGCTGGAAGCGATCCGCGAGGCATACGGTTACGAGTTCCGCGTCGACGGCACGCGGATTTACGTCGAAGCGACCGGCCTGCAGACCCGCGTGTTCCAGGTCAATTACCTGATCGGCCTGCGCTCCGGCCGCAGCGACGTGCGCGTCAGCTCCGGCGCGATCTCGGGCACGCAACAGGGGGCTGGCGGCGGCGCTGCGCCGCTTGCGATCGCCGCGGGGGGCGCGACGCAAGGCACCTCACCGGCGCTTGGCGCGCTAGGGCTCAGCTCGATCGCTACGACCAGCCTGGATGCCTCTCGTGTCTCGATGGTTTCGCAGAGCGACTTCTGGAGCGAAATCACGATCGCCCTGCGGACCCTTATCGGACCGGGCGAAGGCAGAAGTGTGGTGGTCAGCCCGCAATCGGGCGTGATCGTGATCCGCGCGATGCCAAGGGAATTGCGAAACATTGAAAAGTACCTCAAGGCGATGCGCCTGTCGGTCGAGCGCCAGGTGATGATCGAAGCCAAGGTCGTCGATGTCACCCTGAATAACGCCTATCAGGCCGGAATCAACTGGGCGGCGTTTCCGACCAGCCACGTCACCGGCGGCGTGCTCGGCTCGGGTGCGCAGCTCTCTACGACCGGCTCCATATCCGCGGCAAATCTGACGGTCGACCCGGCTGCACGCACCTTGACCACCGGCATCCTCGGAACGGGGTTGGCAGGAACCGCCGTATCGGCGGCGGGCGCGGCGGGCGCGGGCGTGTTCGGTCTCGCGATCCAGACGCGGAACTTTGCTTCCCTGCTGCAGTTCCTGGAGTCGCAGGGAAATGTCCAGGTCTTGTCGAGCCCTCGGGTCGCGGCCCTCAACAACCAGAAAGCAGTCCTCAAGGTCGGAACTGACCAGTTCTTCGTGACCAACGTTACGGGAACGCCCGTAACGAACCCGCTTTCCGGTGCGATCCAGAACGTCCTGTTGACTCCGACTCTCAACTCATTCTTTTCAGGTGTGTCCCTCGACATCACACCCCAAATAGACGAGGACGGGAACATCCTTCTGCATATCCACCCGTTGGTAAGCAACGTCGTCCAGCAGGACCTCGTATTCAATTTGGGGGCAGGAGGGGGCGACACGACGCTGCCGCTCGCGAGGAGCTCCATCAACGAGACCGATACCATGGTTCGAGTCCAGGACGGGAACATCGTCGCGCTGGGCGGGTTGATGAAGGTCGATGTCGCGAACGATCGGTCCGGCCTGCCGGGACTCCAGGACATACCGGGCGTCGGCGCGCTGTTCGGAAACGACACGCGGACCAGGACCAAGAGAGAGCTGGTCATCCTGCTGAAGCCCACCATCATCAAGGGCGACAGGGACTGGGAGCAGGACATCCAGGAGACGCGCGATCGCATGCAGAACCTCGGGTCCAACACGGGAGCCGGTTCGTCCGATAGAGCGAAGTGATCTATCTTTCCCACTTCGGTCTGCGCGAGCCCCCGTTCGGGATCACTCCTGACACGAGTTTTTTCTACGCGTGCGCGAGCAGCCAGGAAGCGCTGAACACGCTGCTCGTCGCCGTCGCGAACGGCGAGGGTTTCCTCAAGATCACCGGCGAGGTGGGCACCGGCAAGACGCTGCTTTGCCGCAAATTTCTCGCGACGCTGGACGACAACTGGGCCAGCGCGTACGTTCCCAACCCGAACCTCGAGCCCAAGACGCTGCTGCTCGCGCTCGCCGAGGAAATGCGGGTCAAGCTCGACAGCGGGCTCGACCAGCATCATCTGCTCAAGGCGCTGAACCTCGCGCTGCTGGATTTCGCCCGCCAGAAAAAGCGCGTGGTGGTGTGCCTCGACGAGACCCAGGCGATGCCGCTGGAATCGCTCGAGACCCTGCGGCTGCTGACCAATCTCGAAACCGAGAAGCGCAAGCTCATCCAGGTGATCCTGTTCGGCCAGCCCGAGCTCGATGAGAGGCTTGCGCATGAATCGATCCGGCAGCTGCGCCAGCGCATCACTTTTCAGCACCATCTGGGCACCCTGACGCGCGAGGAGACCGGCCACTATCTCGCTCACCGGCTCGCGATCGCCGGATATTCGGGCGACGCGGTGTTTGCGCCCGCAGCCGTGAATTCGATCTACCGCGCGAGCCGCGGCGTTCCCCGGCTCGTCAATATCCTCGCCAACAAGGCGCTGATGCTCGCCTACGGCGAGGGCGTGCGCAGGGTGACCGGACGGCACGCCCGCGCGGCGACCGTCGATACGCCCGCTTCGTTCGCGCTGTCGCGCGCCTGGCTCTGGCTTGCGCTCGCCTGTGCGGCGTTTTCGGGCATCGGCTGGATGATGCTGCGATGAGCCTCATCAACAAGATGCTCCGGGACCTGGACAAGCGCCACGCGTCTCAGGGCGGAACGGCGGCGCCCGCAGGGGCACTGTCGCGCCACATGCGTCCGGTGCCTGAGCGCACGCTCGCCTCGGATTTCTTCTGGCGGACCATGGCCATGACGATGCTCTTCGCCGTAGGCTGGGTCGCGTGGCTCGTCTGGCAGTTGACGCCGCACTCGGTGGTCACCGATCTCGTCTACCAGTCCCCGCGAGGAAAGATCCCCGCGCCGCAAGCGGCCGCCCCGCAGCCTGCGCCGACGCTGCCGGCCGCCTCGAGTTCCGCACCCGCCGGTTCGTCAGCCGCGCAGGCGCCTTTGCCGCAACGCTCGGAAAAAGTGAATGTGGACATGCTGCGGCTGGCGACAGAGTTGACGACCCCCATTCCACAGCGAAGCTCGAGAACTTCATCCTCCCGATCCGGCTCGAAAACTCGCAGTGGCGCGGCGAAGGCGGTCGCGGAGCAACCCGTTCTTGCGGGCGACCCTGCCGCCGCGCCGGGCAAGATCGACCGGCGCGCGAATACTTCTGCGCGCAATCGGGCGGAGAGCGAATTCCGCCGCGCGGTCAACCTCGTGAACCAGGGCCGGATCGCCGAAGGGATGGATGGTTTCCGCCGCGCTCTCGAAATCGATCCCGGGCACGAAGCGGCGCGTCAGACCATGGTGGCGCTCCTGCTCGAGGCCAAACGCGTGGACGAGGCCGCCGTGTCCCTGCAGGACGGCCTCGCGGTCGACACCGGGAACACCGGTTTCGCCATGCTCCTCGCGCGCATCATGGTCGAGAGCAACGATATCTCCACGGCGCTTTTCGTGCTGCAAAGGCACGCCGCACCGCCGGACCGCAACCCGGACTTTCACGCATTTGCCGCTGCGCTCTACCAGCGGCTCGAGCGCCACAAGGAAGCGATCGAGCAGTATCAGGCGGCGCTGCGCCTTGCGCCGTCGGCGGGCGTTTGGTGGGTCGGCCTGGGGATCTCGTTTCAGGCGGTCGAACGGAGGAAGGATGCACTGGAGGCCTTCACGCGCGCCAAATCGGCAGGGAACCTCGCTCCCAATCTTCTCGAGTTCGTCGAGCAACGGCTCAGGCAACTCCAGTAGCTGCGTCCGCAATGCAGGACCGCTATCGCGAGGTCTACGATAGTTTCAAATGGGAGGTGCCGGCTCGATTCAACATCGGCACGGCCTGCTGCGGCCGGCACTCGCCTGACCGCTCCCGCTTCGCCCTTTATTGGGAGGATGAGGCCGGGTCCACCGCCGCATACAGCTTCTGGGATCTGCAGCAGCAGGCCAACCGGCTCTCCAACGCGCTCGCCGGCCTCGGCCTGAAACGCGGCGACCGGGTCGGCATCATCCTGCCGCAGCGTCCGGAAACGGCGATCGCGCACATCGCCTGCTACCAGATGGGCGTCGTGGCGACGCCGCTTTCGATCCTGTTCGGTCCCGAGGCGCTGGAATACCGCTTGCAGGACAGCGGGGCGGTGGCGGCGCTCGTCGATCCCGCGTCGCTGCCCAATCTCGCCCAGATTCGCGACAGGCTGCCGTTCTTGAGGCACGTGATCGGTGTCGCCGGAGCGCGGGAATCATGGTCGCGGCCCTGGGAGCCGCTTCTCGCGCAGGCTTCGCCGCGCTTCACTCCGATCGAGACGCGGGCCGACGACCCGGCGCTGCTCATCTATACGAGCGGCACGACCGGTCCGCCGAAGGGGGCGCTCATGCCGCAGCGGGTCCTCCTCGGGAACCTCCCCGGCTTCGTGCATTCGCACGATCTGTTTCCGCAGGCGGGCGACCTGTTCTGGTCGCCCGCCGACTGGGCCTGGACGGGCGGCCTGATGGACGCGCTGCTGCCGTCCCTTTACCACGCTGCTCCGCTGCTCGGCTACCGCGGTCGCTTCGATCCCGAAAAGGCGTTCTGGCTGATGCAAAAGTACGGCGTGCGCAACACCTTCCTCTTTCCGACCGCGCTCAAGATGATGATGAAGACGGTGCCGCAGCCGACGAAACGTTACGAGCTTTCGCTGCGCTCCATCATGAGCGCCGGCGAATCGGTGGGCGAGACGGTATTCGAATGGAGCCGCGAGGCGCTCGGAGTCACCGTCAACGAGATGTTCGGCCAGACCGAGATCAATTACATCGTCGGCAATTCGCATACGCTGTGGCCGGCCAAGCCCGGGTCGATCGGGCGGCCGTATCCCGGACACCGCGTGGCCTGCATCGACGAGGCGGGTGCTGAAGTTCCGGTCGGTGAAATCGGGGAGGTGGCGGCCTGGGCGGAAGGCGACCCGGTGTTTTTTCTCGAGTACTGGAAGAATCCCGAGGCGACGAAAAATAAATACACCGGCAAATGGTGCCGCACCGGGGATCTCGCGAAGCGCGATGAGGACGGCGATTTCTGGTACCAGGGACGCTCCGACGACGTATTCAAGAGCGCGGGCTACCGCATCGGTCCCTCTGAGATCGAGAACTGCCTGGTGAAGCACCCGGCGGTGGCGAACGCCGCGGTCGTGGGCAGCCCCGATCCGGAGCGCACGAATATTGTGAAAGCCTTCATCGTGCTCACCCCCGAATACCGTCCCTCCGCCGAGCTGGAAGCCGACCTGCAGCAGCACGTGCGCGGCAAGCTCGCGCCCTACGAATATCCCAAGGAAATCGAGTTCCTCGAAAGCCTGCCGATGACCACGACCGGAAAGGTGCAGCGGCGGGTGCTGCGGTTGCGCGAAGAGGAAAGAAAGGGGAGGGGAAAAGCATGAACGCCGATCTGATCGGCGCGGTCGCAGGCACGCTGTCCACCATCGCCTTCATCCCCCAGGCATGGCGGATCTGGAGAACGCGCTCGGCGCGCGACCTGTCGCTGCCGATGTACCTGATTTTCACCTCGGGCGTGGCGCTGTGGTTCGTTTACGGCCTGAAGCTCGGCGCAGTCCCGATCATCGTGTGCAACGGCCTGACGCTCGTGCTCGCGGGGACGGTGCTGGCGATGAAACTCAAATTCGGCTAACCTGCGGCGCGATGAGGCTCTACACGTTCTTCCGCTCCTCGGCCTCGTTTCGCGTGCGCATCGCGCTCAACCACAAGGGCTTGAAGTACGAGCACGCGGGCGTGAGCTTGCCCAAAGGGGAGCACCTGGAAGCGGGCTACAAATCGGTCAACGCTCAGGGCTTGGTCCCTGCGCTCGAGGAGGGTGGTCAACTCCTCACCCAGTCACTCGCGATCATCGAGTACCTCGATGAGGTTCACCCCGGGCCGAAGCTCCTGCCCGCCGATCCGCTCGACCGGGCCTACGTGCGCGCCTTCTCGCAGATCATCGCCTGCGAAATCCATCCGCTCAACAACCTGCGCACACGGAAATACATCAGCAAGACGTACAAGCTCGACGAAGAGGGCGTGAACGCGTGGTACCGGCATTGGATCGCCGAGGGCTTCCGGATGATGGAAGCGTTTCTCGCGCAGGAACGAAAGCACGGGAAGTACGTCTTTCGTGACCAGATCACCATGGCCGATTGCTGCCTGGTGCCGCAGGTGTTCAACGCGATACTCTACAAGTGCGATCTCAAGCCCTATCCGACCGTGATGCGGATACACGACGCGTGCATGAAACTCGACGCGTTCGTCCTGGCTCAACCCTCGAAACAACCGGACGCGGCTTGACCGGTTGAGGTGACAAGTGGAGGAAAGGAACTTGCGTTCCAAGGTATGGAATCAAGTCAGGGATTTTTAGGACCATTCGCCAAAACAATACTCCCGCCGCTATACTTCTCGCGAGATGCGTTGCCGCTCAATGATAAAACCTTTCGCCACGGCCATTATCTTCTTCGTGTCGGCCTGCTCCACTCCTATGCACTGGGAGAGAGCAGGCGCCACACAGCAGCAGTTCGATGCTGATCGATACGCTTGCGAGAGAGATATGAGGCAGAGCTACTTCGGTGTGGGGATGCGGGCTCGCATCGCCGCGAGCGATTTTTTCAAGCAGTGCATGGTCGCAAAGGGCTGGACGCCGGGTTAGCGGTCCGCCAACTCAAGCCGTTCGTTGAACCACTAGCATCACCCGCTGGCGATTACGGTATCCTCGCGTTGGGGTCAAAGATGGGGGATAGGGCTGGCCCGCCGAGCAAACCGTTGAAATACTTGGCGCCCCGAAGACGAATCGAACGTCCGACCTGCCCCTTAGGAGGGGGCTGCTCTATCCACTGAGCTACCGGGGCGCGGAAGCGATTGTACGCGAACGGCCGCTGAATCACGCTCTTCCGGCCTACCCTGGGCTAAAATGGGCAGCGCGCATAGGACGGCAATATGACTCCTTGGAAAAAACTCCTGTCGGCGTTCGGTTTGGGCGCGTTCACCGTCATCGTGCTGCTCGCCTTGGGCGCCTATGTCAATCCGGCGATGCTGATCGCCTTCGCCAACTTGCGGCTCTGCAACTGAGTCTTCCGACGCGGCCGCTCGAAATCGAGTCGGCGGCAAGCTTTCCGTGAGCGCACCAGACTTCGTCGAGGTGCTCGATTTCTGGTTCGGCGCGCCGGATTCGCGCGAGCGCGGCCGGCCGCGCAAATTGTGGTTCCGGAAGTCGGAGCCGTTCGACGCGGAAATCCGCCGCCGGTTTCTCGCCACCTGGGAGCGGGCTGCGCGCGGCGAGCTCGAACGCTGGCAAGCGACCCCGCTCGCATCGCTCGCCCTCGTCGTGGCGCTCGACCAGTTTCCGCGCAACATGTTCCGCGGCACGCCGCGGGCTTTCGCGAGCGATCCCCTGGCCCTGGCCGCCGCGAGAGAAACGATCGCGCGAG
>DASPWT010000101.1:0-4280 GCA_035637655.1 Burkholderiales bacterium | reverse complement strand
CCGGTGATTTCGATTCTCTCGACCTGCTCGGCGGGTGGCTGCTGCGCGTGAGCGATTTGCGCCGCCATCAGGGCGAGCGCGATTTCGGTGGCGACGACGGATGACTTCCTCGCAAACACTGTTCGCGCGCGCTGCTTATTTTTGCTCATGGTCCTCTCCCTAGTAGTTATTGCTGCTCACGGTCTCCTGTTGCTCACGGTTTCCAAGTGGCAGTCACGTATTTCGCCCGGCGGGCGGACATTGTAACTGCATGTAACCCGAACGTTACGCAATTTACACTTTGATGGAAGATCCGGTCAAGGCAAGCTCGCGAGGACGACGGGATGCGCCTCCGCTGTTGCACTCTTGTCATGAAGCAACGCAGATGCCACTATGTAATTGGTTCTTAAGCGGTTCCGAATCCATTCATGCTGCACTGCATCCGCCTGTCGAGCCAGGTGCGCGAACCATGAGTTTTCCAATGCAAATCCGCGTACTAGCTTCCATTTCGATCTTCGTTGCCGGCGCCGCGCACGCCGACCCCACGCGAGACGCATTGGCCGAAATCGCGAGGTGTGCGGGCATCGGGGACTCCTCCGAACGTTTGAAGTGCTTCGATGCCGCTGCGCTGCGCACCAAGGACGCGCCCGCCGCGCAAAAGGCCACGGAGGCTCGCGGCAGGATCGGCGGGTTCGGAATTTCCCTGCCCCACGTCGTGACGAGGGTGGAGGATTTCGGAAAACCCCCGCCGCCACCCGAGATCACCCAGATCACGGCGACGGTGCTCGAACTGGGCAGGACCGCGCGCGGCCGATCCATTTTCGTTCTCGACAACGGCCAGGTGTGGAGGCAGCTGGACGGCGATGACGCGGATGTCCAGGACCCGCGGCCGGGAGAACCGATGAAAGTCGCGATTGAAACCGGCCTGCTCGGCAACTACAACCTGACGATCGAAGGCCGCAACGCATTGATCAGGGTTCGCCGGCTGAAGTAGATCGGCGACCGGCATGCACCACCCCCTGAGCGACGCGCGCGCGCACGGTATCGAGGCCCTGCGCAAAGGCGACGCGCGCAAGGCGCGCGAGTCCTTCGAACGGATCGTCGCGGCGGGCCAGGCGGATGCCTCCGCTTACCTCGGCCTCGCCTATGCCTGCGCCGGCCTCAAGGACCACCGGTCGGCGCTCGCCGCGATCGATCGTGCGCTCGCGCTCGAGCCGCGCAATCTGCGCGCGCTGATACTCAAGGCCGATCACCTGGCCGCCGCGGGCGATGCCCGCGCCGCGTCGTCGTTCTACCGTGCCGCAGTCAACACCGCTCCGCCCGCCGACCAGCTGCCGGCCGATCTGCACAGCGAGCTCGAGAGGGCGCAGACCATGTGCGGGCGCTACGCCGCGCAGTTCGAAGCCTTTCTCCGGGAGCGGCTGGCCGCCCGCGGGCTCGTCGAGCGGCGCTCGAGCGGACGCTTCAGGGATTCGCTCGACATTCTGACGGGGAGCAAGAAGATCTACTTCCAGGAGCCCCGCCAATACTTCTTCCCGGGGCTCCCCCAGATTCAGTTCTATGACAGGGACGACTTTCGCTGGCTCGACAAGGTCGAGGCCGCGACGGCGGACATTCGCGCGGAGCTGATCGAGATCCTGAAGCAGGAGTCGGCGTTCAAGCCCTATGTCGAGGGCAATCCGAGGTTGCCCCAGACGGATCCCCAGGGGATGCTGAACAACCCGGAGTGGAGCGCGTTCTATCTGTGCAAGCACGGCGCGATCGTGCCGGAGAACGCGGCGCGCTGCCCCAAGACCCTGAACGCTCTCGCCGATGTCCCGCTGGCGCGCGTGCGGAACCGCTCGCCGTCGATCCTGTACTCGCTGCTGCGCCCCGGCGCACGGATTCCGCCGCACACGGGCGAGGTCAACACGCGCCTGATCTGCCATCTGCCGCTGATCGTCCCGGACAAGTGCAGCTTTCGCGTCGGCAACGACACGCGCGCGCTCGTGGAAGGCAGTGCCTGGGTGTTCGACGACACGATCGAACACGAGGCCTGGAATGGCAGCGACCGGACGCGCGTGATCCTCCTGTTCGAGGTCTGGCGCCCCGAGCTCAGCGTCGAAGAGCGCGACCTGGTGAGCGCAATGTTCGAGGCGATCGACGCCTACAACGAAGAGCCGGCCCCGAAAATCTAGCGGTTCACGGCCGGTTCCTGCCGGCCTCGAATTCCGCGATGCAGTCCGCCGTCCATCGCCTGAAAAGGGTATCGAACCAGAAGCGGTTCGAAACGTCGCTCGCCGCGTTGATGCGGCTGATCTCGCGTGCCGTGCCATGGTGCACCACGCGCGCGAGGAGCGTCCCGCTGACCGCGTCGCGCGCCTCGAGCGCGAGCGTCGCCTGGCCGGCGTCCCGCGTGAAGGTTTTCACGGTCCACGGAGAATACCGGTCCGGCGCGTTGACGTAGAGGTCGGCGATGCTCGCGGAAAGGCGCAGCACGCCGGGCCCGGGCGCTGCGGCGATTTCGTAGCCGCGCGCCTTGTAGGTCTGGGCGATGACGCTCTCGAGGCTGGAGGCCGCATCCGCGGCCATGCGCTTGGCGTCGTCCGGCCCGACCCAGCGCGACACGTTGCGCGTGTAGTTCAGGTTCTTCTGCCAGTCGCCGCGGATTTCGGCCCGGACCGGGTCGATCAGGATCCTGCGATAGGCGGCGAGATCGGCATTCGGACGCAGGTACAGCTCGTCGAGATTCCGGGATTGCACCGCGACCAGCCCCTCGCGGGCCGCGCTCGCGGCCTGGGGCTCGGCCGCAGAGGCCGCCGCTGCGATCGCCGCAACGCAAACAATGAAAAGCGCCTGAAGATTCATGGTCGCCTCCTTCCGGTCGTCTTGCAAGGTCGTGGCCGCACCGTACGTTTAGACCGCCCCCGGTGAATCGGCGTTCCGGTCCCGTCTCGCGTCCCGGGACAGACGCAGCATAGCGTACAATCGACCCGCCTATCCCGAGCCACCGACGCATGACCGCAGCCGCCGCCACCGAGTCGCAGATCCGCGCGCTCATCGATGCCGTCGATCGCGCCGATCAGGCGGGCAATCGCGGCGAAGCCGAGCGCGCGCTCGCGCAGGCGCGGGCCGCCGCGCCCGATGACCCGCGCGTGCTCAATGCCGCCGGAATGCGCGCGCTGCTCGGCGGCGATGCCGGAGCGGCCCGGCCGCTGCTCGAGCGCGCCGCGGCGCTCGACCCGGGAAGCCCGATGCTCTGGCTCAACCTGGCGCTCGCGCATCGCGAGCTGAAGGACGAGGGCGCGGAGCGCGACGCGCTCGAGCGGGCGCTCGTCGCCGATCCGCGTTTCTTCCCCGCGCTCCTGCACAAGGCGAGGCTCTTCGAGCGGCAGGGAAAGCCGAAGCAGGCCGCGTACATGTACCACGCTTTTCTCTGCTGCGTTCCCCCCGGCGTCCAGCATCCGCCGGCCGTGCGCTCGGCGATCGAGCACGCGAACCAGGTCATGCGGGACAACGACGCCGCGCTCGAGGCGTTCCTGCGGCCGCGGCTGGATGAGGCGCGCGCGCGCCATGACGGTGCGCGGCTCGAGCGCTTCGACGCCTGCTTCGATACGCTCGTCGGCAAGCGCGGCGTGTTCGCGCCGCAGCCGACCTTCATGCTGTTCCCGCGGCTGCCGGCGATCGAGTTCCTCGACCGCGAGGCGTTTCCGTGGCTCGATGCGTTCGATGCCGCAACGGACGAAATCCGCGCGGAGGCGCGCGCCGCGCTCGCGCAAGCCGCGGACGATTTCGTGCCCTACATCTCCAAGCCCGCAGGCTCTCCGGTCGATCAATGGGTCGAGCTCAACAACTCGAAGCGCTGGAGCACTTTCTTTCTGTTCAAGAACGGAAAGCGCATCGAGGAACACCTCGCGCGCTGCCCCAGGACGGCGGCTCTCCTCGAGGCGGCGCCGCTCTGCGAAATTCGCGGGCATGCCCCGACCGCTTTCTTCTCCGTCCTCGCGCCGAAGACGCGCATCCCGGCTCACACCGGCGTCACCAACACCCGCTTCATCGTGCACATGGCGCTCGCCGTGCCGCCCTCGTGCGGCTTCCGCGTGGGCGCCGAGACCCGGGAGTGGCGCGAAGGCAGCGCCTGGGTGTTCGACGACACCTTCGAGCACGAAGCCTGGAACGACAGCGACGAGCCGCGCATCGTCCTCATCTTCGACGTGTGGAATTCCTTCCTCACGGCGGCGGAGCGCGATCTCGTCGGCGCGGTGACGCAGGGCGTGCAGGAATACAACGAGGGCGAATCGCCCTTCAGGCAGGGAGGCTGA
>DASPWT010000100.1:0-22107 GCA_035637655.1 Burkholderiales bacterium | reverse complement strand
AAATGCAGAGGATGCCATGTTCTTCAAACAGCTTTTCGACCCGGCCTCGTCCACGCTCACGTACCTGATCGCCGACGATTCAAACCACGAGGCTGTCCTGATCGATCCGGTCACCGAGCAGGTCGAGCGCGACCTGCGCCTCCTGCGCGAGCACGGCCTCGCTCTCAAGTACACGCTCGAGACCCACGTGCACGCCGACCACGTGACCGCCGCGCACGCGCTCAAGCAGGCCACCGGCGCGCAGACCGCGGTCTGCCGGGAATGCAATGCGCAAGGCTACGACCGCCTGCTCGGGGACGGCGACGTGATCCTCTTCGGACACGAGGAGATTCTCACGATCGCCACCCCCGGGCATACGCCGGGAAGCGTCTCGTACCTGTGGCGCGACCGCGTCTTCACCGGCGACACCCTGCTCATCGGCGGCTGCGGGCGCACCGATTTCCAGAACGGGAGCGCAGAGGCGCTGTGGACGAGCATCACGGAGAGGCTCTTCGCGCTCGACGAGCAGATCCTCGTCTATCCCGCCCACGACTACAAGGGGCGCAGGGTGAGCAGCATCGGCGAGGAAAAGCGCTTCAACGCACGCGTCGCGGGCAAGACCCGCGAGGAGTTCCTTTCAATCATGAAGAATCTCAACCTGCCCATGCCGGCGCGCATCCACGAGGCGGTGCCGGCCAACCTCGAAGGCGGCGCAGGCCAGGCTGCGGTTGCGAGCGCGCTCGGGCTGCCGAAAGTCGCGGTGCGAAGCGTGTCCGCGAAACAGCTCGCCGCGCTGCTCGGCGAGCCCGGAGTCCATCTCCTGGACGTGCGCACACCCGAAGAGTTCAACGCCCTGAGAATTTCCGGCTCGGTCAACGTCCCGCTCGATGCGCTCGAGCCCGCGGCACTCCTCGCGAGCATGGGCCCGAACGATCCGGTGTATGTCGTGTGCCAGACCGGCACACGCAGCCAGTTCGCCGCGGCGGAGTTGCGCGCGGCGGGGTTCTTGCGCGTCGTGCACGTGGACGGCGGCACCAACGCCTGGGCGGTCGCGGGCCTGCCCGTCGTCTCCACCTGAAAAACCGCAGCTTTGGGAACGACCTCCGAAGACAATCCCTTCCCGCTGGTACTGTCGCTCGTCAGCGTCGGCACCGACGAGGAACGCTACCTGCGCTCGCTGCTCGCGCTGCTCAAGACCTACCTGGAGCCGTCATGGTGTATCGCGGCGCGCCTGGGCGATCTGCCGGACGCGGTCCTCGTGGACATGGACAGCAAGGAGGGGCAGCAAGTCTGGGAGAACGTGGATTTCGGCGGCACTCCGCGCATTGCCTTGAGCCGGGACCAGGTGCTGGCGGCGCAGTGGACGCTGCTCAGGCCGATCCGCGCCGGGGGTGCGCACAGCCTGACGGAGGTCCTGACCGCGGTCGCCGGAAAGCTGCAGCTATCCGCTCCCGCGCCCTCGCTACCCACATCCAAGTGGAGACCGTTCGCACATCTGGTGCGCAGGGCGTGCCAGCAATCGTATCCCGCCGATGTCATGCTCGCGACGGGTTCCGCCCTGGTGGTCGATCCCCCGGGGAAAGTTTTCTACTCGTCGAGGACAATCGATGAACTGGCTGCGCTGCTGCGCAACCGGCGCCGCATCGACGGGAAGGTCCTCGACGTTCCCGACGCGCGCAAATTCGCCGCCCGCCTTGCGCGATGGGGGATCATGCCGCGCCCGCTCGAGGAGCTGCTGTGGCTGACGGGTCTGGTCGCAGGTGCGGGGGAATCCCTCGGCGCCTGGGACCCGCGCGAGCCCGTCCGGCTCAAGCAGTGGCCGAACTTCGCCTCGCTTCCCCACCGGCAATGTCACTTGAAGATGGCGGCGATCCTGACGGCCGACGGCGCCCTGGCCGGTGCGCTGGCAGAAGCGTGCGAGGTGGCCGCCGGAGACGCGGCGGATTTTCTGAACGCCTGCGCAGAAATCGGAATACTCGAAGCGCGGGCCGCGCCCGCGGACTGAGCCGGCCTTCGAAGGGCGAATGCCGCATTCGCATGGGAATCCCTACGAAGCGCCCAGCACCTTCAGATGCGTCACCACGCTCCGCCCGAGCGCCGAGAGCGCGTAGCCTCCCTCGAGAACCGACACGATCTTTCCGCCGGCATATTTGTCCGCGACTTCCTTGATGCGCTGCGTGACCCAGGCGTAGTCGGCTTCGGTAAAGCGCAAGCCAGCCATGTCGTCCTCGACGTGGGCGTCGAAACCCGCCGAGACGAAGATCATCTGCGGCTCGAGCTCGTCGAGCGCAGGCAGCCAGATTTTTTCCACCGCGGTGCGCAAGGCGCGCCCGTCCGAGCCCGCCGGCAGCGGCACGTTGGCCATGTTCGGCGCCACATGTTCAGTACCGCTGTACGGGTAAAACGGATGCTGAAAGATGCTCGCCATCACGACGCGCTCGTCGTCGCTGAAGATGTCCTCGGTGCCGTTGCCGTGGTGCACGTCGAAGTCGATGATGGCCACGCGCTCGACGCCGTGCTGCTCGAGCGCGTGCATCGCCCCGACGGCGACGTTGTTGAACATACAAAAACCCATTGCGCGCGTGCGCGTCGCGTGATGGCCGGGCGGGCGCACCGCGCAAAAAGCGCTGTCGACGCGACCGCCGGTCACGAGGTCCGTGGCGAGCACCGCGGCTCCCGCCGCGTGAAGCGCCGCATCCCAGGTGTACGGGCACATCGCGGTGTCGGGATCCAGATGCACGATGCCGGTGCGCGGCGAGGCCTTGCGGATCGCTTCGATGTATTCGATCGGATGCACCCGGGCGAGCTCGCTCACCTTGGCGGCGGGCGCGTCGTGGCGCTCGAGCAGTCCGGCGAGACCCGAGGAGATGAGGTGGTCCTCGATCGCGGCGAGCCGCGCCGGGCTCTCAGGGTGGCGGCGGCCCATGTCGTGTCTTGCGCAGTCGGCATGCGTGATGAACGCCGTCGCCATGAGCTTTATTCCTTCCGTCCAATCATATCGGCTTTCCAGTAAACTTACGACTTTACCAGCCGGTTTGCCGGCACGGCCGCATCGCATGTCCTATCCGCTCATTCAGGGCGTCGTTCAGCAAGCGGGAAAAATCATCCTCGGCAAGGAGCGCCAGATCCGTCTCGCGCTCGCCTGCCTGCTCGCGAGCGGGCACCTTCTGATCGAAGACCTTCCCGGCGTCGGCAAGACCACGCTGGCGCAGGTGCTCGCGAAGCTCCTCGGACTCAATTTCCACCGCATCCAGTTCACGAGCGACATGCTCCCCGCCGATATCATCGGCGTATCGGTATACGAGCGCGAGAGTTCCACCTTCAAGTTCCATGCCGGGCCGATTTTTTCGCAGCTGATCCTCGCCGACGAGGTGAACCGCGCCACGCCCAGGACCCAGTCGGCGCTGCTCGAGGCGATGGAGGAACATCAGGTCACGACCGAAGGCGAGACGCGCAGGCTCCCCGAGCCGTTCTTCGTCGTCGCGACGCAGAACCCTTCGCACCTGGTGGGCACCTTTCCGCTGCCCGAGTCCCAGCTCGACCGGTTCCTGATGCGGATCGAGCTGGGTTATCCCGACCGCGACGCCGAGCGCACCCTGCTCCAGGGAGCGGACCGCCGCGACATGATCGCCGGGCTCGACGCCTCCCTCGCGCCGGGCGATCTCATGGATCTGCAGGCGATGGTGAAGACCGTGCACGCCGCGGCGCCGCTTCTCGATTACATCCAGGCACTCGTCGAGCATTCGCGGCGCTCGCCCGAGTATGCGACCGGCCTCTCTCCGCGCGCCGCGCTCGCGCTGCTGCACGCATCGCGCGCCTGGGCGCTGATCGAAGGCCGCGACAAGGTCGTCCCGGAGGACGTGCAGGCCGTGCTCCCCGGCGTGGCCGGCCACCGCCTGCGGCCCGTGCACGACGGCGTGCGTGCATCGAGCATCGACAAGGCGAACGGCCTGATCTCCGCCGTGCCGATCCCGTGAAGCTCGACCGGGTGCTGCAGTATTCGCAGGCCTACAATTTCTTTCAGTGGGTGTTCGGACGCCACGCGGCTGAGCCGGGCGTGGTGTTCCTCAGCCAGCGCCGCGTCTACATCCTGCCCACGCGTCACGGCTTGAACTTCGGGATCGCCGTGATCCTGATGCTGGTCGGCTCGATCAATTACAACCTCTCCCTCGGCTACGTGCTCACGTTTCTGCTCGCCGGCCTGGGCATCGTTTCGATCCTGCACACGTTCCGCAATCTTGCGTACCTCTACGTGAGCGCCGGGCGCGTGGCACCCGTGTTCGCGGGGGACACGGCGCAGTTCGAGCTCGTATTCGAGAACAAGGGCGACTACGATCGCCATTCGCTCGATCTCACCTGCCGCGGCACCCGGGTGAGTTGCAACGCGCCTGCGCGAGCGCACCGCTCGGTCGCGCTGCCGCTGAAAGCCGGGAAGCGGGGCTGGCTGCAGCTCGAACGGGTGACCGTCGATACGCGGTTTCCACTGGGCCTGATGCGCGCCTGGAGCTACGTGCAGCCGGACATGCGCGCACTCGTGTACCCGCGGCCCGATTCGACCCCCCTGCCCCCAGCGTATTCCGACGCGGACACCGGCGACGCGTTCCCGGCGGGCGCCGGGAACGACGACTTCGCGGGCCTGCGGCCCTACCAGGCGAGCGATTCTCCACGCCATATCGCGTGGAAGGCCTCGGCCCGGCGCGAGCTCTTGCTCACCAAGCTCTTCGCCGGGCGCGCCGCCTCCGAGCTCTGGTTCGATTGGGAGCAACTCCCCACCGGCATGCACACGGAGGCGCGGCTGTCGCGACTTGCCCGCTGGGTCATGCTTGCCGAAGAACGCGGCCTGCGCTACGGGTTGAAGCTTCCGGACGGAGGAGTGCCGCTCGGCGAAGGATTCGCGCACCGGGAGCGTTGTCTGAAAGAGCTGGCGCTCTACCGTGGCTGAGCCGAGAAACGCCGACACGCTGCCGCCGCTGCCGTTCGCAACCCTGATCGCAGGCGCCGCCCTCACGGTGGCCTCGCACACCTTGTGGCTGCCCCTTTGGGTCGACATCGCCGCGGCGGCGCTCCTCATCTGGCGCGCCTTCGCTTCGATTCGCGGCGGGACCCTGCCCGCGCGCTGGCTGTTGATTGTGCTGACTCTCGCCGGCGCGATCGCCGTCTTTTTTTCCTATCGCACGATCATGGGCCGGGACCCGGGGGTGACGATGCTCGTGCTGCTTCTGTTTCTGAAGCTGCTGGAGACGCGGGCGCGGCGCGATGTCTTCGTGGTGGCTTTTCTCGTCTACTTCGTCGCCCTGGCCAACTTTTTCTACTCCCAGTCCATCCCGATAGCGGGGCTGATGCTGCTCACGGTGTTCGTCACCACGACCGCGCTCGTCGGGTTCAGCGCGCCGCAGCGGCCCGTCGTCGACGATCTGAAAACAGCCGGTCGCATGCTTGCGCAGGCGGGCCCGGTGATGCTGCTGCTGTTTTTCCTGTTTCCGCGGGTGCAGGGGCCCCTGTGGGGCATGCCGCAGGACGCCTACAGCGGCATGACCGGCCTGTCGGAGACCATGTCGCCCGGTTCGATCAGCTCCCTGTCCCTGTCGGACGCGATCGCATTCAGGGTGAAATTCGAAACCGAGCCGCCCCCGCGCGCCCGGCTCTACTGGCGCGGCCCCGTGATGTCGGATTTCGACGGTCTCAGCTGGCGCGTGGGCCTGCCCCAGCTGCGCCGGAACATGAGCGTCGAGGCCGCCGGCTCGCCGGCCGACTACGAAGTGACCCTCGAGCCCCACAACCGCAACTGGATGTTCGCGCTGGAAATGCCGGCGCGCATCCCGCCGGCCGCGCGCCTCACCTCCGAGTACCTCGTGATCTCCCTGACGCCGATTCGCAGCCGGATGCGCTACGAAATGCGCTCCTTTACCCAATTCCAGGCGGCGAGCGGAGGCAATCCCGAGGATCTGGCCTATGCGCTCAGGCTCCCGCGCGGCGTCAATCCGCGGGCGCGGGCGCTCGCGGGCGAGTGGCGCGAGTCGCTCGCCGATAATGCAGCGATCGTGCGCGGCGCCATCGAGTTCTTCCGTGGCAGCCGCTTCGAGTACACGTTGCAGCCGCCGGCGCTCGGCCAGAACTCGGTGGACGAGTTCCTGTTCGACACGAAGCAGGGATTCTGCGAGCACTTCGCCTCAAGCTTCGTGTTTCTGATGCGCGCCGCAGGCGTGCCCGCCCGCGTGGTGACCGGTTATCAGGGAGGAGACACCAATCCGGTGGACGGCTACATGGTCGTGCGCCAGGCCGACGCCCATGCCTGGGCCGAGGTATGGCTCGCCGGGGGAGGCTGGATTCGCGTCGATCCCACCGCCGCCGCAGTCCCGGTCCGGGTCGAGCTCGGCATCACGGCCGCCGCGCCGGGAGGAGCGTCGCTGCTCAGGCGCGCCAACCTCAACTGGCTGAAGGGCCTGCGCAACAACTGGGAGGCCCTCACCAACCAATGGAACCAGTGGGTGCTCGGCTACAACCCCGATCGCCAGCGCGAGATGCTGTCGTGGCTGGGCGTGCGGCAGCCGAGCTGGGAAACGATGACGGTGATGCTGTTCTGGAGCGTGGCCGGGGTGCTGCTGCTGACCGCGCTATGGCTGCTTCGCGGCATACGGCGCGAGGATCCGGTGCAGCGCGCGTGGTCGCGCTTCTGCGACAAGCTCGCCCGCGAGGGCCTCGCGCGCGCGCGCGCCGAAGGCCCGCTCGATTATTCAAGCCGCATTGCACTAGCGCTCCCTGCGCGCGAGAACGCCGTGCGTGCCATAGCCGCACTCTACGTCGATCAGCGCTACGGCCCGGGCCCCGACGTCCGTTCGATCGCCCGTCTAAAGCACCTGGTTCGGGAATTCAGCCCTTGAAAACCCGCACCCGCTTCTTCTTCGCCGCGGCGCTCGCTCTGCAGGTCGGCTCAGCCGCCGCGGCAGGTCCTCCGGATTATCCGCACCGCAGGGAAGTGAAGCTGTTCATCGCCGAAATGGTGAAGAAGCACGGCTTCACCCGCAGGGAACTCAACCGCGTCTTCGGCAAGGCGCAGTTTCAGCCCGCGATCATCAAGGCGATGGAGCAGCCCGCCGAAACGGCGCTCGCCTCCTGGCAGGCATACCGGACAATATTCATCAACCCCCAGCGCGTCGAAACGGGCGTGCAATTCTGGAATCGCAACGCCGAGCCGCTCAAGCGCGCCGCCGCGCAGTTCGGCGTCCCCGAGGAGATCATCGTGAGCATCATCGGCGTCGAGACCACCTACGGCCGCAATATCGGGACCTACCGGGTGATCGATGCCCTCGCTACGCTCGCGTTCGATTACCCGAAGCGCGCGCAGTTCTTCCGCGGCGAGTTGGAGAGCTACCTGATGCTCAGCCGCGAAGCAGGAATCGATCCGCTGCGCGTCAAGGGATCGTACGCCGGGGCGATCGGCATTCCCCAGTTCATGCCGGGCTCGTACCGGCGTTTCGCGGTGGACTACGACGGTGACGGACTGAGCGATCTCGCCACGAGCCCCGCAGACGCCATCGGCAGCATCGGTAATTTCCTGAAGGCGCACGGCTGGGCCCGGGGGGAGCCGGTGGCTTTCTCCGCCGAAGTGAGCGGTGAGGGCTGGCGCAAGCTCGCGGAAGCGGGAGTCGCGCCCGCCAGCCGCGCCGCCGAGCTCCCGAGGTTCGGCGTGAAACCCGCCGTCTCCATGCCCCCCGACACCCGCTGCGCGCTGATCGAGCTGGAAACCCCCGGGCAGCCGTCCGATTTCCGCGTGACGCTGCAGAATTTCTTCGTCCTGACGCGCTACAACCGATCCAACCTCTATGCCACGGCGGTGCTGGATCTCGCCGCGGAGCTTGCCCGGGCGAGGCTAGCCCCGCCCGCTCCGCCACCGCCGAATCCCGCCAAAGAAAATTCATGAACCCGCGCTCCTATCGCCACTACGAATTCGTCATGGCGGCGTTCGTCACGGTGCTGATCTGCTCGAACCTGATCGGCCCGGCCAAGATCGCTCAAGTTCAGCTTCCGCTGATCGGGGCGGTGTCGTTCGGGGCGGGCGTGCTGTTTTTTCCGATTTCCTACGTCTTCGGCGACATCCTCACCGAGGTCTATGGCTACGCCCGGTCCCGACGGGTGATCTGGGCCGGCTTCGCGGGCCTTGCTTTCGCCGCTTTCATGGCCTGGATCGTCGTCATGCTGCCTGCGGCGCCCTTCTGGAAGAACCAAGCGGCCTACGAAATCGCCTTCGGCTCGACCTGGCGCATCGCAGCGGCTTCCCTGATCGGGTTCCTGTGCGGGGAGTTCGTCAACTCGTTCGTGCTGGCGAAGATGAAAATTCTCACGCAGGGCCGATGGCTGTGGACGCGCACCATCGGCTCGACGATTTTCGGCGAGGGTGTCGATTCCCTGATCTTTTATCCGCTCGCGTTCTGGGGAAGCGGGCTGATTCCCGATGACAGGCTGCCGCAGATCATGCTGGTCCAGTTCGTTTCCAAGGTCGGATTGGAAGTGGCGTTTACGCCGCTGACGTACGCCGTGGTCGGCTGGCTGAAGCGCGCCGAACAGGAGGATTACTACGACAGGGATACGGACTTCAACCCCTTTACCCTCAAGACCTGATCGCCGATCCCGAGAAAACAGACGCGAATGCCAAGTAATCACGTTTTCCGGACCCATCCCCCCGGGAATCGGCGGTAAAATGCCTTCGTTTGCCTCCAGGGGCAAGTCAGGCTGAGGACGCAATTCAAGTGCAAGAGAACCGTCGCGGCAACGAGTACGATGTTTCCTGCCGGGTGAACACCACCGACTCGGCGCTCGTCAACTCGGAAGTGGACCGGATTTTCCTCGAGCTCTATCCCAGGGCGGCGCCCGCGCAGATCGACCGGGCCTTCCGGGACATCACCACGATGTACCGCGGGGACCGCCCGGGGTACCACGCCTGCGACACCGCTTATCACGACATCCAGCACGTGCTCGACGTCACGCTCGCGATGGCGCGGCTGATCGACGGTTACGAGCGCGCCCGAATCGGCCTGGAGCCGCTCGACGCGGCCATGTTCCGGCTGGGGGTGATCACGGCCCTGTTCCACGACTGCGGTTACATACGAACGCTCGACGACAGGCAGCACAAGAACGGAGGCGAGCTGACGCTGACCCACGTCTCCCGCGGCGCTCGCTTTCTCAGGGATTACCTGCCCAAGATCGGCATGGGCGAGGTGGCCGAGGTCGCCGCCTCGTTGATCCACTTCACCGGTTACGAGATCCCGGTCGCAGAAATCAAGGTGCCGTCCCTCGGCTACAAGCTGCTCGGCAGGCTGCTCGGCTCGGCGGACATCATCGCGCAGATGTCGGACCGCTGCTACCTGGAAAAATGCCGCGACCGGCTCTATCCGGAATTCCTGGCCGGCGGCATCGCCCGCAAGCGTCTTCCGGACGGAGGCGAAGAGGTCCTGTACGAATCGGGAGAGGACCTGGTGAGGAAGACCCCGCGCTTCTATCAGGGCGCGAGCCGGCGCCTCGACGCGGACCTCGGCGGAGCCCACAAATACGCGCGGGATCACTTCGGCGGCCAGAACCTGTACCTGGAGGAGCTCACGAAGAACATCGACTTCGCGCAGTCCATCAACGATGAAGGCGACGGCGCTGCGTTGAAGCGCAATCCCCCGAACACCATCACGGACGACGTCCGCTGATGCTCTAGAGAAGCACGTCCTTCGACAGGCCGCGCCGGCGCAGGATGCGCCGCAGCTGCGCAAGAGCCTCGAGCTGAATCTGGCGTACGCGCTCGCGCGTGAGCGCGAGCTGCGAGGCGAGCTGCTGGAGCGTGAGCAATTCCCTTCCGTTCAGGCCGAAACGCCGCTCGATCACGGCGCGTTGCTTGTCGTTCAACTGCACGAGCCATTCGCGAACGAGCGACTCGATTTCGTTCGCATGCAGCTCCAGCTCCGGGCCCATGCTGCTATCGTCGGCGATCGAGTCGCCGATCGAGAGCAACGGATCGACATCGAGCGGCGCATCGAGCGAAGCGGCGTGCTCGCTGCGCGACAGCAACCGGCGCACTTCATCGGTGTCCTTGCCGACGAGGTGCGCGATGTCCTCCGCGGTCGGCTCGCGCTCCGCGTGCGCCTCCAGATGGCGCTTCGCGCGAAGCACGATGTTCAACTCCCTGATCACGTGCACCGGCAGCCGGATGGTGCGCGACTGGTTCATGATGGCGCGCTCGATGTTCTGCCGGATCCACCAGGTGGCATAGGTGGAAAACCGAAAACCGCGCTCGGGATCGAACTTGTCGAGCGCGTGCATCAGCCCGAGGTTGCCTTCCTCCACGAGGTCCAGAAGCGGCATGCCTCGGTTGAGATAGGCCTTGGCGACGTTGACCACCAGACGCAGGTTGTGCTCGATCATTTTCTGCCGGGCGGAGAAATCCCCGGCGACGGTGCGCCGGGCAAAATGCAGCTCCTCCGCCGGCGTGAACAGGCGATTGAGACCGATCTGATGCAGATAGAGCTGGGTCGCGTCGCTGAGGGCGTCGATATCCGATGCATCTTCACCCGGCTCCGCGCGCGAGGGGGCTTGCGCCGCCCCATCGGGCGCCTCGCGCCCGGGCTCCTCGGACACCGCAGGGGCCGGCTCGATGGCGCCGCCAGGCCCGCTCCCGGCCCAATCCGGCTGGAGTTCGTTCTCCGGAGCGCGCGAATTCACGACGGCCGGTCAGGCAGGAATTTCAACGGGTCGACCGGTTTGCCGAGACGCCGGATCTCGAAATGAAGCTTCGCCTGGGAGGAATCGCTGCTGCCGATTTCCGCGATCTTCTGGCCCCTCACCACGTTCTGTCCTTCCTTCACCAGCACGTTGCTGTTGTGGGCATAGGCGGACAGATAGGTCTGGTTGTGCTTGATGATGACGAGTTTACCGTAGCCGCGCAGCCCCGTGCCGCTGAAGATGACGCGTCCCGACGCCGAGGCAAAGACCGGATCGCCGACCTTGCCGAGGATGTCCACGCCCTTGTTGGTCGGTTCGGAAAATCCTGCGAGAACGCGGCCCGCGGCCGGCCAGATCCAGGCCACCGTGTCCTGCCCATCCTCGGCGCTCGGCTGCGGCGGCGATTCCGGCGTCGAAGGCGGCGGGGACTGCCGCAACAGCATCGCGAGGTTTTCCTCGGAATAGGGCAGCTTCATCGCCTTGGGGCCGGTCTTGAGATCGCCGGCGACCCGCGGCGGCTCCGTTCCTGCCCGCGGCTCCGCGGCTGCCCGCGGATCCGCGCCGATCGAGCGCGCCTCCACCGAGCCCGGCACGGTGACCGGCTGCACCTGCACGCGGGCCTGCGGCTGGGCGGGCGACCCGGCTTCCGGCTGCGCCGCCACCGCCGGCCCCGGCGGCCGCATGCGCAGCACCAGCCCGGCCTTGATGGCGGCGGGATCGGTAATGTTGTTCCAGGCGGCGAGCTCCCGATAATCGAGGCCGTTGTCGAGCGCGATGCTGTAAAGGGTATCGCCACGCTTGACGGTGTAGCTCTCGGGCCTCTGCTCCGCAGGCAGTGCCGTGGGTTTCGCGGCGGAGGGGCGCGCGACGCTCCGTTCGACGACCGGTGCCCGATACGGGCCCGCGCATCCGACCAGAGATGCGCACGCGAGTACCGCGAAAAAAATCCCGGCCAGCTTCACTGCTTGCCTCCTCTCAAAGGTACAAAATGCACGGCGTCGAGCCATTTTTCCGTCAATCCGCTCGGAGTCCTCTCGATGAGGCACAGCGCCTGATCGCCGCTTCCCACGGGCACGATCATTCTGCCACCCGGCGCAAGCTGCTGCAAAAGCGCGGCGGGAATCCCGGCTGCCGCCGCCGCGACGATGATGCCGTCGAAGGGCGCCGCTTCGGGCAATCCTCGCGTGCCGTCGGCGTGCACCAGCCTCAGGTTCGACAGACGCAAGGAGCGCAGGTTGCCGCGCGCCTTTTCGAGCAATCCCGCAATGCGCTCGACCGAATAAACTTCTTTCGCGAGCCGTGCGAGCAAGGCCGCCTGGTAACCGCAGCCGGTTCCGATTTCGAGCACGTTTCCCAGAGACGCTTCTCCGCGCAAGGCTTCGATCATGCGCGCCACCACGAAGGGCTGCGAGATGGTCTGCTCGAAGCCGATCGGCAGGGCGGTATCCTCATAGGCGCGGCTGGCGAGCGCTTCCTCGACGAAGATGTGGCGCGGAATGGCGGCCATCGCGGCGAGCACCGCCTCATCGCATATGCCCTTCTCCCGCAGGCGGGCGACCATGCGGTCGCGCGTGCGCTGCGAGGTCATCCCTATGCCGCGGGTTTTCGAGAGCATCACTTTGCCAGCCACGCCTTGATTACGGGAATCTGCTGCCGGTGCGTAAGGTCCATCTGCAGTGGCGTGAGCGACACGCAGTCGGACGCGACGGCGTGAAAATCGGTCCCCGGCCCGGCGTCCTGCGCGCTGCCGGCCGCGCCCACCCAGTACACCGTCTCGTTGCGGGGAGTCTTGGTCCTGATCGTGGGCTCGGCCTTGTGGCGTTTGCCGAGCCGCGTCACTTCGAAACCCTTCAGCGCCTCGTAGGCAATGTCGGGCACGTTCACGTTGAGCAATACGGGCTCGCGCGGAGGCCGCTTCTGGAAGCGCTCGACCAGCTCGCGCGTGACGCGCGCCGCCGTGCCGTAGTGCTTCCCAGCCTTGCTCGCGAGCGAGATCGCCAGCGACGGGATGCCGAGCAGATAGCCTTCGGTTGCTGCCGCGACGGTGCCCGAGTAGATGGTGTCGTCGCCCATGTTTGCGCCCAGATTGATACCGGAGATGATCATGTCGGGCATCTCCTCGAGCAATCCGGTCACAGCGAGGTGAACGCAGTCCGTCGGCGTGCCGTTTACGAACCGGAAGCCGTTTGCGGATTTGCGCACCGAAAGCGGCCGGTCCAGAGTGAGCGAGTTGGAGGCGCCGCTGCGGTCGCGCTCGGGTGCGACGACGGTGATGCTCGCAAGGTCGGCGAGCGTTTCTGCAAGGATCGCGATGCCTGGCGCGAAGTACCCGTCGTCGTTGCTGAGCAGAATGCGCATCTACCGGCTTGTCTGGAACTCCGGCCGATTCTACTCGAAGTCAGCGCCGCGCCGCAGCGAGAACACCGCGCACGTCCTCGATCGCGGACAGGGCGCGCTGCAACTGGTCGATGTCTTCGACTTCGACGGTGAAGTACATCGAGGCGATGTCGTTTCGGGTCTGCGTCTTCGCCGCGATCACGTTGGTCTTCTCCCGCACCAGCGTTTCGGTCACGTCGCGCAGCAGCCCTTGCCGGTCGTTCCCGCGAACGACGATGTCCACCGGATAGGCCTGGCCGGCGCGACTGCCCCATTCGGCGCCGATGATGCGCTCGGGAAATCGCTCGACGAGGCGCGCGAGGCTCGTGCAGTCGCGCCGGTGCACCGAGACGCCGCGTCCCTTGGTGACGAATCCCGAAATCCGGTCGGGCGGCGCGGCCTTGCAGCAGCGCGCAAGCTGGGTGAGCAGGCGCTCGACGCCGACGACGAGAATCCCGCTGCTCGTCTGCCCGGCCGGAGCGCGGTGCGGCGGAATTTCCGGCGAGGGCGCCGGTTCCGTCCCGCCGCGCAGCGCGGTCTTCAGCTGCCGCGGGCCGACTTCCTCGCGCCCGACCGCCGCGAAGAGCTCATCGGGCTCGCCGAAGCCCAGGCGCTTTGCCAGCTCATCCAGGCTCGCGGCGCGCTTTCCTTCGCGCTGCAGCTCGCGCTCGACCGCGGCGCGGCCGGCGGCGACGACGCTCGCGATTCTGCGGCTGTTGAACCACTGGCGCACCTTGTTGCGCGCGCGCGAGCTCCTGATGTAGCCGAGCGCGGGATTGAGCCAGTCGCGGCTCGGGCTTCCGGTTTTGGCGGCAATGATCTCGACCGCTTCCGCATTCTTCAACGGATAATCGAGCGGAACGATGGCCCCGTTCACCTTGGCGCCGCGGCAGTGGTGGCCGATGTCGGAGTGCAGCGCGTACGCGAAGTCCACGGGCGTCGCCCCCTGCGGCAAGTCGATGACCTTGCCCTGGGGCGTGAGCACGTAGACGGTGTCGCAGAGCACGGCATGCTTGGACTGCTCGATCCAGTCCGAGGCGTCGACGATCTCGTCGCGCCACGCGAGCATCTGTCGCAGCCAGGCGATTTTGTCGTCGAAGGGATCGCCTTTGCCGGTTGCGCGCTTCGTCCCTTCCTTGTAACGCCAGTGCGCGGCGACGCCGAGCTCCGCATCGCGATGCATCTCGCGGGTGCGGATCTGCACTTCCAGGGCCTTCCCCTCCGGACCCATCGCCGCCGTGTGCAGCGAGCGGTACAGGTTCGCTTTCGGCCGCGAGATATAGTCGTCGAATTCCCCCGGGATCGGCGCCCACAGGTTGTGCACGACGCCGAGCACCGTGTAGCAGTCCTTCGCCTCGTCTACCAGCACGCGCAGGCCGCTCACGTCGTGGATCTCCGAGAAATCGAGCGACTTCGCGCGCATCTTCGTATAGATGCTGTACAGGTGTTTCGGCCGGCCGGTGATCTCGGCCCGGATTCCGGCGCGGGCGAGCTCGTCGGCGAGCTCGGCGATCGCCTGTTCGACGAAGCGCTCGCGTTCGCTGCGGCGGCCCTCGAGCAGGCCGGCGATGCGCTTGTAGAGCTCGGGCTCGAGGTAGCGGAACGACAGGTCTTCCAGCTCCCACTTGAGCTGCCACACGCCGAGGCGATTGGCGAGCGGCGCGTAGATGTCGAGCGTCTCGCGCGCAAGCTGCGCTCGCTCGGCTTCCGGGGCGCGCGCGAGCCAGCGCAGCGTCTGGGTGCGGCTCGCAAGGCGCAGCAGCACCACGCGGATATCCTCCACCATGGCGAGCAGCATCTTGCGCAGCACTTCCGCCTGCGAACCGGAATCCTTGCCCAGAGCCGCCGTCCTCATGACCACCCGCAGCTCATTGAGCCGGCTGATGCCGGCGACGAGCGAGGCGACCGCCGCGCCGAAGGAGGCTTTCAGTTTTTCTTCCGCCTCGGGGAGATAGACGGGAGCGGCAAAGAGCAGGCCGGCGACGCGCGCGTCGGCGTCCAGGCGCAGCTCGGCGACGTTGCGCGCGACTCCCAGAGCGTGCTCGTAAGCCGGCTCGCCCGTGCCGAGCAGTTTGTCGCCGTAGAGATTCGCCGCGAATTCGCGTGCGCGCGCGAGCGTGCGACGCTCCTCGTCCGCCAACCCGGAATACATGGAATCGGATTCGCCTGCGTCGGCGAGATCCGGGCGCGTGGTGGAAACCATGCTCGAAGTTTATCTCACGCTATGGCGCAGTGGAGCGCTGTCCCGGATAATCCGTTTTTTCCAGGACTCCCGATCGAAACGCTGGATGGGCTTTCTACGCAACTGGCGTCGCAAGCGCGTGCTGAAGAGCGCCCGTATCGACGAGGCGCTGTGGACGCGGGTGGCGGCCAAGCTGTCCTTCGTGCGCGGCCTGTCGGAGGAGGAAACGGCAAGGCTCAAGCAGCTCGTCGTCCTCTTTCTCGCGGAGAAGGAAATGCACGGCGCGCAGGGCCTTCAGCTCACCGACGAAGTGCGTGTCTCGATCGCCATGCAGGCCTGCCTGCCCATTCTCAATCTCGGCCTGGACACCTACAACGGCTGGGTCGGCGTCGTCGTCTATCCCGGCGAATTCCGCGTGCGCAAGGAGGAAATGGACGAGCACGGAATCGTGCACACTTTCGATGAGGAGCTTGCCGGGGAAGCCTGGCCGGGCGGGCCGGTGATCCTCTCCTGGGAAGACGTGGGATTGGCCGAGCGCGGCTACAACGTGGTGATCCACGAATTCGCGCACAAGATCCACATGGACGGCGCGGGCGACGCGGATTTTCCCGCCGCCTGTGCCGGAATGGACGCCGCGAAATGGCGCGAGACGCTCGAAGGAGCCTACCGGCGTTTCTGCAGCGAAGTCGACGCCGGCCGGCCGACCTTCATCGACCCGTACGCGGCCGAGCACCCGGCTGAGTTTTTCGCCGTGATGAGCGAGGCTTTCTTCACGGAATCCGCGGTGCTCGCGCGCGACTGGCCCGAGCTGTACCGGCAGTTCGCGCTTTTCTACCGGCAGGATCCTGCGGGGCGGACAGGCTAGCAAACGACCGGGCGATTCGCTAAGCTCGCCGAGGTTAGACGTCATACGAAAGCAAGGAGAGGACT
The DNA here is from genome assembly GCA_035637655.1 of Burkholderiales bacterium. Taxonomy (GTDB): domain Bacteria; phylum Pseudomonadota; class Gammaproteobacteria; order Burkholderiales; family SG8-39; genus VBDM01. Next base: position 5,939 of record DASPWT010000100.1, on the reverse strand, counting down.
ATGGCACCAGACCCCACGACTCCCGCTGGCTACGCCGCACGATCCGAAACGATTATGAGTCGTCTGTTGGGCGGCATGTCTGTCTTCACCATGCTCATGACGGTTCCGCAGGTTCTTACCATATGGGTCGGCCATCAAGCAGCCGGCGTTTCTGTTGTGTCGTGGAGTGCCTACCTCTTCTCCGCCATCCTCTGGTTCTGGTACGGACTTCAGAAACGCGACAAGAACATCTATTTGCCGTGCGTCGGATGGGTTGGCCTGGACACGGCGGTAATCGCTGGTGCTGTCATTTATTCCTAGCGTCGATGACCACGACGCCTAAGGGCCGGTTCGAGGACGACGCGGAACCTCATCCGAGCAGAAAATCCCGCACGATCGCGATCTGATCGTCGTGCAGCAATGTCGGCGCGTGGCCGACGCCTTTGATCTCCACCACCTTTGCCCGCGGGCCGCGGGAGGCCATCTGATCCGCGGTGTCGCGCCTCAAAAGGTCCGACTGCTCGCCGCGCAGGACCAGCGTCGGGCAGCGGATCGAGTCGTAGAAGCTCCACAGCTCGACGTCTTTGCGTGACAGCTCGGCGTTGAAAGGCAAGGCGAGCGCGGGATCGTAGTGCATGCGCAGCGACCCGTCCGCATTCTTTCGCACCACGTGCTCGGTGAGAAAACGCCACTCGGCGTCGGTGTGCGGGCCGAAGGACGCACTGGTCGAGCGCACGAACTGCTCGGCCGCTTCGAACGTCGGAAGCGGCGGCCACTTGCCGACGTAGGAGCTGAGCCGCTCGAGCGAAACCGCAGTGAGCACCGGCCCGACGTCGTTCAGCACCAGCCGCTGGATCGGAGAATCGGGCATCGCCGCGAGCGTCATCCCCATCAGCCCCCCGAGCGAGGTGCCGACCCAGTGCACCGATTCCACGTCAAGGCGCGCGATCAGCGTCACCATGTCGAACGCGTAGGTCGGCACTGCGTACTCCATCGGATTTTTCAGCCAGTCGGAATCGCCGCGGCCGGCGACGTCGGGGCAGATGACGCGGTAGCCGTGGCGGACCATCTCCGCGGCCAGGCGGTCGAAATCGCGCGCGCAGCGGGTGAGGCCGTGGACGCAGACGAGGGTCTTCGCGCTGTTCGGCGCGCCCCATTCCAGATAGGCCATGCGGTGCAGCCCGCTTGCGCTCGCGCACTGGACCTTGCGGCGCCGGAAGGGTTCGCTCCGGAGCAACCCGGGATCGCCCTTTATCGTAATCGTCGCATTCAGATTCAAGTACCTCAGTCGGCCTTGATGCCGGCTTCCTTGACCACTTTTGCCCAGCGCGCTTTTTCATTGACGATGAACGTGCCGAGCGCTTCCGGCGTGCCGGCGCGCACCTCGGTGCCCTGTTTCGCCAGGAATTCCTTCATGTCGCTGGTATTCAGGATCCGGGTCAGTTCGGCGTTCAGCTTCGTCACGATCTCGCGCGGCGTGCCGGCCGCCGCGAGCAGGCCCTGATAGGAGCCGGTTTCGAAGCCCGGAAGCGTCTCGGCCACCGTGGGCAGTTCGGGAGCGGAAGGCACGCGCTGCGCGCTGGAAACGGCGAGCCCCTTCAAGCGGCCGCCTTTCACCGACGGATACGTGGCGAGCATGCCGTTGAACAGCACGTTGGCGTTGCCCGCGACCACGTCCGTGACCGCCGCCGAACCGCCCTTGTAGGGGATGTAGGCCCATTGCACGCCGGTACGCGCCGCGAATTCGACGCCCGCGAGGTGCGGCGCGCCGCCGGTGCCCGAGTTGGCGAAATTGAGCTTGCCCGGATTTGCACGGGCGTAGGCAATCAGCTCCTTCACGCTGGCGACCGGCACCGACGGATGCACCGCCAGCACGTGCGGCGAATACGACACCATCACTACGGCAGCGAAATCCTTCGCCGGGTCGAACGGCATGCTGGTATACACGCTCGGATTGATCGACAGCGCGCCGACGTCCGAGAGCAGCATGGTGTAGCCGTCCGGCGCGGACTTGGCGACGTAGTCCGCGCCGACATTGCCGTTGGCGCCGGTGCGGTTTTCCACGATGACCGGCTGGCCCCAGACTGTGGTGATGTGCGGCCCGATGGCGCGCGCCAGGATGTCGGAGGTGCCGCCCGCGGCGAAGGGGACGATGATGCGGATCGGCTTGTTCGGGTACTGCTGCGCCTGCGCTGGAAGAGCGGCGGATAGGCTCGCGGCGAGAACTGCGCTGAGGGCTGCGGCAAGGCGTTTCATGGATGTCCTCCGGGTTCGCTCAAAGGCCGAGTGCGGATTGTAACCGGCAGGTCCTCTAGTCGTGCCAGTAACGCCTTGCGCGATCGCGCTCGGCGTCCACGCGCGAGGCTCCCGGGGCAAAGCGCAGCTGGATCGCCCCGCCCGTGTCGGTGCGACGCAGCTCGCTGCCGGCTTCGCGATAGCGCGCGAGCACGTCCTCGCGCGGATGGCCGAAGCGGTTGCGGTGGCCGACCGCGAACACCGCATGGCGCGGCGCCACCTGCTTCACGAACTCCGGCATCGAGGAGGTGGCGCTGCCGTGATGGGGCACGAGCAGCGCCTCCGCCGGAAGCAACCGCGGAGCGTTCCGGAGCAGCTCGCGCTCGGCGGCGCGCTCGATGTCTCCGGTGAGCAGAACGCGGCCTGCGGGGCCTTCGATCCGCAATACGCAGCTCTGGTTGTTCGCCCGCGCCGCACGGCCCGCGGGGGCTTCCGCGCGCGGGTGGAGGAACTCGAAGGAGACTCCATCCCAAAGCCACTTGCGCCCGGCGACGCAGGGCGCGCGCCAGGCGCTTGCCGCAAGCAGAGCGTGATCCGGGGAAAGCGAGGACCACAGTACGCCGACGGGCACCGCCTCGAGCACCGAACCGACGCCGCCCGAGTGATCGCGGTCGTCGTGGGACACGACCAGCGCGTCGAGCGCGGCTATCCCTTCGCCGCGAAGGTAAGGAAGGATCACGCGCTTGCCGCTGTCGGAAAAGGCGTTGAACGCCGGGCCGGCGTCGTAGAGCAGCGCGTGTTTTTCCGTGCGCGCGAGCACGGACAACCCCTGCCCCACATCGAGCACGGTGATCCAGAGCTCGCCCGCCCCCGGCGACTGCGGCGAGACCGCAAAAAGCGGCAGCGCGAGCGGCACGCCGAGCCAACGCGCGGGGACCCCGCGCGGGAGCAGCAGCCAGGCGATACCGGCGAGCGCAAGCGGCACGGTCCACGGCACCGGCGCGTGCTGATGCCAGACCGCGCTCGGAAGCGCGGCGAGCCAGCCGAGCACAACCATCAAGATGTCTAGGATCGCATGCCCGAGCACAAGGGGCCAATCGAAGGGGAGCACTGCGCCGGCAAGCGCGAGCGGCGTGATGACGAAGCTCACCAGCGGTATCGCGAGCGCATTGGCGACCGGGGAGACGAGCGACACCTGCTGGAACAGCACGAGCAGCAGGGGAGCGAGTCCCGCGGTCACCGCCCATTGCACCCTTCCCCACTGCGCGAGCCAGTGGGCCTTGGCGGTGCGACCGGTCGCCACGAAGAAAATCACGGCGACCGCGGCGAACGAAAGCCAGAACCCCGGCGACAGGACCGCCCAGGGGTCGAGCACGAGGACAAGAAGGAGTGCGGCGGCAAGCACCCGCGAGGCGCTCGCTGCGCGCCCGAGCCAGAGCGCCAGAGCGACCACGCCGACCATGTAGAGCGTGCGCTGGGCGGGAACGGCATATCCGGAGATGAGGCAATAGGCGAACGCGGCAAGAAAGCCCGCGAGCGCAGCGGCTTTCTGCGCGGGCAAGGCGAGCGCGAGAAACTGGCTGCGACGCCAGCACCAGGACACGAGCATCGCAATGAGGCCCGCCACCATGGTGACGTGAAGGCCGGAGATGGACATCAGGTGGCTCACGCCGGTGCGCGCGAACAACTGCCAATCCTCCGGACCGATCGCGTTCTGGTCGCCGATCGCGAGCGCGATCAGCACGCCCGCGTAGGGACGCTCGGGCAGCGCGCCGCGGATTTTTGCCCGCGCCGCCTCGCGCAGCCTCTCGATCCAGTATTGGGGCACCCGGGCCGCCAATCGCTCGGGCACGATCCGCGCGCGCTCATCCTCACCGCGCCGCGTAGGCATTCTCACGTAGCCGGTCGCGCGAATTCCGCGCTCGAGAAGCCAGGCTTCGTAATCGAATCCGTGCGGGTTGACGCTGCCGTGCGGCCGGCGCAGCCGCACCGTGAAGCGCCAGCGCTCCCCGGCGCGCACCGCAAGGACGCCTTGGGAATCGTCCGGGGCGAATCCGCCGTACCAAGAGAGCACGATGCGCCGCGGCACCCCGGTCTCGGGAAATTCCACGTCGAAATCGAAGCGCACGCCGCGCTCGAAGGCCTGCGGCAGTCCGCCGACGACGCCGCTGACCACCACGTCGCGCCCCTCCAGCGCCGCGTCCAGCCGGTCGGAAAGCCGCAGATGCGCGAGCGCCGCGGCCCAGGCGAAACCGAGGGCGGCGAAGCCGATGAACATCGCGCCGGCTCCGATGACCGGTGAAGCGCGCCTGGACAACCCGACCCCGGCGATCGCCGCGAAGGCAAAACACAGCGCGAGCCACATCGCCCCCGGCAACGCGGCCTGCTGCTGCAGAAGGCACACGCCGAGCGCGAAGCCGAGCGCGGCGAACCTCATCGCGATCCGGCGGCGCCTTTCATTCCGCGATTAACGGCCAAGGGTGCCGGAGGTTGATATGCTAGCCGGTCATGCCGCGAAAATTCTTCCAGAAGTACCTGCCGAGCCACGAAGCCATCCGCAACAATCGGCACATCGCGCGCTTCGGCGCGCTCTTCCTTCACCCCAACTTGTGGCACGTCAACCGGCGATCGGTCTCCGGCGGCGTGGCGGCGGGCATGTTCGCGGGGCTCGTGCCGGGCAGCAACCCGGTGCAGTTCACCCTTGCGGCACTGCTCGCGGTAGCGTTCCGCGTCAATCTGCCCGTCGCAGTGGCCGTCACGCTCTACACCAATCCGCTCACGATCGGCCCGCTCTACGTGATCGCGTACTGGATCGGCACTTTGCTCGTGCCGGGCGACGGCGCGCCGTTCACACATCCTCCGGGATTCGAATGGTCGAACCTCGGCGCCTGGCTGCGCGCGCTCTTGGAATGGTCGCTCTCGCTCGGCAAGCCGCTCGCCGTGGGCCTGGTGGCCCTGGCGGTGGCGCTCGCGATCGCCGGCTACGTGGTCGTCCAGCTCGCCTGGCGAGCGCACGTGGCGCTTGCGTGGCGCAGGCGGAAAGCGAGGCGCGCAGGAAGGGACGCGGGGTAGTCGGCGCTTTACAGCCGGCCGATCTGTCAACTAAATTGGCAACTAATTTGTCAACTAACTAAACTGTCAACTAATACTAGTTAGAGCGCGAGGGGAGGCCGGTGCAGTTCCACGCAAACCACGTATCAGTCTCGGCCGACGGCGACTATTATCAAGTGATGTTCGAGGCTACAAGGGACGCAGTCGATCCCGAGAGACCGTATCTCCTTATTCAACGGCAATTCGAGGATCCAGATGGTGGCGTATGCTATGTCGAGACACACGACGAGACGTACATCGGCCACTTCCGCGTGCGGCGAATTGACTTCTCGCCTTCCCGGATCTTGCTCGAGATCGATCGACCAAAAGCCAACGTTGTGGAAGTGACCTTTGCCATCGGATCATCGGAATTCAAACGAGTGGCGCGAGTGGTGGACATCATCAGTGGTGCGATCGAGGCCCCGTGAAGCGGTCGCGCTCTAACAGCACAATCGAGAGGGACGCGCAGCAAGCGAAAGACCGCTTGCCGCGCGCCCCTCATTGTGGACGTTAGCCCTCAAGAAGAACGGCCGTGCGGTATCAAGGAAAAATCACTGACTGGAAGGACGATAAGGGCTTCGGCTTTGTCACCCCGAGCGGTGGTGGCAGGAAGGTGTTCGTCCACATCAGATCAT
>DASPWT010000099.1:0-8888 GCA_035637655.1 Burkholderiales bacterium | reverse complement strand
AAATAAGCAGCGCGCGCGAACAGTGTTTGCGAGGAAGTCATCCGTCGTCGCCACCGAAATCGCGCTCGCCCTGATGGCGGCGCAAATCGCTCACGCGCAGCAGCCACCCGCCGAGCAGGTCGAGAGAATCGAAATCACCGGGACGCGCCTGCCAGTGGTGAACGTCGAGGGCCCCAGCCCGGTCACCACGCTGAACGCGCAGGACATCAAGTTCGACGGCCACGCCAAGGCCGAGGATTTGCTGAATCAGCTGCCCCAGGTGTTTACCAGCCAGGGGAGCAACACCTCCAATGCCGCCACCGGGACGGCCAACGTGAACCTGCGGAATCTGGGTCCGACCCGCAACCTGGTGCTCGTCAACGGCCGGCGTCTGCCTCCGGGCAGCCCGCGTTCCGGTTCCGATTCCTACGCGGCCGACCTCAACCAGATCCCGGCACCGCTGATCCAGCGGGTGGAGCTGCTGACCGGCGGCGCATCGGCGGTGTATGGCTCGGACGCGATCTCGGGTGTCGTGAACTTCATCATGAACGACCGCTTCGAGGGCCTCCAGATCGACGTCGACCGCAGCTTTTACAATCACCAGCAACACAACCCGGTTGCCGACGTCGTCGCCGCGCGCGCCGCGAACAACCCGTCCCAGTTTGCCGTGCCGAGCGACGTCGGGGCCGATGGCACCATCAAGAACTTCAGCATCATGATGGGGAGAAACTTCTCCGACAATCGAGGCAACGCGACGGTCTTCTTCAACTACAAGAAGGAGGACCCCGTGCTGCAGGCAAACCGTGATTTCAGCGCATGCGCCCTCGGTGGGGGGATCACTTCAACCAATCCAAACCCGCGATTCGTTTGCAGCGGATCCTCGACGGCTTTTCCCGGGCGCTTCTTCACGGATTTATCCAACCCCCTTGGACCGAAAAGCTTTACGATCGACGGCACCACGGGCGATCCGCGACCCTTCAGCAGCGCCACGGACAACTTCAATTTCGCTCCATACAACTACTACCGCCGCCCGTCGGAACAATGGGCGTTCACTTCGTTTGCCCACCTGGACATCGTCCCGAAAGTGCGCGCGTATTCGGAATTCAGCTTTCACGACAACCACACGGTGGCGCAGATCGCCCCCAGCGGCATCTTCGTCGGCGACTTCTCGGGCCCGAATGCCATCCATTTCGAGAACCCGTTCCTGACCACTGCCTGGAGGAACACGATCGCGGCCGCCAACCCGTCGCAACCCTTTGTCAATCCCGGAGATATCGCCGACATGGCCATCGGCAGGCGCAATGTCGAGGGCGGCAACCGGCAGGATGACATACGCCATACGTCGTATCGCGGCGTGCTCGGAGTCAAGGGCGAGATGTTCCAGAACTGGAACTACGACGTCTACGCGCAATCCGGCAAGGTCCTGTACGAGGGCGTATACAGGAACGATTTTTCCAAGACGCGTATCTTCCGCGCCATGGACGCGATCACCGGGCCAGCCTTTCTTCCCGATGGTGTCACCCCGAATCAGAAGGCCGGCCAGATCCAGTGTCGATCGGAGTGGGACGGCACCGATCGGAGCTGCGTGCCGTACAACATCTGGACCCTGGGCGGGGTGACTCAAGGGGCGCTGGACTACCTGCAGGTGCCGGGGCTCCAGAACGGTTACACGTCGCAGGATATCTTTTCATACTCGGCATCGGTCGACCTCGGCGCCTACGGGGTCAAGGTGCCCGGTGCCAAGAACGGCGTGGGTGTCGTCCTCGGCGTGGAGGAGCGCAAGGAAAAGCTCGTCCTGGAGACGGACACGTCGTTCTCGACCTTCGACCTCGCCGGTCAAGGGGGGCCGACCATCGGCGTCAAGGGCAAGCTCGATGTGGCCGAGTTTTTCGGCGAAGCGCGCGTGCCGCTGATCGAGGGACGCCCGTTCGCGGATCTGCTGAGCGTCAGCGTCAGCTACCGGTACTCCGACTACAGCACCGGCAAGAAGACCAACACCTACGGGCTCGGCGCGGAATGGGCGCCGGTCAAGGAATACCGCACGCGCTTCAGCTACCAGCACGCGGTGCGCCACGCGAACATCACCGAGCTGTTCCAGCCCCAGGGGAACAACCTCTTTGGCATGGATGCCGATCCCTGCGGCGGGTCGCCGACGGCTTCGGCCGTGCAGTGCGCGCGGAGCGGGGTGACTACCAATTACGGCAATGCGCTTCTCGACAGCCCGGCCGGCCAGTTCAACTTCCTGCAGGGGGGCAATACGCAGTTGAAGCCCGAAACGGCGGACAGCTACACGCTGGGTCTCGTATTCACGCCTTTCAAGAATTTCAGCGGAACCATCGACTGGTGGATGATCAAGCTCGACGATGCCATCAGCAACATCCCTCCCGCGACGCTGCTGAACAAGTGTCTGTTCGAAAACCTGTACTGCAACCTGATAACGCGCGATAGTCAACAGACTCTGTGGTTCTTCCCGGCCGGCAGAATCGTCTCGTTCAACGATAACCTCGGCGGATTCAACACGAACGGGATCGACTTCGGGCTCAATTACGCCTATCCGTTGGCCGGCTCCGGCACTGTCGCGCTCAGCTTCCTGGGGACCTGGCTCAACAAATGGGAATTCGAGCCGATCAAGGACCAGGGCAAGTTCGACTGCGCGGGCCTTATTGGCCCCCAATGCAGCCAGGGTCGGGGGCCGCTCCCGACATGGCGTCACAAGGTTCGCGCAACCTGGGCCACGCCGTGGGACGTCCAGATGGCCGTGACCTGGCGTCACATCAACAAGGTCATGAACGAGACGACGAGCTCGAATCCGCTGCTCGCGTCCACCACACCTTACACCGACCGCGAACTGGCCCACCGGGATTACTTTGACATCGCCGCTTCGTGGACCATCAACAAGACCCTCTCGGTGCGCGCCGGAATCAACAATATCTTCGACAAGGATCCGCCCATCGTTTCCAGCACTCTTGCGGACCCGTCGATCTTCGGCAACGGGAATACCTTCCCTCAGTTGTACGATACCCTCGGCCGGCTGGTGTTCGTGAACGCGGTCGCAAAGTTCTAAACCTGGTGAGCCTAACGACGGCGAGCCTCGGCTCGCCGTTTCTGTTATATGAGCTACGCGGTACAGAGAGATTCCAGCAGGCGGCTGGCGGGGCTGGCGGTGGTGGTCGCGCTCCACGCGGCGCTGATTTACGCCCTGGTCCACGGCCTCGCGCGCCAGATCGTGGAGGTGATCCGCCAGCCGCTCGAGACGAAGATCATCGAGGAAGTCAAGGCGCCGCCGCCCGACAAGCCGCCCCCGCCTCCGCCGCCCAAACTGGTGATGCCGCCGCCGCCGTACATCCCCCCGCCCGAAGTGCAGGTGCACTCGCCGGTGTCGGCGCCGACGATCACCGCCGTGACGAGCGAACCGGTCCGGACGCCGGCGGTGGTCGACGCGAGGAGTTGCGCGGAGCCTCCGTATCCGGCGGCGTCGCTGCGGGCGAACGAAACCGGGACCGTGCGCTTGAGTTTCCTGATCGACGTGGACGGCAAAGTGCTCGACAGCAGGGTCGAACGCTCGTCGGGCTCCCGGCGTCTCGACGAGGCCGCGAGGGCCGGCCTGGGTCTGTGCAGATTCAGACCGGCGACGGTCAACGGGAGGCCCGAACGCACGTGGGGACGCATCGACTACGTGTGGAAGCTCCAGTGACGCGGGCTTGCGGCACGTCGAGAGTTTTTTCGTAGATTTCAAATCGTTGTTTCAGGATCGGGGAATATGAAACGCAAACCGTTGGATGTTCCGAGCCTGCTGGCGGTCATGCTGGTCTCGCTCGGCGCGGCAATCGTCAATCCGAGCGAGGCATTCGCGCAGGCTCCCAAGACGGAGACCGCTCCTGCCGCCGCAGCCGAGGTCAAACCGGCGCCGCCCGAGGTCAAGCCGGCGCCGCCCGCCGCAGCGCCGACGACCGAAGCCGTGGAGAACCCCTACGGCCTGGAAGCGCTCTGGCGGCAGGGGGATTTCGTCGCCAGGGGCACGCTGATCATACTCATGATCATGTCGATCGGCTCCTGGTACATCGGCGTCATCAAGGTGCTCGAGCAGAGAAGGATGCTGAAGGATGCCAAGGAAGCCGACGAGAAATTCTGGCACGCGCACTCCGTGCAGGAGGGCGTCGCCACGCTCGGCGAGGACAGCGCGTTCCGGTTCGTCGCCGAGAAGAGCTGGCTCGCGGCCGAGCACCACGCCACCATGAAGACCAAGCAGCTCGACCTCAATACCTGGGCCGGCATGGCCCTGCAGCGGGCGATCGACGTCATCGGCAACCGCCTGCAGAGCGGTCTCGCGTTCCTCGCGACGGTGGGCTCGACCGCGCCGTTCGTCGGCCTGTTCGGGACCGTGTGGGGCATCTACCACGCGCTCACCGCGATCGGCATCGCGGGGCAGGCGTCGATCGACAAGGTCGCCGGCCCCGTGGGCGAGGCGCTGATCATGACGGCGCTCGGTCTGGCGGTGGCCGTGCCGGCGGTGCTTGGCTACAATTGGCTGGTGCGACGCAACCGAGTGGCGATGGAGCTCATCCGGCACTTCGGCGGAGGCGTCCACATGTCGCTCTTGGGCCGCGGCGGCCGCACGCGCGCGGACTCCGAATCATGAGCATGACGGTCGGCAGCCCGGACGCCGAGGACGATCTCGTCTCGGATATCAACACGACCCCGCTCGTGGACGTGATGCTCGTATTGCTGATCATCTTCCTCATCACGATCCCGGTGGTCATCCAGAGCGTAGCCGTCGAGCTGCCGAAGGAAAGGAATCTGCCGACCCAGACCAAGCCCGAGAACATCGTCATCGCCGTCAACAAGGACGGCGACGTGTTCTGGAACAACCAGCTCGTCGCGGAGGAACCGATGCTGCTCGCCAGGCTGAGGGAAGTCGCGGTGCGGCAGCCCCAGCCGGAAATCCACATTCGCGGCGACAAGGAGGCGCGCTACGAATCCATCGGCAGGGTGGTGTTCGCGTGCCAGCGCATAGGCATCCTGAAGATCGGTTTCATCACGGAGCCGCCGGCGCGGAACGGCTCGCGGCAGGCGGGGTGACGCGCTCATGGCCATGAAAATCGGAAGCGGCGGCGGGACGAGTGACCCGGATGTCATGGTGGACATCAATACGACCCCGCTGATCGACGTGATGCTGGTTCTGCTCATCATGCTCATCATCACGATCCCGATCCAGACGCACGCGGTCAAGCTGAACATGCCGGTCGGCTCTCCGCCGCCCCCGCCGGTCCCGCCCGAGGTGGTGACCATCGAAGTCGATTTCGACGGCACCCTGATCTGGAACGGGCGGGTCCTGCAAGATCGTCAGGAGCTCGAGCAGCGGCTGCGCGCGGCCGCCGAAATGCCGGTTCAGCCGGAGGTGCATCTGCGCCCCAACAAGCTGGTCAAATACGAGAGCGTGGCGATGGTGATGGCTTCGGCGCAGCGTCTGGGGATGACAAAAATCGGCCTGATCGGCAACGAGCAGTTCTTCCGCTGAAGCCCCGAACCGCAAGTCCCATGCTTGCCCGCCTTTGCTTCATGCGTCTTTGCTCCATCGGTCTTTGCTCGATCGCGTTGGTCGCTGCGAGCGCGCTCGCCCAGGAGCCCGGCGCGGGCGGCCAGACGGTAAGACCCGAGATCGGCAAGCCCATCCAGGCCGCGATCGAGCTCCTGAAATCCAAAAAGGGCAAGGAAGCGCTCGCCAAGATGCGCGAAGCGCAGGCCGTCGGCGACAGGACGCCGTACGAGAACTACCTGGTCGAGCGCGTCCTGGGGCAGGCTGCGGCCGCGGCGGGGGAGCCATCGATCGCGGCCCGCGCCTTCGAGAACGTGGCGGCCTCGCCGGCCTCGCCCGAGGGGGAAAGGCGGCAGTTCCTCGCAGCCGCCGCCAGCCAGTACTACCTGACGAAAAACTACGCAAAGACCACCGAGCTGGCGGCGCGCTACTTCAAAGACGGCGGCACGGAAAAGTCGGTGCGCACGATCTACGTCCAGGCTCTTTACCTGGGCAACGACTTCGCGGGCGCGGCCAGGGAGCTGCTGAAGGACCTCGAGGCCGAGGAACGCGAGAACAAGGCGCCCGCCGAGGAGCAATTGCAGCTGCTCGCGAATTCCTGCGCGCAGATCAAGGACGCCGCGTGCTACGGCAAGGCGATGGAAATGCTGGTCGCCCACTACCCGAAGCGGGATTACTGGCTCAGCGTCATTTACAGCATCGCGACGCGCCCCGGGTTCTCCGAGCGGCTCGCCCTCGACGTGGCCCGCATCAAGATCGAGACCGGCACGATGCGCGGCGCGGACGAGTACCTGGACGCCGCGCAGCTCTCGCTGCAGGACGGATTCCCGATGGAGGCGGTCAGGATCATCGACAAGGGCTACGCGTCCGGCGTTCTGGGCACCGGGGCCGAAGCCGCGCGGCACAGGCGCTTGAAGGACATGGCGGCGAGGAACCTCGCCGAGGACAAGAAGGCCCTCGCGCGCGACGGGTCGCAGTCGGGTGCCGCCAAGGACGGCAGGGCCCTGTTCAACGAAGGCTTCAATTACGTCCTGCTCGGCAAGCCGGAGCAAGGGCTCGCGTTGATGGAGAAGGGGATCCGCGACGCCAAGGCCTTCAGGCGGCTGGAACACGCGAAGCTCGAGCTGGGGTACGCCTACCATCTGGCAGGCCAGAATCAGAAGGCGATCCAGATCCTCAGGACCGTGCAAGGGACGGACGGCGCCGCCGCCCTGGCGCGTTTGTGGGCGATCCGTTTGAGCCGCGCATCCTGATTTCAGAGTGCGGCGCTGCGCGCCCTCTCCCGGTGGCGGCGCACCTTGAGGATGTTCCCGCAGCTCGCCATTTCACACCAGCGCCGGCTGTGGTTCCGGGTCTCGTCGATGAACAGCCAGTAGCAGGTTGAATTTCCGCAGCGGCGCAGCCGCTCGAGCTTCGCCGAGGTGAGCAGGCTCACCGCCGATTCGACCAGCGGCTGCATCGCGGCGTCGAGCGCTGCGGCCGACGGATCGAGCGACCACGCATACCCCTCTCCGGCCGGGGAGAGACGGGCGAACGACACCGCGCGCGCATGCTCCGCCTCGATGTCCGAGAGGTCCTCGCGCGCAACGGCGGCGCCTTCGGCCTTTGCGTTCAGAACGCGAAACAGGGCTTCGCGAAACTTGATCGCCCGGCGCCATACCCGGGTTGCGGCGCGGGGCGATACCGCGCCGCCTTTGCGAAGCCGGGCCGCCTGGCCCCCCGTGACGGCCTCCGCAGCTTCGAGCCAGTCGACCAGATCGGGAAACCCGGCGATCCACTCGGTCCCGGAGGGCCCCCTGGCGCTCTGCCCGGAATTGCAGAAATCAAGGCACAGGGCGCCCCCACGACAGCGAAACGTCTCCGCGTAGAGCTTGCCTTTGGAACGCTGAAAGGCGGTCGATCCGGCCACAGTGTAACCTCTAAATAAGACTTGACAGGTTACATTGTGCCATACTAAGCTGTAACTGTCTAAACTATTTTAAAAGGTTACAGCCATGGGGACGTTCGGAACGGTCGGTAAAGGGGAACGGTTGGCGGCGGCGATCGCCGCCATCACGGTGTCGCTGTCGATATTGGCGGGGATGAACAGCCTCGCGGACCGCTACGCGCGGGAGGCGCTCGACACGGCTCCCGGAAAAATCATCGCATGCCTTCGATCTCTTGCATGACCGAGCGCTCGGAATTCCGACGTATACTCGGGCGGGAGGCGAAGCAGATTGGAGACGGCCATCCGGCTTGAAAGCCCGCGCCAGGACGACGTGATGCGGCTCCTCGCCGCGCTCGACGCCTTTCTCGAGTCGCTCTATCCCCCGGAAAGCAACCACATCCTCGACATCGACACGCTGTGTGCGCCCAACATCCGCTTCTTCGTCGCGCGGCGCGAGGGCGAGGCCCTCGGCTGCGGCGCGCTGCGCATCGATCCAGCCGGCTACGGCGAAGTGAAGCGCATGTTCGTGCATCCCGAGGCCCGCGGGCAGAAACTCGGGCGCGCGATCCTCGAGCGCATCGAGGAGCAGGCCTCGCGGGAGGGTCTCGAGTGCATGCGCCTCGAGACCGGCATCCATCAGGCGGAGGCGCTCGCCCTTTACCGTCACGCGGGGTACGCGGAGCGCGGACCGTTCGGGGAGTACAGGCCCGATCCGCTCAGTCATTTTCTGGAAAAAAATATTGACCCGAGATAAATCCTAGTTCGGTCGGACCAGCGCGCGTCACGGACCCCCAACATTCGATCGTCACAATCGGGTTCGCCTTCGTGGCATTCCGATAGGGGGAGACACCATGCGGAACATTCTGAAGCGCGTTGGCGCCGCCGGGGTCGGCACAATCCTGGATGGCGCGATTGATTCGATGCGACGGCGGTTCCTGAAGTTTCTCATAGGGGCCGGGGCAAGCGGCGGGCTGGCCGGTTCGCGCTGGGCTTGGGCGGACACGCCGCGAGAAACGGCTGGACGGGACGAGGTATTGGAGCTCACGGCCACCGAAGCCGTGGCGGCGATGGCTGCCGGAGATCTCCGCGCCGAGACCTATGCAGCGATCCTGCTCTCGCGGGCCCTCTCGCTCAAGCATCTCAACGTGCTGATCGCCCAGGACCTGGACCAGGTCCTGGAAGCGGCCCGGGCCGCCGACAAGTCGCGGGCTCATGGGGGCCGCCTGGGTTCACTGCACGGGTTGCCCTTGCTCATCAAGGACAACATCAACACCGCGACGCTGCCCACCACGGCCGGAACGCCGAGCTTGATCGGCAACCGCCCGCGGGCGAACGCGCGCGTCGTCGATGCGCTGCTCGGCGCCGGCGGCATCGTCTTCGGCAAGGCCAACATGCACGAGCTGGCGTTCGGCATCACGAGCAACAACGGCGCCTTCGGGCCGGTGC
>DASPWT010000098.1:0-20170 GCA_035637655.1 Burkholderiales bacterium | reverse complement strand
CCAGGGCAAGCGTGATGACCGCGCTGACCACTTGCCCCAGCACGCGATTGAGGCCGTGACGTCCGGTGCGGTAAGAGATCACCGTCGGTATCAGCAGAATCACCACCACCGCGAGAAGCAGCCAGCGCGGACCCAAGGTGAGGAAAGACGGCAGCGCGGTGTAGATGCCTCCTACGGCAAGCAGCGCGATGATGGCCGGCAGCCGCGGTTCGGCCCTGGGAGCGGGCACGGGCGTTTTCACCCGGCGCGGGCTAGAGCTCCTTCCTCGCCTTGGCGAAGGATTCCTTCAGTACTTCGTAGCTTTTCATGAAGCCGGCCTTGACCTGCTCCCACGATTCCGCGGAGCTGTGCTTGAGTCCGCCGTACCATTCGGCGAGCTCGCCGCGTTCCCTGCGCAGCGCGTCCAGGGTCGAGCGGGATCTCCTCCGGGCGGCCTTATCCATCTTGTCCCATTCGTTGTCCAACTTCCTTTCCATGCGGCGGATGCGCGCGTCGACGTCATCCAGCGCGGCCTTCGCCTGCTTGACGGCCTCGTCCCGCTGCGCCATCGTGTAGTCCTTGATCGCCCGGCCGGTCTCGCCAGCCTCCCTGGCGATGTCCTTCGCGGTGGTCTTGCCGCCCGAGGCGTCGGCTGCAACGCACAACGGAGAAACCGCGAGCAGCGCGCCAAGCGCAAGTGCCTGAGCCGAAAAAGCGAGCGTTCGGATTTTCATTCCTTTCCTCCTCATGAACTCCGCCGCCTAGCGCCGCCGGTACTGCGGTCGGCGCGCGGGCAGCCGCACCGCCGGGTTCTCGTCCTTGTGCCGGAAGTTGATGCGCCCCTTGGTCAGATCGTAGGGCGTCAGCTCGAGGCTGACCCTGTCCCCCGCAAGAATGGTGATCCGATGCTTGCGCATCTTGCCCGCCACGTAGGCGATCACCATGTGCCCGTTCTCCAGCGTCACGCGGTAGCGCGTATCCGGGAGCACCTCGTTGACGGTGCCTTCCATTTCAATCAACGCCTCTTTTGTCATGCCGATACTCCTTCCGGCTCAGGATCTTCCTGCGAGCGGAGCCCGCAAGGCGCGAAACTCCATAGATGACGCCACCGCGCACGAACGCGTGCGCGGCATCAAATTATCCGTGGGAGAAAGGCGGCACCCCGAGGGATACTGCGGACCGACCCAAATCGAATTCGATGCCGCTAATATGGGGGGTACGGGCGCCGTTGGCAAGCAAATAGTGAAAATACTTCCACTTTTCCGTACGTTGGCGACCGTACATACTGTGCGCGTCAGCACCCTGATTCAAGGAAAACAGCCTGGGGGTCGGACCCCCATTAATTCTCGGCAATCATGAAAATATCCATACTCGACGACTATCACGACACGCTGCGCACGCTGAATGCTTTTGGCAAACTGGCCGGCCACGAAGTCACGATCTGGAACGATCACGTCCAGGACACCGATGCGCTGGCCGGACGCCTGAAAGACGCCGAGGCGCTGGTGCTGATCCGCGAGCGCACCAAGATCCGCGCGCCCCTGCTCGTGCGCCTGCCCAGGCTCAAGCTCATCAGCCAGCGCAGCATCTACCCGCACATCGACGTCGATGCCTGCACGCGCCTCGGCATCGTCCTGTCCTCGAACCAGCATTTCGGCAGCCCGTCCTACGCGACCGCGGAGCTGACATGGGGACTGATAATCGCCGCGCTGCGCGAGATTCCGCGGCAGATGGACTCCCTCAAGGCCGGAAAGTGGCAGATCGGCGTCGGCAGCACGATGCGCGGAAAGACCCTGGGGGTATTCGGCTACGGCAGGATCGGAGCCGTCGTGGCGGGATACGCAAAGGCCTTCGGCATGAAGGTCCTGGTATGGGCGCGCGAAGCGTCGCAGGCGCGTGCGCGTGCCGACGGTCACGCCGTCGCGGGCAGCAAGGAGGCGTTCTTCGAGGAATGCGACGTGATTTCGCTGCACCTTCGCCTGCTCGATGCGACGCGCGGCATTGTGACCGCTCGCGACCTCGCCCGGATGAAGCCGACCGCCCTGATCGTCAACACCAGCCGCGCGCCGCTGATCGAGCCCGGGGCGCTCGTCGCCGCCCTCAAGGCGGGGCGCCCGGGCAAGGCGGCGGTCGATGTCTACGAAGAAGAGCCGCTGCGCGACACCGGCCATCCGCTGCTCAACATGGACAACGTGATATGCACGCCCCACCTCGGCTACGTCACACGCGAGGATCACGAGATCGCGTTCGCCGAGATCTTCGACCAGATCAACGCGTACGCCGCGGGCGCGCCGATCAACGTCGTGAATCCGGAAGTTCTCGGAAAGGCAGGAAACGTCCGACTCTGAGCCGGGCTCGGCGTGGCAAGCTTATGCGATCAAAAAATGAGACCGGCGCCGATCAGGTTCCATCCGTCGTTGGACGCGTTCTTGCTGATTCCAAGCTTCCGTCCGTGCGAATGATGCCGGTATTCGACGAAAACACGGCTCGACAGATCGTATCCGAGCGAGACATCGAAATCCAAGTGCGTGCCGTTGAGATCGTTCAACTCGTCGATCCAGACTGCGCCGAATCCCGCCCGCCACTTCGAATAGGTCCACACGTGATCGATGCCGACAAAGAAATTCGGCGCGCCGGGCTGAACACGCGAATCGCGCGCCCAGAATCCGAGCCTCGCACCCCAGCTGCCGCCGTAGCGCGCGGAGACCACCATGGAACCGGGCGCATGGACGAAGTCCTCGGACACGGACAACCGCAAGTCCGCCCTGGCTTCGTCCAGCGCGTAAGACGGCGCGCTGAGGGAAAGCACCACACCTAGCAAAAAGCCGGTGATCGCCGCGCGGCCCGCCGCGCCGCAAAGCCTTGAAGGATTCGAGCGCCTCACGAGCCGCTTCCTGCATCTTGCGATCAGCTTCTGAGCTCACGCGCTCAAGCCGACGCGGCTCCGAACCGGCATGCGGAGACGGTGCCCACGATGCGCTCGCCTATGACCACACCCCGCCCAGCGCTTTGAACAGATCGGCGATCGCCGCGCGCTGCGCGCGAAGCGCGTCGATGCGGTTCTGCTCGGCGGCGAGCAGGTTGCGTTCGGCGTCGAGCACCTCGAGCTGGCCGGTCATGCCGTTCTGATAGCGAAGCCGGGCAAAGCGCAGCGTCGTCCTCAACGCCGTCACGCGTTCACTCTCGGCCTCGAGCCGCTCGCGCGCTTTGGCTTGCGCCACAAGCGCATCGCGCACCTCGCGAAAGGCATTCTGGATCGCGAGCTGGTACTGGGCGAGCGCCTGGCGTTCGCGCGCACCGGCGGCCTGCAGTTGCGCGTCGAGGCGCCCGCCCGCGTAGATCGGCTGGCCCACTGCGAGGGCCGCCTGCCAGATTCCAGCCGGCCCGGTGAATAAATCGGACAGCGCCACGCTCTCGCTTCCCAGATAGCCAGTGAGGGACACCGTGGGAAAGTAGGCGCCGCGCGCCACCGCGACGCGGGCGTTGGCGGCGATGAGCGTCTGCTCGGCCTGAACCAGGTCCGGCCGGCGCAGCAACAGGTCCGAGGGCAGACCCGCCGGCACGACGATCGCAACCGTCTCGCCTTCGGGGTCGCTTCCTGCCTCTAGCGTGCCTTCGTAGATCGCTCGGGGGCTCTTGCCGAGCAGCACGGCAAGCACGTTTTCCTGCTGTGCGCGCTGCAGCTCCAGTACCGGTAACAGCGCGCGTTCGGCGGCGACGTCGGCTTCGAGCTGCCGGTAATCGAATTCGGAGATATCGCCGACCTCGAAGCGCCTCTTCTGCATCCCGAGCGCTTCGCTGCGGGCGGCGAGCGAGCGCCGGGTGGCAGCGATCTGCCCGTCGAGCGCCCGCAACGCGAAATAGCCCTGCGCCACATCCGAGGTCAGTGCGATGAGCACCGTCTCGCGCGCGGCTTCGGTAGCGAGCAGCTCGGCGCGCGTGGCCTGCGTGGCGTTGCGCAGCCGGCCCCACAGGTCGATCTCATAGGAGACGCCCACCGCTGCCCGGGTGTCATTGCTCTCTGGATTGAAGCCGGGCGGCAGCGGCGTCGGGCCGCGCTGCGAGGTGCGCGTGCGGCTGCGGCTCGCGCTGGCGTTGACTTGCGGCCGCTGATCGGCCGCTGTCGCGGAGAGTGCTGCGCGCGCTTCGTCGACGCGGGCGATCGCGAGCAGGAGATTGGCGTTGTGGGCGAGCGCTTCGTCGATCAGGCCGTCCAGCACCGGGTCGCCGTACACCTTCCACCAGCGCGCGTCCCGGGCCTGCACTCCATCGGCCGGCGCATCGCGCCAGCCCGCCGGCAGATCGACCGCAGGTTTCGTGTAATCCGGCTTCAGGCCTGCACAGGCGGCCAGCAGCAATGCGAGTCCCAAAGCAGAAAGCTTACGCATGGCCGTCCTCCGTCTTCAGCGGAACGTGGTGTGGAATGTCGAGCGTGTGGCGCGTGCGTTCGCGCTCGATCTCGTTGCGCAGTTCCGACGCGGTGCGGCGCTCCGAGAGCCTGCGGTCGGTGATGAGCTTGAAGAACAGGGGCACGAAAAAGATCGCGAGGAACGTCGCCGCCATCATCCCGCCCATGACGCCCGTCCCGACGGAACGGCGCGCGCCCGCGCCGGCGCCCACCGAGATCGCGAGCGGCAGCACGCCGAAAATGAATGCAAGCGAGGTCATCAGGATCGGACGGAAGCGCAGCCGTGCCGCTTCGAGAGCCGCCGCCGCAGTGGACAAGCCCTCGTGGTGCTTCAGCACCGCGTACTCGACGATCAGGATGGCGTTCTTCGCGGCAAGGCCGAGCAAGGTCACCAGCCCGATCTGGAAATACACGTCGTTGGTGAATCCGCGCAGCCACACGGCAGCGAGCGCGCCGAACGTGCCGAACGGCAGCGCCAGCAGCACCGACAGCGGCAGCGACCATTTTTCGTACTGCGCCGCAAGGATCAGGAAAACCATCACGGCGGCGAGCCCGAGCGCGATCAGCGAAGTGCCGCTCGATCGCTTCTCCTGGAACGAAGCCCCGCCCCAGTCGTAGCTGAAGTCCGGCGGCAGCACCTCGTCGGCGATTTTTTCAACGACCTGGATCGCCTGGCCCGATGACACGCCGGGCGCGCCCTGCCCGATCAGCTTTACCGCGGGCAGGTTGTTGAAACGGTCGAGCGAGTCCGGCCCCGAGGAATAGCGGACATTGGCGAGCGCGCCGAGCGGCACCATCTCGCCTTTCTGGGACCGCACGTAGATCTCGCCGATCGAGTCGGGGCGCTTGCGGTAGGCGGGCTCGGCCGACATCAGCACTTGCCAGGTGCGGCCGTACTTGTTGAAGTCGTTGACGTAGTAGGTGCCGGAGGTGGCGGCGAGCGTCCCGTAGAGAGTGTCGATCGGAACACCGAGTGCCTTGGCCTTGTCGCGGTCCAGATCCACGTAGAGCTGCGGCACGTTCGCGCGCCAGAAAGTGTTGACGAATGAGAGCATCGGCTCTTTGCTGCCGCGCGCGAGGAACTGCTGCAGCGCCTCGGCGGTGCGTTTCGGCCCGCCTTCGCCGCGGTTCTGGATGTAGAACTCGAAGCCACCCGCCGTGCCGAGCCCGAAGATCGGCGGCGGGTTGAAGGCAAGCACCAGCGCCTCCTTGATGCGCGCGGTCTTCATGAAGAGCTCGCCCGCCAGCTGCGAGGCGGTAACAGAGCGCTCGTCCCAGTGCTTTTGCGTGACGAAGATCGTCGCGGCGTTGTTGCGGTAGCCGCCGCCGATGAAATCGAATCCGGTGAACGCGATCGCGTTTTCGTTGGCCGGGTTGGACCGGATCGCCTCCACCACTTCGGTCACTACGCGGTCGGTGCGCTCGAGCGTTGCGCCATCGGGCAGAATCACCGCGGCGATGTAGTAACCCTGATCTTCGTCTGGCACCAGGCTCCCCGGCGTGATGCGCCATAACCCAACCGCGAGTGCAACCATCCCCGCGAACAGCGCTATCCCGATCCCGCCGCGGCGGATCATCCACGCGACGCCATCGGTATAGCGTCCGGTCACGCGGTGGAACCAGTCGTTGAACCGGCTGAAAAATCGTCCGGGCTGCCTGTGCCCGCGCTTCAGGATCAGCACGCACAGGGCCGGCGTGACAGTGAGCGCGACAGCCCCCGAGATCACCACCGCGATCGAGATGGTGACGGCGAACTGGCGGTAGAGCTCGCCGGTGAGGCCGCCGAGAAACGCGATCGGAACGAACACCGCGCACAGCACCAGCACGATGGCGAGGATCGGACTCGTCACTTCGCGCATCGCCTTCACGGCAGCCTCGCGCGCATCCAGGTTCTCCTCGTGCATGATGCGCTCGACGTTCTCGAGCACCACGATGGCGTCGTCCACGACGATGCCGATGGCGAGGACCATCCCGAACAAGGTGAGCGTGTTGATCGAATAGCCGAGCAGATAGAGCCCGGCGAAAGTGCCGATCAGCGAGACCGGCACCGCTGCGAACGGGATCAAGGTCGCGCGCCAGTTCTGCAGAAAGAGAAATACCACAAGGAAGACGAGCAGCATCGCCTCGGCCAGCGTCTTCAACACCTCACGGATCGATACTTCTACGAAGCGCGTGGTATCGTACGGAACCGAGTAGGTGAGCCCGTCGGGAAAGCGCGCGGAGAGCGTCTGCACCGTCTTCTTGACGTTGTTGGAGACTTCGAGCGCATTGGCGCCGGGCTGCAGGAAAACCCCGACCAACACCGCCTCCTTCCCGTTGACGCGACCGATGAAGTCATAGTCCTTCGAGCCCAGCTCGACGCGCGCGACGTCCTTCAGACGCAGCGTCGAACCGTCCGGATTGGCGCGCACGATGATGTTCTCGAACTCGCCCGGATCGGCGAGCCGGCCCTGGGTGGTGATCGTATAGACGAGTTCCTGCGGGCCGCCTGCGGGCGTCTGCCCGATCTTGCCCGCGGCGAACTGCGCGTTCTGCTCGTTCAGCGCGGCGACCAGGTCCGCCGTCGTGAGCCGCAACTGCGTCAAGCGGTCGGGTTTGACCCAGATCCGCATCGCGTAATCCTTGGCACCGAAGATCTGCACGTTGGTCGTGCCGGGGATGCGTTTCACCACGTCGAGCACGTTCAGCGTGACGTAGTTGCTGATGTGCAGATCGTCGTAGCGCCCGTCGGGCGAGTAGAACGCGGTCACCAGCAGGAACGACGAGGAGCTCTTTTCCACCGTGACGCCGAGCCGGCGCACGTCCGCGGGCAGCCGCGGCTCGACCTGTCTGACGCGGTTGTTGATGTTGACGGCGGCCCGGTCGATGTCGGTGCCGATATCGAAGGTGACGCGAATCTGCACCTGGCCGTTCGAGGTGGAGGTCGAGCTCATGTAGATCATGTGCTCGACGCCGTTGATCTGGTTCTCCAGCGGCGCCGCCACCGTCTGCTCGATCACGCCGGCCGAGGCGCCCGGGTAGCTCGCCGTGACGGTCACGACCGGCGGCGCGATCTCCGGATACTGGGCGATCGGAAGGTTGCGCATCGCGGCGAGGCCGGCGATCACGATGAAGATCGAAAGCACCGCCGCGAAGATCGGGCGATCTATGAAAAAACGAGAGAACATGAGGCGGCTCCTCTTACTTTTGCGCGATGACGGGGGCGCGGCCTTCCGCCTTGGGCGTCGCGTCGGTTTCCTGGGGCCGCGATTCCGCGACTGCCACGGGCGATCCCGGGCCGATCTTCATGACTCCGTCCACGATCACGCGATCGCCCGAGGCGAGACCCGCAGTCACGATCCAGGCCTCGCCTTGCCAGTCGCCAAGCTCGATCGGCCGGGGCTCGGCCTTGCTCTGGGCGTTCACGACATAGACGAACTTGCCCTTCGGACCTTCGAGCACCGCGCGCTGCGGCACCAGGATCGCAGCAGGTCGCTCGGCGCCTTTCAACGTGACGCGCACGAACTGGCCGGGGTGCAGGAAGCCCGCGGGATTGGGCAGCTCGGCGCGCGCTTCGCTGGTGCTCGTGTTTCCGGAGACGCGCACGTCGGTGAAGTTGGGCTTGCCGGCTTCCTTGTACACGCTGCCGTCGGCGAGCTTGACCGTCACCTCGAACCGCCCATCGCGGGGCAGCACCAAGCGTCCCGCGTCGACCTCGCGGGCGAGCCTGACGCGCTCCTCGTCTGAGACGCCGAACAGAACGTAGATCGGATCGATTTGCGATACCGTGGTGAGCAGCACCTCCGGACCGGACACGTAGTTCCCTTCGGAGCGCTGCGCGCGGCTGGCGATGCCCGCAATCGGCGCCTCGACCCGGGTGTAACCGAGGCTGAGCCGTGTATCCGCGAGATTGGCGCGCGCCGTCTTGACCTCGGCCTCGGCCACCTGCTCCGCCGAAGCCGCGTCGTCGTAATCTTTCTGGCTGGCGGCCTTGATTTCGAACAGCGGCTTCAGACGCGCGCTGTTGCGCTTCGCCTGCGCAAGCTTCGCCTCGGCGCTGGCGAGCGCGGCTTCGGCTCGCGCAGCGGCCACTTCAAAGGGCGCCGGATCGATGGTGAACATCGACTGCCCCTGCACGACCGACGCGCCTTCGCGATAGTTGCGTTTCAGGACGATGCCCGTCACGCGCGCGCGCACCTCGACCTCGCGCGAGCCGGCGGTCTGGCCGACGTATTCAAACGTCGCCGGCACCGATTGTGGCTGCACCGTTACGATCGCAACTTCAGGGGGCGGCGTGCCTCCGTGCGGTTGCGAATTGGCAGGCTCGCAGCCGGAGAGGAGTGGCGCAACGACTGCGATTGACAATGCCGAAGCGGCAGCCAAATGGAAGCTTCTGATCTTCATAGTCTTACTCCCTTCTTTCGGTTAGGGTGGGCGTGAAGCCCGTTTTCTTAAGTGTTGACGGACGCGGGCCGCGCGTCGTTCTGGCGATTCTTGTTCGACAGAGAATCGATCAGGCCCTCGATGCCGTGGTTGCGGACTTCCTCGGCGAAGATGTCGCGGTAAGTGGCGGCGAGGCTCGCGCCGCTGATCTTGACGTCGTACACCTTCCATCCCGAGGCGGTTTTCTCCATCTCGTAATCGATGGAAACCGCTTGAGCCCCCGATTGCCTGACTTCGGATCTGACGGTGACTTGCGCATCGCCGGGCTGGGCGCGCAACGGCCGGAACTCGATCACCTGGTCGCGGTAGTTGACGAGTGCCATGGAATACGTGCGTACGAGAAGCGTCCTGAATTCCCGAACGAGCTGCTCGCGCTGCTCGGGGCTGGCGCGCCGCCAGTTGGCGCCCATCGCGACCCGGGTCGTATGCGCAAAATCGAAGTGGGGCAGGATCTTCGCCTCGACGAGGCTCGCGATCTTTTTCGGATTGCCGGCCTGGATGTCCTTGTCCTGGCGGATCGCGGCGAGCACGTCCAGCGAGATGGTCTTGACGAGTGCATCCGGCGCCACTTCCTCCGCGGGGGAAGCCGGCGCAGCAAGGGCGAGCACGAGAGCCGCGGTCTTGAGAGCGTTGCGCATGGAGTTCAAAGCCTTTCGATAAGCCGTTGGTAGAGAGTGAAGTTGAGCTTGCGCCAGAGCTGCTGACAACGTTGTGTCAGGAGCATCCTTTCCACGTCGGTTGCGGCGGCGTTTTTCGGCGGTGACCGAGCCACCAGAGAAGCGGCGCGCCAATCAGAGCGCCCGGCACCAGGAGGATCGCAGCGAGGAACAGCCCGCTTTTGAGAAGAGTGCGCGACAAAGTGCTCAAGACCGATCTCCGCTTGAATTTCGGAGCGGCGAGCTCCTCCACCGGCGCGTCCGATGCCGCGAGCGTCTCGGCTTCAGCCGGGCTGCGTTTTTCCGGCGGCAAGGCTCGACCGGCCAGGAATGCTTCGTCGATATACAAAATGTTCTTCACGGTGCTCTCCTGGAGTAGGTGATCTCTTGAGCGTTGGAAAAAGGCTTGCGGATTAAGCTTCTCAGCTGTATTTTTCATATATGCACTATTCAGTTAAAAAAAACCTATCTAATCGCCGATAACATGCGCTCGAGCGAACCTTGGTCTATGCCCGAAAGCGTCCTGGTGAACTCCGCCTGCACTTTCTCGACCTGTCGCACGCCCGCGGCATGGCGCTCCTTGCCGAGCGGGGTCACGACGGCCCTCACTGCACGGCGATCCTCGGGATCCTCCACGCGGCGCACCAGCCCGTCCGCCTCGAGACGGTCCACGAGCTGCGTGATATTGGAGCGGACGCAGGTCATTTTCATGGCGCATTCGCTCAAGCTCAGCGGCTCGCCCTCCTTGACCAGATGGGAAAGTGCGCCGAATTTCGCCAACGACAGCCCGACCTGCTCCAAGGCCTCCTCAAGGCGCGACTCGAGCACATGCGCAGCGCGGACAAGCGAGTACATCATCTGGCCGTCGGCGGTGCCCGGGTTGTGGGAACGCAGCTTCGCGGGTTTATTCATATATGAATATTATAGTCATGACGCTTCGCTTGTCAAGCCCGGCTGCTCGTTCCCCGATCAGCTGACGCACAGGAAACGGCGCTAGAGTTCAACAAGTGCAGGAGAACCTTATGAAAATCGGCATTTTCGGATCGGGCGATACGAAACTTCGCACAGCGATGAGCGTCCTCAAGACCAAGCTGGTCAACGTCATCTACATCCGCACCTCGCCACGGGCGCTTTGGAATGCGCTCACGCGGCCGCAATTTACGCGTCAGTACTACGTGGGTCTCGAACTCCAGGCCGAGCTCAAGCCAGGCGGCCGGTTCGACTACATGCACCGGGCCGAACTGCACGGGCGGCCCGGCGCGGGTGTGGAAGGCGTGGTGATCGAGGTGATTCCGCGAAAGAAGCTGGTGCACAGCTTCGAGCCGAAGTTCATCGAAGACAAGCCCTCGCGCGTGACCTACGAGATCGAGCCGATGGGATTGGTGTGCAAGCTCAGCGTGACTCACGACGAGTTTCCGGAGGGGGGCCCCACCCTAGAGACTGTGAGGGAAGGGTGGCCGGAGATCTTGAGCAGCCTCAAATCCCTCCTCGAAACCGGCGAAGCGCTCGTCATTCCGCGAGATCCTTAGCGGCGGGCCGGGGGAGCTTTTCCAATCCCTTCGCGCCTGTATACTGGGCGCTCCCATTACAGACATTCGTCATGGACACCATCGACCGCAGTTTGTCCGAAGAGCAGCGGATGATGCGCGAAAGCTGCCGCGCCTTCGTGAACGATTTCGTCACGCCCTACATTCGCCAGAACTGGCAGCGCGAGTGGCTGATGGACCCGGACGCGCGCCTGCCGCGCTCGATACTCGAGCAGGCCGACAGAATCGGAATCCGCACGCTCGGTGTCCCCGAGGAGTTCGGCGGCGTGCCGCTCGATCCCGCGCACGAGGTGCAGACCTTCGCCCTCATCTCGGAGGAGATCGCGCGGGGCGACTCGGGGCTTTCCGACAAGCTGGTGCAGATCTGGAAGGTGTCGGTGCTGCTCCGCAACGTCGCGCCGCGTCACCTGCAGGAGCTCTGGTTCCCGCGCATCGTGAAGGACCCGGGGTTTCTCCTCGCGCACTGCCTCACCGAGCCACGCGGGGCTTCGGACCGCTGGCTCCCCTACAACGTGCCCGAGGCGGCGATGCAGACGCGCGCGGTGTTGAAGGGCGACGAGTGGGTACTCAACGGGCGCAAGCAGTTCATCAGCAACGGCTACGACGCGAGCCTGTACGTCGTGTACGCCAACACCAAGCCGGGCGTGGGCATGCTGCAGGGCACCTCCAGTTTTCTCGTGCCGCGTGGTACGCCCGGCCTCACCATCGCGCGCTGCAACGAGACCCTCGGCGGCCGCTTCATGAACAACGGCGAGCTGGTGTTCGAGGACATGCGCCTGCCGAAGGACCACCTGCTCGTCGAGAACGACGCGCTCGCAAAGACCGGCGTCTATTTCCGTCCCGGCAAGATCATCCAGGCATCGAAGAACCTCGGCGTGGGCGTCGCCGCCTTCGAGCGCACCGCCGAGTACGTGCAGAACTACGTGCAGGGCGGGCGCATCCTGATCAAGCACCAGGCGGTCGCGCTGCGCCTGGCGGAGATGGCGACGAAGCTGCGCGCGGTGCGCGCCCTCCTTCACGAGGCCGCGCGCGCGGTGGACGAGCGCGCGCCGGACGCCGAAGAGCTGTGCAACATGGTCAAGCTGTTCGCTTCCGAGGAGGTCTTCAAGGTGACGCAGCACGCGGTGGAACTCCACGGCGGCAACGGCATCATGCTCGACTTCGGAATCGAGAAGCTGTTCCGCGACGCGGCGGTGTTCCTGCACATGGACGCGACGGTGGACATCTCGAAGTTCAAGATCGTCAAGCTGATGTTTCCGCACACGGCCGGCGCGTACGCCGGGCCCGAGGCGTAGAAACCGATCCGACGAAGGAGGCCTCATGATTTTCCGGCGAGCATTGGCCATAGGAGCGGCGCTCTTCGCGCTGGCGCCGCAGGTCTTCGCGCAGGAGCCGCCCTACCCATCGCGCGCGCTGAGGATCATCGTGCCGTTCACCCCGGGCAGCGTCACCGACATCATGGCGCGCAGCGTGAGCGACAAGCTCGCCGCGAGCCTCGGGCAGCCGGTGATCGTGGAAAACCGTCCGGGCGCGGGCGGCACGCTCGGCACCGCCCAGGTGGCGAAGTCCCCGCCCGACGGTTACACGCTCGCAGTGGTCTCCGCCGGGCACGCCGTCAATCCCGCGATCTACGACAAACTGCCCTACGACTCTTTGAAAGAATTTTCCGGGGTGATTCCTCTCGGCAATCTGCCGAGCGTGATGTTCGTTCCGGCGACGCTGGGCGTGAGATCGGTGCAGGAATTCATTGCGCTCGCTAAATCGAAACCCGGCGAGCTGAACTACTGTTCGGCGGGCGTCGGCAGCGCCTCGCACGTGAACGCCGAAAAATTCCGTGTGGTCACCGGAATCAACGCCGTGCATATCCCCATGAAAGGCGCGCCCGAGATGGTGTCCGAGACCATCGCGGGCCGCACGCATTTCGGGTTCCTCGGGATCGCAGCGGCGCTCTCCCCGATCCGGGAAGGGCGGCTCGTCGGGCTCGCGGTAAGCAGCGCGAAACGCGCGCCTACCCTTCCCAACGTACCGACCATCGCCGAAGCAGGTGTGCCCGGCGCCGAGTTCGATTTCTGGATCGGAGTGCTTGCGCCCGCGCAGACGCCGCGCGCCATCGTCAACCGGCTGAACGGCGAATTCGCACGCGCCCTGCAATCGCCGGACGTGCGCGAGCGGCACGCGAACCTCGGCGCCGAGCCGATGCCGATGAGCCCGGAGCAGTTCGACGCCTACATGCGCGAGCAGCTCGCCACGCTGGGCGGCCTGCTGCGCGCCGCAGGCGTGAAGGCGAATTGATTTCGGGCCAGAGCACCGCTTCAGCAAGAAAACCCACACCGATTACTTATCTGAATCAAAGCGATGCCTTAAGTGCGCCGGCATTGTTGCGACGCAGCAATGTCTAGAGTATGCTTTGCGCCCTCTCCTCACAAGAGGGGCCCGTCATGAACTCCACCTCTGCCGACAACCGCAATCCCCCGAATTCAACCCCTCGCAAGAGCACTCTCGCCGCGCTGGCGCTCACCGCGCTCGGCGTCGTGTACGGCGACATCGGCACCAGTCCCTTGTATGCGTTCAAGCAGGCCTTCAGCGGCACCCACGGGCTGCCGCTCAGCGAAACCCACGTGCTCGCGGTGCTGTCGCTCATGTTCTGGTCGCTGATGCTCATCGTGTCGCTCAAGTACGTGACGATGATGCTGCGCTTCGACAACCGCGGCGAAGGCGGCATCCTCGCGCTGCTCGCGCTCGCCTTGCAGTCGGTGCGCGCGCGCCCGCGGTTTGCATGGACGGTGGCGACCTGTGGCGTCTTCGGGGCCTCGCTCTTCTACGGCGACGCGCTCCTGACGCCCGCGATCTCGGTGCTCTCCGCGGTGGAAGGCATTTCGGTTGCAACACCCGCCCTGGATAAGTGGGTCGTGCCGGTCACGGTCGGCGTCCTGTTCGGACTCTTCTCGATCCAGTCCCACGGCACGGGCGCGATCGGCAAGCTCTTCGGCCCTTGCATGGTGGTCTGGTTCATTGCGCTCGCGGTGCTGGGAGGCGTCTCGATCGCCCAGACGCCTTCGGCGCTCGCCTCGCTCGATCCGCGCCACGCACTCGGTTTCGCCTGGCAGCACCCCGGGCTCACCTTCCTCGTGCTCGGCGCGGTGTTCCTCGCCATCACCGGCGCGGAGGCGCTCTACGCCGACATGGGGCATTTCGGCGCGAATCCGGTCCGGCTTGCGTGGTTCGGCATGGTTTTCCCCGCGCTGATGATCAACTACATCGGTCAGGGCGCGCTCGTGCTGCGTGATCCGGCGGCGATCAAGAACCCTTTCTACCTGCTCGCGCCGCCCGAGCTGCTCTTCCCGCTCGTCGCGCTTGCCACCGCAGCGACGGTAATCGCCTCGCAGGCGACCATCTCGGGCGCGTTCTCCATGACGCAGCAGGCGACGCGTCTCGGCTACCTGCCGCGCATCCCGGTGCGGCACACCTCGGAATCGGAGCGCGGCCAGATCTATATCGCGCACGTCAACTGGGCGATGCTCGTGCTCGTAGTGCTGCTCGTACTCGAATTCAAGTCTTCAAGCGCGATCGCTTCGGCCTATGGCGTCGCGGTGTCCGGAACGATGGTGCTGACCACGGTGTTGATCGGCGTCGTCGCCTTCATGTCGCGCAGCCGCGCAAGGCCCTATCTGCTTGCCGCCATCGCCGCGATCGGGGTGGTGGAGCTCGTGTTCTTCGCCGCCAATGCGATGAAATTCTCCGAAGGCGGCTGGTTCCCGCTCGCCTGCGGCCTGGTGGTCTTCACGATGCTGACGACGTGGAAGCGCGCGGAAGCGGTGGTGGCCGCCCGCGAAGGCAAGATCCGCGTCCCGGTGGAAACCTTCCCAGCGATGCTCGGCCCCGACATCCCGCGCGTCGAGGGAACCGCAGTCTATCTGTCGCCCGACAGCGGCTCGGTGCCGCCGGTGCTGCTGCACAACCTGAAGCACAACAAGGTACTGCACGAGCGCGTCGTGTTCCTCACCATTGTGGACGCGGACGTGCCGCGGCTCGCTGATGCCGAGCGCACGGAGCTTCGCGTCATCGAGCGCGGGCGCCTCTACCAGGCGCTGCTCTCCTACGGGTTCATGGAGGAGCCGGACGTGCCGCGGGGACTGAAGCTCCTGGAGCGCCACGGACTCACGTTCGAGCCGATGCAGACGACCTATTTCCTCGGGAAGTCCACGATCGCGCGCGCGACGCGGCCGGGGCTGTTCACCTGGCGGCGCGAGGTGTTTCGCTGGATGCAGCGCAACAGCCCGGCGACAGCGGAATATTTCAAGTTGCTGCCGGAGCGCGTGGTCGAGCTCGGAACGCGCGTCACGATCTGACCGCAGCGGAGTAATATGGGATCAAACTTTCTTCCATCGCAGGTCAAGGAGGCCACATGACAGCGAAGCGTGAAGAATACATCGCGAAGCTGAAGACCCAGCTCGATCAATGGAACGCCGAGATGGCGAAATGGGAAAGCCAGGCCGCACAGGCGCAGGCGAGCATGCGCGCGGAGTACGAGAAGCAGCTCGCCGCGATCCGTCAGCATCAGGACCAGGCCAAGGAACAGTTGCGCAAGGTGCAGGCGGCCTCGGGCGACGCCTGGATGGAGCTGACTCGCGGCGCTGACGAGGCATGGGCGGCGATGCGCAAGGCTTTCGAGAAGGCCAGCGCGCAATTCAAGAGGGAGTAGTTCGGCCTCCCGAAGGGCGCCGCGGCGCGGGGCCGCTAGCCCCTTCCCAGGACCGCGTCGAGGCGCTCGATGTCGTTGATGACGCGCCACTCCGACGCCCCGGCCCCTTCGATCCGCTTCTGCCAGGCTTCCAGCCGCCCCATGTAGCGCCGCGGGTCGATGTTGTCGGTCTTGAGCTTGACGACGTTGAGCGCCACGACGCGGATATCCTTCAGCTTGATCGGGAAGTCGCGGATGGTCGCCTTGTCGAGCTCTTCCTGCATGTCGGAGAAGATCAGGATGGTCTTCGTCCCCGCCCCCGTCTCGTTCAGGAACATCGAGCCCTGGATGAGGCCGCCGGTGATGTCCGTGTACGCGCTGCCGCCGACGGTCTTGACGAATTTGTCGATCTTATCCTTGAAGGCGCGCTTCTGGATGTTCGCCCGCGAGGGCTGATTGTCGAAGGTGACCTTCGCGATGATGTCCTTCTCGCTGAAGCTGCGGCTCTTCACCCGCGCCACCGCGAGCGAATCTCCCGGCTGCAGCGTGCCGAGCAGGTAGTTGATGATGACCTGGGCCTTGCCCACTTCCTGGGCGTAGGTTCCCGAGGTATCGACCAGCATGTAGACGGCCTGGGTGTGGCTGCGCTGATCGGCGCAGGAGGACACCGCCGCCGCCGATGCGAACGCGAGCGACGCGAGGAGCAGGCGCTTGATCATGGTCGCCTCCTAGGACTTTGCGGCCCTGCGGCCGGCATCCAGCGAGTGGGGCTCCGCGTCCGCGCCGCCGCGCGCAGCTTTCACCAGGCGCTCGATGAGCAGCGGCAGCACGATCGTGACGTCGTACAGGATGGTGAGCAGCCTGCACAGTTGCCGCACGAAGTTTCCGAGAATGCGCACGACGAACGCCAACACGCGCACCAGCATCACGAGCACTGCCCCGCCGACCGTGCGCGCCGAATAGACGAACGACTCGAGCGGGATCGCGACGAAGGCGAGGGCGAAAGGCAGGATGAAACCGAGCAGCATCTGCCCGGCCGTCGGAATGCGCGCGAGCAACGGGTCGACGGGCGCCGCCTGCTGCGCGCTCGCCAGGGACTGCAGCAGCGCCTGCTTGTCGGCGATCAGCATGTCGCGCATCAGCGCGAGCGCGGCCTCGATTCCCGCCAGCGTCACCAGCAGGGTCAGCGAAATCCACAGGATGCGCCGCCGCATTTGCTCGCTCAGGTTGGCGATGCGCGGGAAGAGATGCGTGATACGCAGTGACTCCATCAGGAACAGGCCCATGGTCGCCTCGACGAAGATGATGACGAGCGCCGCCACCTCGGAGGTGCGCAGCGACGCCGTCAGGTAGTCGCCCGCGCCCACCATCTCCGACATCGGCAGCGCGATCAGCTTGAAGTTGATGAGCGCGCCACCCGCCGCGATGAGCAGCACAAGGGTTGCGATGGCGAACTGGGTAAAAGCGGAAACCGTCAACGCGTGCTCGGCCTTGTCGGTCTTCTTGTTGATCTGCTCGTATTTTGCCATCTGCGCGTCGATGGCCGCCGCGGTGTTCTCCAGCCCCGTCAGCTTCTTGTCCACCTGCCCGAGCGTTTTGTCGAGCGAGCGCCAGAACGGCATGAAGCCATTCAGGATCTTGTGCCGCGACTGGTAGGCGCGGCGGTACTCTTCGAGCGCTTTGGCGTGGATGCTGTCGACCGAGCGTTTGATCTCCTCGAGTATCCTCTTGACCATCTCGCTGTGGTCCGACTTGATCTTCGCGATTCCGGAAACGGCCTCGACCCAGTCGGGCGGCGGCGGCGGCACTTCCCCGCACTTCTTGTAGTCCTCCTCGACGCGCGTGATTTCATCGAGCAGTTTGCGCTGAAGCGCAGGGTAGCCTTCCAGGTCGCGCGTGACGAGCACGCCGACACGCTCGAACTCGCGCTCGATGAGCTGCCCCACTTCCTCGCCCCCGTGCGCGAGAAGGACCGCCTTGTTGCGCTCCCTCATGTCCCGCGCGGTGGCAAACAACCAGCGCGCGCCCAGCCGCAGGGGGCCGCCGACCGCATGGCCGATCGAGCGAAACAGTTCGTGAACGAGCTTGCGCGCGGCATACAGGAACGGCATGGCGATGGCGAACAGGATCAGCGCGGACGCCATCGCGTTGCCGGGCCAGATCATCCAGAACGAACCTGACACAGGGTCCCCCTTTCGTTGCGCGAAGAACGAGCCCTCCCCCGGCGAAGCATAACCCAAGCCGGCGGAACCTGCCCGGCGGACCGCCTTTCGGGAAGAATTATTTCTCGCGGGCCGGCCGGATCGACGCCGGTCCGCGTGAAGAGATACTCCCGCGTCGGGGCGCGAAGCGCGGGTACACCTTCCTCACGTTGCCATGGAAAATCTTCTCCTTGGCCTCCTTGCTCAGGCCCTTGGCGGCGTCGATGTAGCGCTTGGTATCGTCGTAGTTGAAACCGGTCTCCGGGTCCACGCCCTTCACTGCGCCGACCATCTCGGAAGCGAAGAGGATGTTGTCCGCCGGGATGACCTTCAAGAGCAGATCGATGCCCGGCTGATGATATACGCATGTATCGAAGAAGACGTTGTTCATCACCAGCTCTTTCAGCGGCGGACGCTTCATGTCCTGCGCGAGGCCCCGGTAGCGGCCCCAGTGATAGGGCACCGCACCGCCGCCATGCGGAATGATGAATTTGAGCGTGGGGAAGTCCTTGAAGAGGTCACCGGTGATGAACTGCATGAACGCGGTGGTGTCGCCGTTGATGTAGTGCGCGCCGGTCGCGTGGAAGGCCGGATTGCAGGAGGCGCTCACGTGCACCATCGCCGGCACCTCGAGCTCGACCATCTTCTCGTAGAGCGGATACCACCACTTGTCGGTGAGCGGCGGTTCCTTCCAGTAGCCGCCCGAAGGGTCCGGGTTGAGATTGCAGCCGATGAATCCGAACTCTTTCACGCAGCGCGCGAGCTCCGGGATGCAGTTCTTCGGCGAAACGCCTGGACTTTGCGGCAGCTGGCAGACGCCGACGAACTTCTCCGGGTAGAGCGCGCAGACGCGGCAGATCATCTCGTTGCAGTGCTCCGACCAGTGCCGGCTCGTGGTTTCATCGCCGATGTGATGGCTCATGCCCATCGCGCGCGGCGAGAAGATGGTGACGTCGGTGCCGCGCTCGCGCTGCAGCTTCAACTGCGCGCCTTCGAGGCTCGCACGGATCTCGTCGTCGCTGATGCCCAGGCTTCCTTTGACCGGAACGTGCTTCGCGTCCGCCAGCCCGGCGATCTGGCGCTTGCGCCATTCCTCGAGCTGCTTCGGAGCAGTGGTGTAGTGGCCGTGGCAATCGATGATCATGTGTTCCGCTCTTCTCGTCAGCCCAGCCTGCGCGTCACGTCGTCGAACAGCTCGTCCACGGCAAAGCGCCGCGGAATCATCCCCTGCTGATGGACGGTGTCGATAACGACTTCGAGGCTGCGCCGGTTCGCCTCGAGGCCGAACGGATGGGTGTCGAATTCGCCCGGCTTGGGCAGCTTCGCCGCCTTCTTGCTTTCGGCCAGGAGCCGGTAGATTTCGCGCACGGCTTCCGGTTCGGATCTCGACAGGGATTCCTTCACAACCACCATGTGATTGATCTGCAGCGCTCGGTACTTCCCGTGCCAGGCCTCGGCCGCCGTCGCCGGGTTGTGGATGAGCGGTTTCAGACGCGGGTCGGTCGGCACCGCAGGCAGGATCGCCGCATCGATCTCGCCGGCGAGAAGCATCGCCGTCAGCTCCTTGCCCTCGGGCGCGCGCTCCACCGACGGCGGATCGCGGAATTCGGCGACGTGGGCTTCCTCGAAAGTGATCCATTTCACGCGGTCGATGTCGACGCCGTGTTCGTTGGCGAGGATGCCGCGCAGCCACGTCGAGGTCGTCACGGTGTAGGAACGCGTGCCCACGCGGCGCCCCGCAAGGTCGGCGGGGGCGAGCGGCCCGCGCTCGATGTTGTAGACGATGTAGGGGTGCTGGAAGCGCGCGAGCACGACCGCGGGAAGGAGCACCAGCGGCTTGCCGTGCGCCTTCGCCATGAGGAAGGTCACGATGGCAAGCTCGGCACAATCGAACTCGAGGTTCCGTACCACCCGCTTGAACGCCGCGCTCGGCGTCTTCACGTCGGCGAAGTCCAGGCTCACCGAAGACGATTTCACCTCGCCCTTCTTCAGCGCAAAGGTGACCGGGTAATCCCCCAGGAGCATGCGCACTGCGACGGGTTTAGTCATGGCGGTGTACCCTCTCATTTTCCCGCAAGAGGCCTCCAATGAGCGAAACAAGAGAAGTCGTGGTCGTCGATGTCAAGATCCCGTTCTGGTCCATGGTGGTCCTGCTCGTCAAGTGGGCGATCGCGGCAATACCGGCCATGATCATCCTGCTGGTCCTTGCGGCCGTGGTGTCGATGGTATTCGGCGGCGTGTTCCACTGGAACTGGATGGGCCGGGGCATGGTGTAG
>DASPWT010000097.1:0-12945 GCA_035637655.1 Burkholderiales bacterium | reverse complement strand
CTGGAATACAAGTTGATGAGCGTCCCCGTTCAATAAGGCTCCTCCTCAGACGGCGCCGCAGCCGCACGCCTCCCACGCTCCTCCGTCAGCGATCATCCGCGGCTGCGCCAGCGCGCGCGCCAGGTTCTGCGCGTCCTCGAGCCCGCGCTTGTAGTACTCGCCGTATTCGCGCACCGGCAGCCAGTCCTGCGAGACCGGCGGAAGCGGCGGCGAGAGACGCGAATAGGGACCCGCGCCGTATACGACCTTCCCGCCGACCATGGTGAGAAGCGACTCGATGTCCTTGATCCGGTCATCCGGAACCTTGAAGTAGTCGGCGGAGAGGATCGCGAGGTCGGCGAACTTTCCGACCTCCAGCGTGCCTTTCCTGCCCTCCTCGCCCGAGACCCACGCGCCGCCCGTCGTATACAGGCGCAGCGCCTCGCTGCGATCGAGAAGGTTCCGGTCGCCCTGCAGCTTCGCGCCGCCGAGCGTCTTGCCGGTGACGAGCCAGTGCAGACCGATCCAGGGGTTGTAGCTGGTCGCGCGGTTGGCGTCGGTGCCGCAGGCGAGCGGGATCCCCATCTCGCGGATGCGCGCGACGGGCGGCGCGTCGGCAGCGGCCTGCGCCCCGTATTTCTTGAGGAACGCCTCGCCGTCGAGCGACATCCGGTTCTGGATGTCGATCGAGCCGCCCAGGGCCGCGAGCCGCTCGAGCGTCGCAGGCTTGAGCGCCTCGCAGTGGTCCAGGCCCCAGCGCAGATTCCTGAGCGGCATCTCGCGGTTCACCTGCTCGAGCACGTCGAGCACGCGGCTCGCCGACGCATCGAAGGTCGTGTGCTGGCGGAACGGCCAACCCTGCTCGACGATGAACTTCACCACCGCCGAGAGATTTTTTTCCATCACGCCCGCGGGGGGCACCGGATAGTCCTTGGCGAAGTTGGCCACGTCGCCCGCAGCGTAGAGAATGTACTCTCCGGTGCCGATCATGCGGTAGTAGTCTGTCCCCTGGCCGAGCTTCACGAGCTTGGCCCAGGCCGTGTAGTTCTCCAGCTCCTTGCCGGGCGCCTGCGCGAACAGCGTATACCCGATCCGCAGCGTCATCTGCCCGTCCGCGGCGAGCTTCGCGATCGCGGCGTAGTTGTCAGGATAATTCTGGCCGCCGCCGCCAGCGTCGATCACGCTGGTGACGCCTAGCCTGTTGTGCTCGCGCATGAAGTGGCGCGTCGAGAGGATCTGGTCTTCCGGAGAGAGCCTCGGGATGCGCAGCCACACCGAGACCAGGCTCGCGAGGCTCGTTGTCGACATCACCAGGCCCGTGGGATTGCCCGAGGCGTCGCGCTCGATCGCGCCGCCGAACATGTTGGGCGTGTCCTTCGTCCAGCCGAGCGCGCGGATCCCCGCGCGGTTGAGCCAGGCGCGATCGTAGAGGTGCATGATCATGCACGGCGTGTCGCCGGTCGCGGCGTTGATTTCCTCGAGCGTCGGGTGGCGCTGCTCCGCGAACTGCGCCCAGGTCCAGCCTCCGATCACCTGCACCCAGTGCGGCGCAGGCGTGCGCTGCGCCTGCTCGCGCACGCGGCGCATGGCTTCGGCGAGCGACGGCACGCCGTCCCAGCGCACCTCGTTCGTGTAGGTCAATCCGCCGCGGATAAAGTGGGTGTGCCCGTCGTTCAGGCCCGGGATGACGGTGCGCCCGCCCGCGTCGATCACCTGCGTGTCGGGACCGCGCAGGCCCTCGATCTCGGCCGCGGAGCCGACGGCGACGAGGTTGCCGCCGCGGATCGCGAGTGCGTTCGCCGCCGGCGCTCGCCGATCCAGCGTCGCGATCCGGCCGTTGATGAGGATAGTGTCGGCGCTCGCTTGCATGACGGGCCCCGCGCAGCTGCCGAGTCCGGTGAGTCCCGCGGTCGCCGCGAGCGCGTCGATCAGGAAGTCGCGCCGGCCGAGGTCGACCCGATGGCGCGTCCCTGCCGGCCCTGCGATAAGTCCGCATCCTCCGCTAGACGCTGCCATGTTCCGCCCCTCCTATCGACGTTCGACATCATGAATCGCTACGCCAGGTATTTCCCGAACCACGCGAGCGCCTCGCCCCACGCGGCCTTTGCCGCGGCGGCGTTGTAGCGCGCGTCGGTATCGTTGTGGAAAGCATGGTCCACGTTCGGGTAGATGATCTTGCGGAAGGTCTTGCCGTGCTTGGCCATCGCCGCCTCGATCGCCGGAATGTTCTGGTTGATGCGCTCGTCGAGCCCGCCGTAGATCGCGAGCACCGCCGCGCCGATACCGGGCACGTCGCCCTCCTGGACGGGCACGCCGTAAAAAGGCACCGCGGCACGCAGTTCCGGCAAGCCCGCCGCGACGCGCCAGGTCACTGCGCCGCCGAAGCAGAAGCCCGTCATTCCGACGCGGTCTCCGCGCGCCCAGGGCAGCGATCTCGCATACGCGAGGCCGCTCCTGAAATCCTGCGCGTGGCGCGTGGGAGCCGCCTTGCCGAGGATCCCGGGAATCGCGTCGAAGTCGTGCTTGGCGGTCCCGCCTTCGCGCGAGAGCAGGTCCACTGCGAGCCCGAGGTAACCGGCCTTCGCCACGCGCCGCGCGACGTCCTCGATGTGGCGCGTGAGGCCGCGGTTCTCGTGGCAGACGAGCACGATGGCGTGGCGTCCCGTTCCCGCGGGCCGCGCGAGGTATCCGTCAAGCCGCACGCCTTCTCCGGGAAATTCGGCGATCCCGGCGACGATCGAGGGATCGTCGGGCGCGACCAGGGGCGCCGAGCTCGCGGGGGCCTTGCCCGCCGGCGCGGTTTGCGCGCGCGCCTCGAGCATCTGCGCCGCGAGCGCCGCGCCCGTGATGCCGGCGATCGCCTTCAGCGCCTCGCGGCGCGTGAGGCGTCCCTCCTCGTAGTCCTCGACCGCTTCCTCCACCAGATAGCGCTGCAGCTCGTTCATGTTCATCTCTCCTTGTAGAATTGCACCCCGAGCCAGGCTTTCGCCTCGGCCAGCAGCTTCTCGAGCGCCTCGCCACGCGCGGTCGGAAGGTTCGGATTCACCCGCGCGCCGTTCTTCGTCTGCAGGTAGGCGAGGTGGCGGTAGCCTTCCGGAAAGCGCGCCAGAAGCTCCGGGTCGAGCGAGATCTTCGCATTCGGATCGACCGGGTCGATGCGGTCCTTCTCGTAGATCACCGAGCGCCTGGAGAGGCGCCAGACGCCATTGCGCTTCTCCACCCGGTCGAAGAAGCGGCCGCTGCACGTCGCGTCGACTTCGACGCCGTCCAACTGCGAGCGCACGTTGATCGACATGCGCGTCTGCGCGATCGCGCGAGCGCCCCTGATTTCCGCCGCGGTGCCGCCCAGGAAGTGCTGCGAGCGCGATCCTTCGCTGAAGGAGGCCTCGCAGGATTCGACGAAATCCTCGAATCGCCCGTCGAACCAGGTCGTGGTCATCGCGGCCCCGGGGTGCGCGGTCGCGCGCAGCTTGCCCCAGTCTCCGGTGTCGCGCGCGAGCGCCCAGTCCTGCATGAGCGCGGAAATCGCAAGCTGGTCCCGCAGGTCCGGCATGCGCTCACTCGGGCTCGATTCCCGCCTTGCGAAGCAGCCCCGTCCACTTGGCCACCTCCGCACGCACGAACGCCTCGGTCTCGGCGGGCGCGATGCGCAGGCTCCTGCCGCTGCCCATCTCGAGGCGCGAACGCACTTCGGCCGAGCGCGTGGCGCGGTCCACCTCGGCGCGCAGGCGCTCGACGATTGCGCGCGGCGTGCGCGCCGGCGCAAACAGGCCGAACCAGGTCTCCATTTCCAGCTCGACCACGCCGGTTTCGATGAGCGTGGGAAGCTGCGGCATGCTCGGCGCGCGCTCGCGGCTCGACACCGCGAGCGCCTTCACCTGCCCGGACTCGACGTAGGGCCGGGTGGTCGTGGTGTTGTCGTAGAAAAGGTCGACGCGGCCCGCGAGCAGATCCTGGTATACGGGCTGCGCGCCCTTGTAAGGCACTTTGACGATGTCGACGCCGGTGAGCGCGGCGATGATGGCCGCGCCGATGTACTGCCCGGTGCCGGGACCGCTGGTGCCGATGTTGAGCTTGCCGGGATTCGCCCGCGCGAACGCGATCACCTCCGCGAGGCTCGCGAGCGGCAGGTCCTTGCGCGCGACCAGGGTGTAGGAATGGCTGACCACGAGGCCGACGCAAGTGAAGTCGGCGAGCGAATCGTAGCCGGGCTCCCGGTAGAGGCCCATGTTGAGCGCGATGTTCGAAAGCCCCCCGACGACGAGGTTGTAGCCGTCGGGGACGGAGCGCGCGACGAGCTGCGTGCCGACGAGCGTGCCTGCGCCGGGGCGGTTCTCGACCACGAAAGCCTGCCCCGTCTGCTCGCCCAGCTTCTGCGCGAGCACGCGCCCCACCAGGTCGAAGCCGCCGCCCGGGGCGGAGGGAACGACCACGCGCACGGGGCGAGACGGGTAATCCTGGGCAGGCGCCGCGGAGAACACCGAGAAAGCGGCCAGGACGCAAGCCGCCCGGCACGAGCGTGAACTTCCGAAATTCGACATGGCTTTCATATTAGAATACCGCGGCGTTTTTCGCACAGCCTCCCGATCCGGGCCCATCATTCGCTACGCTCGCCTGCCGCGCGCCTTCGTCGCCTGCGCTCTCGTGCTCAGCGCGACCGCCGCTCCGCCGGCGGCCGCGACGAGCGACTTCCTCGCCGACATCACCGAGCACGGCAGCGCGGGCTGGGGAATCGTCTCGCGCTTCGAGCAGTCGCCCTATCGCGGGGGCGGCGTGCGCATCGATCTCTTGCCCCTGTACCTCTACGAGGGGGAGCACGTCTACCTGCATTCCTACCGCGCCGGGCTCAAGCTCGATTTCGGGTCCGGAAGGCGCGCCGCCGCTTTCCTCTCGCACCGCTTCGAGAGCTTTCCCGTCGAACGTGTCCCGGCGAGCCTCGCGGGAATGTCCACGCGCGTTCCGGGAACCGACTTCGGGCTGAGCTACGAGCAGCGCTTCGATTGGGGCCATGGATTCGTCGAGGTCCTTCACGACGTCTCGAACAACTCCGGCGGAACCGAGGGGCGGCTCGGAGCCGCCACCGAGTGGTGGCGCGGGCGCCTGATGCTCGCCCCGTACTTCATGCTGTCCGCCCGCGACGCGCGGCTCAACGACTACTACTACGGCGTGGGCGCCTCCGAGGCCGCAGCGGATCGGCCCGCCTACCGACCCGGGGGCGGGCTCAACGGAAGCGTCGGCCTGAACGCGCGATACGATCTCACCGACACCTGGCATTTTTTCGCGGGCGCGTCCGCCACGCTCTGGGCGAGCGGCGTGCGCAAGAGCCCGATCGTGGATGACCGCGTCCAGCTCTCGGCTTACGGCGGCCTCGCCTACGAATTCACGCCGACGCCGGTCAAGGGCACCCGCGACGGCGTCCCGCTGACCTTCAAGGTCCTGCACGGCCGCTCCAGCCCCTGCAACCTGCTGCCGATCATGGAGCTGCGCTGCAGGTCGATCGGCACGGACGATCGCACGAGCGTCGATTCCTTCGAGGTCGGGCGGCCGTTCATCGAGAGCCCGCACGGCTGGCCGGTCATGATCGCCTGGTACGCCGGGCTGCTGCGCCACGAGGAGCGCGGCCTGCAGCCGGACTCCTGGCAGCTCAACGGCTACCTCAAGGCGTTCTACTGGGGATTTCCCTGGAGCGGACGCGTGCGCACGCGCATCGGCTTCGGCGGGGGCTTTTCCTACGCGCAGCGCGTGCCCTACGTGGAAGCGAGGGACCAGGCGGCGCGCAATCGCAACACCTCGAAGCTGCTGCAGTACGCCGACCCGACCATCGACGTCAGCGTGGGCGACCTCTTCGGGTCGAAGGAACTGCGCGAGACTTATTTCGGGCTGGGCGTCAGCCACCGCTCGGGCATTTTTGGCATGGCCCAGATCTTCGACAACGTGAACGGCGGATCGAACTACCTCTACACCTACGTCGAGTGGAGGATGTGAGTATCCCCTCCTCTTCGAGGAGGGGTGCCCCGAAGGGGCGGGGTGGTCAGGTCTCTTCCCGCCAGAAGCCGAGCGCTTCCTGCGCCGCCCGGTCGGAGTAGCTGAAGATCACGCAGTCGGCCTCCGCCGAGAAGCGGTAGACTTCCCATGACGGCACGACCAAGACATCGTGAGGCGCGAAGTCGAAGTGCGCCGCCCCGATGTCGGCGCGGCCCCGCCCTTCGACGACGCAGTAGACCGCGCCATCGGTGCTGCGGCAGTTGCGGCCCGCGAATCCTTTCGGCAGCCGCTGCATGAACGCGGCCAGGGTCGGAAACGGGTCGCGGCCGGTGGCGGGATCCGTGTAGCGCAGCTTCCAGCCGTGCGACGGGTGGGGCACCCCCGCTTTCGACAATTTTTCGAGCAGCCCGCGCGTGCGCTCGTAGGGATACGACAGGACCGAAGTGCCTTCGGGTCCCGACGCGGGCTGGGACTCCTCGGGATGGTCCTCGCGGAAGTGCGCGCCGAGAAGATTGGCGAACGCCGTGTCCAGACCGTCCAGCCACACCACGGGCTTCGTGCCGAGGTTGCCGTGGTCGTGCCAGCTCCAGCCGGGCGTCACGACGAAGTCGCCCGGACGCATCGCGATGCGCTCGCCGTCGACCGCGGTATAAGCGCCCTCGCCCTCCATGATGAAACGCAGCGCGTTCGGCGTGTGGCGGTGCGTGGGCGCGATCTCGTTCGGCAGGATCGCCTGCAGCCCCGCGTACAGGGTCGGTGTGATGAAGGTCGTTCCGGCGAGCGCGGGGTTCTCGAGCATCAGCACGCGCCGCTCGGCCTGCTTCGCCGTGATCAGCTCGCAGGCGCGCATCAGAAGCGGGCGCGTGTCCTTCCAGCGCCAGATCGCGGCTCGAGCAGCGGTGCCCGGCGCAAGGCGCATCACCCGCTCCCACAGCGGCTTCATGCCGAGCGCGGCGATCTCCTTCGAGAACCGCGCCAGATCCGAATCGACCATCATCGAAAATTCGGCAGCCATGTCGCGTCCTTTTACGCCATGCCCATCGGATTCCGCTCAGTCCACCTTGGCGCCGGAGATCTTCACGGCCTTCGCGTAGCGCTCCGCGTCCGATTTCAGGAGCTTCGCCCACTCGTCCCCCGAGACGCCGAGAGGATCGATGCCGAGGTTTTTCATGCGCTCGGCGACGTCGGGGAGCTTCACCACCTGCGCCACGTCGGCGCCGATCTTCACGATGATGTCGCGCGGCGTTCCGTTGGGCGCGAACAGGCCGAAGGTCGGCGCAAAATCGAATCCGGGAATCGTCTCGGCGATCGCCGGCACATCCGGGGCGAGATCCGAGCGCTTGAGGGAGTTGATCGCGAGCAGCTTCACGCGCCCGTCCTTCGCGTGGGCGGCGAGCGTCGGATAGCCGGACAGCACCATGGGCACCTGTCCGCCCACGACGGCCGGCACGCTCTGCCCCGTACCCTTGTAGGGCACGTGCGTCATCTCGAGATGCAGCGACGACTTCAGGTACTCCATGCACAGGTGATGGGTGCTGCCGATTCCCGAGGAGCCGTAGCCGTACTTGCCCGGCTCGGCCTTGACGAGCGCGATCAGCTCCTTGAAGGAATTCGCCTTGACCGACGGATGCACGGCGAGGAACAGCGGCGCGCGCGCGGTGAGCGAGACCGGAATGAGATCCCTGTCCGCGTCGTAGGGAAGCTTGGAATACAGAAACGGGTTGATCGCGTGGGTCGAGTTGTCCGTCATCAGCAGCGTATAGCCGTCCGGCGCCGACTTCGCGACGTAATCCGCGCCCAGGATGCCGTTCGCCCCGGGCTTGTTCTCCACGACGAACTGCTGGCCCCAGCGCTCGGCGAGCCTCTGGCCGACTAGGCGCGCGATCGTGTCGGGCAGACCGCCCGGCGAATAGCCGACGACGACGCGCACGGGTTTGTCCGGATAGTTTTTCGCGCCCTGGGCGAGGACGGTCTGCGCGGCACACAGCGTGGCGAGTCCGGTGAGGCAAACCAGACGGCAAAACGACCTCTTCATGGATTCTCCTGTAGCGGCGACAGCCTAATGTTACTATGGCTCAGCCACGCGAAGGAGGTTGGATTGGCCAAAGAACGGGGCATCGGGAAGAGCCAGCCGCCTCTCTTCACGACGATGGAGATGAGCGAGTATCTGGATCTGGCCGCGAACAGGGCCGGAACGGAGGAACTGTTCCATTGGCCCGCTCCGCCCTACTTCGAGTTCATCCGGAGCGGGGAGCGCAAGGTTCCGGAAGAATGCCTGCTCATCTTCAAGGACGACACGCGGGCGACCGGCCGGGTGACGGATTTTCGGCCGGACGAGGCGCTGCTCAAGTTTCAGCCGACCGACGCAAGTTCCGAAATCAACGTTGCGTTTTCCAGTTTTCTCACTCTGCAGCTGCTGCGGCTGCTCAAGCTCAAACCCGAGCAGCGCACCCTTGGAGTGGCTGAAGAGGAAATATTCGCGCCGTCCGAGCGCCAGCCGTTCAACGTGGATCTGGTGAACGGGAAGAAAATCCAGGGCGAGACGATGGGTTGTGTCGATGCGCTGTGCGGGCTGTTCCTGTATTTGCCGGAGCAAGATTCGGGCGTGGCGCGGTGGTTCGTGCCCGCACACGCGATACAGGCAAGCAGCATCGGTGCTCCCCTCGGGCAGATGCTGATCGAGCAGAACCTCGCGTCGCCCGAGGCGGTGGAGGCGGCGCTGAAGAAGCAGCGGGAATTGCGGACGCAAAAGCTCGGGGAATATCTGACCGAGAACCAGATTGTCGCGCCGGATCAGCTTGCGGCGGCATTGAAGCGCCAGCATACCCGCCCGATCCTGAAGCTGGGCGAATCATTGATCGAACTCGGTTTCCTGACCGAGTCGCAGCTGGGGGAAGCGCAGAAGATCCAATCCCAAAATCGCGAGATGCCGATCGGGCAGATCCTGCTGGGCCTGGGAATCGTGGATTCCGAAGTGATCAAGGCGGTGATGGCGCACAAGCTGGGAATTCCGTTTGTCAATCTGCGCAAGTTCAGGATCGCACCTGAAATCGCCAGCAAGGTTCCGGCGCGCGTGGCGTACCGTTACCGGATCGTTCCGGTGTGCGAGTCGGGAGGCGGCCTTGTCGTGGCGACCGAAAACCCGCTGGGCATGACCAGCCTGAACGAGCTGCGCTTCATGACCGGCATGAAGGTGATCCCCGTGATGGCCTCTGAAGAGGACATCCGGTACGCGCTCGAGAGCCACTACGGCGCGCCCCAGCCCGCCGGGGGCTCGTCGGACGCGAAGCCCGGCCGACGCGGTTCCGGCGAGCCCGCAGCTTCCCATGCTGCGGCGGGTGATGTCGGAATAAATGAGCTCGCATCCCGCCTGGCTGCGGAAACCGGCGAACTCGAGGTGGGCGAGCAGCAGGCCGTCGAGAGCGACAGCGCGCTCGTGCGGCTCGTCAACAAGATAATCCTCGACGCAGTGGAGCAGAAGGCGTCGGACATTCACATCGAATCCAACCCGGCCCAGACGGGCACGCGCATACGTTTCCGCAAGGACGGAACGCTGGTCGACTATCTTGAGCTTTCGTCCAGGTTCCGCAGGGCCGTTATTTCCAGAATCAAGGTCATGTGCC
Source organism: Burkholderiales bacterium (assembly GCA_035637655.1). GTDB lineage: Bacteria > Pseudomonadota > Gammaproteobacteria > Burkholderiales > SG8-39 > VBDM01. The sequence goes on along the minus strand of DASPWT010000097.1, from coordinate 3,358 downwards.
AGCTCGACATCACGGAACGCCGCAAGCCTCAGGACGGCAAGATCGACTTCAGCCGGTTCGGTCCGAGGAAGGTGGAGCTGCGGGTCACCACCGTTCCCACGAAAGACGGCCTGGAAGACGTCGTGATGCGCGTGCTCGCGGCGGCCAAGCCTGTCCCGATCGAGCAGGTGGGCTTCGACACGCAGACTCTGGCAGCCATGAAGCGGCTGATTTCCAAGCCGCAGGGGCTGATCCTCGTGTGCGGCCCGACGGGGTCCGGGAAGACCACCACGCTCCACTCCTTGCTCGGATTCCTCAACACGTCCGAGTCCAAGATCTGGACGGCGGAAGACCCGATCGAAATCACGCAGCCCGGCCTGCGCCAGGTCCAGGTCAATGCCAAGATCGGCTGGACTTTTGCCGCCGCGATGCGCAGCTTCCTGCGCGCCGACCCCGATGTCGTCATGGTCGGGGAGATGCGCGACGCGGAAACGACGAAGATGGGCATCGAGGCGTCGCTGACGGGGCACCTGGTGCTGTCGACGCTGCACACCAACAGCGCGCCCGAGTGCATCGTGAGGCTGCTCGATCTCGGCATGGATCCGTTCAATTTCGCCGATGCGCTGCTCGGCATCCTGGCGCAACGCCTGGCAAGGCGCCTTTGCCCGGCGTGCAAGGAAGCGTATACGCCGACGTCGGCGAATCTCGACGAGCTCCTCAGGGAATACTGCCTCGAGACCTCGCTCGACGCGGCAAAAGTGATGAATGGCTGGCGCGAGCGCTACACCGGCAAGGGCGGCAAGATCACCCTTTACCGCGCCCGCGGCTGCGAACGCTGCAATCGCACCGGATACCAAGGCAGGTTGGGGCTGTACGAGCTGCTCGTGGGCGATCCGGCGGTGAGGCGGGCGGTGCAGTTGCGGGCGCCCGTGACCGATGTAAAGAACGTGGCGGTGGCGGCCGGCATGCGGACCCTCAAGCAGGACGGGATCGACAAGGTCCTGCAGGGCCTGACCGACATGCTCCAGGTCCGCGCGGTCTGCGGTTGAAAGGCGCTCTCGACCTCCGGCTCAGCTCCCCTCCTCCGACCGCGGTGCGTTTTGCGGATGCCACTGCCCCCGGCGCATGCGGGTGATTTTCACCGTCTGGAACAAACCGGCTTTTCGAAACGGCTCCTCGGCCGAGAATTTCTCCGCCGCCTCGCGGCTAGTCACGTTGACGATGAACACACTGCCCGTCCGCGTCTTGCCGTCCTCGGCGAGCGTCCCGCCGGCGAGCACGACGATGTTCTTGTGGCGCTCCAGATAGGCGAGGTGCGCCTCGCGCGTCGCGTCGCGGATCGCCCGGCCGTCGGGCCGGTCTTCGTTGACCATGACGTAGAGCATGCTTCCTCCCTTGAATCCGTTCCTTCAGACCATTTTCTCCGGCCGCACCCACTGGTCGAACTGCTCGGCGGTGACGTAGCCCAGCGCGAGCGCTGCGGCCTTGAGCGTGGTGCCCTCCCTGTGCGCCTTCTTCGCGATCTCTGCCGCCTTGTCGTAGCCGATGTGCGGATTGAGCGCGGTGACGAGCATGAGCGAATTCTGCAGGAGCTCGGCGATGCGCTCGCGCCGCGGCTCGATGCCCGTAGCGCAATGCTCGCGGAAGCTCTCGGCTCCGTCGGCCAGCAGCCGCACGCTCTGGAGGAAATTCTGGATGATGAGCGGCTTGAACACGTTCAGCTCGAAATTTCCCGAGGCGCCGCCGATATTGATCGCGACGTCGTTGCCGAGCACCTGCGCGCACAGCATCGTCATCGCCTCGGACTGCGTGGGATTGACCTTGCCCGGCATGATCGAGCTGCCGGGCTCGTTTTCCGGAATCGAGAGTTCGCCTAAGCCGCAGCGCGGGCCGCTCGCGAGCCAGCGGACGTCGTTCGCGATCTTGGTGAGCGACGCGGCGATCGTCTTCAGCGCGCCGTGGGCGTTCACCAGGGCGTCGTTCGCCGCGAGCGCCTCGAATTTGTTGCGCGCCGAAACGAAAGGCAGCCCGGTCGCTTTCGCGAGCTCCTTGGCGACGCGCGCGCCGAACTCGGGATGAGCGTTGAGCCCGGTGCCTACCGCGGTGCCGCCCAGGGCGAGCTCGCACAGATGCGTGAGCGAAGCCCGCACGTGAGCGATGCCGTGGTCGAGCTGCGACACCCAGCCTGAGATCTCCTGCCCGAGCGTGAGGGGGGTCGCGTCCTGAAGGTGGGTCCGCCCGATCTTGACGATGCCGGCGAACGCCGCGGCCTTCGCCGAGAGGATGTCGCGCAGCGACGAAAGCGCGGGCATGAGCCGGTTGTGGATGGCCTGAACGGCGGCAACGTTCATCGCGGTGGGAAAAACGTCGTTCGAGGACTGGCCGCGGTTGACCTCGTCGTTGGGATGCACGCGGCGCTTCTCGCCGCGCTCGCCTCCCAGGAGCTCGCTCGCCCGGTTGGCGAGCACCTCGTTCATGTTCATGTTGGTCTGGGTGCCCGAGCCCGTCTGCCAGACCACCAGCGGAAACTCGCCGTCGTGCTTTCCGGCGAGCACCTCGTCGGCGGCGGCGGCGATGGCTTTCGCCTTGTCCTCGGGAAGCTCCTTCAGCTCCACGTTCACCCGCGCGCAGGAGCGCTTGACCAGTGCGAGCGCGCGGATCAGCTCCATCGGCATGCGCTCGCCGGAAATGCGGAAATTCTCGAGCGAGCGCTGCGTCTGCGCGCCCCACAGCCTGTCGGCGGGAACGCGGACCTCGCCGAAACTGTCGTGCTCGATGCGGTAATCCGCCATCGTCAAATCCGGAAATGTCGTGCGGGAGCATGATATACCCGCATCGCAGACTCCCTTGAATCCTGGTTCATTTCTTTCCTCCCAGGCGCCTATCCTGTGATAATTAGCACGACATCGCGGCGCACCATGCGCGCATACATGTATGCAGCGCCGTAATACATTGATTTTCGGAAGAGATGACAGGCACCGGACTGCGGGTGTCCAATATAGGGGACATTTCGGAAGTTAACGCGAACTATAAGGACTTCCCCGGCACTGCAAGGGTGACGGCGATGACGAAGGAAGGTCGGACTGCGTCACTATAACCGGCCTGTTTGTGAGCAATGAATGCTCTGGCCCTGATGAAAGCCGCATGCCCGGTCCTCGCTCGTTAGTCGGCATAGGTGCTGCCGTCGTGTTTGATCAGGTTCTCCGGACACCGGTTTGACCGTTTCGTCATCGACAGATGCAGTCTCAGCGGATGGGTGTGTTCATGCCGCGCGCAGCGTTTCGTTCTTGGCGAGCAGCGCCCAGGCGATGCGCGCGTTCTTGTTGGCGATCGCCACGAGCGTGCGATAGTAGCCGCGACGCGGCTGCAGCTCGAGAAT
>DASPWT010000096.1:0-9572 GCA_035637655.1 Burkholderiales bacterium | reverse complement strand
TAGTGGTCGTTCCTGAAAAAAAGCCCGATCACGCCGGGCGAGGCGGCGCTCATGAATATTTCTTCCGTCTTCACGCGCGCGGCGGCCGCTTTCAGGTTGTCCGCGTCGGTGCGCGCCGCCTGCGGGTCGCGCACGCTGATCGGCGCATTGCACCCCGGGGTCTTTCTGCGCGAGCGGCCGGGATCGCCGAAGACGCGCTTGGCGAGGTTCGGAAACTCGACGAGGTCCTGGTAGACGAAGGTGTTGCCCGTGCCGCCGAATCCGTCGAGGCGGTCTTTCACGTAGGTGGCGTAGCTGGGCTTCGACATCTCGCCGTCGTTGACGATGTCCACGCCCTCCCCGGCCTGCTTGTGCACGATCTCCTCCACCGCGGAGCGAATGCGCTCAGCCAACGCCTTGTGATCGACCGGCACGCCCTCCTCCTTGGCGTACATCATGCGCACCAGGTCCTCCGGCCGCGGCAGGCTGCCGGTGTGAGTGGTGAGGAAGCGTTCGGTGCTGCGCTTCACGACAAGCTGGGCTGCAGGATGACTTTGCCTATCCCGGCGCGCGCGTCGACGAGGCGGTGCGCCTTCGCCGCTTCGGCGAGCGGCAGGATGCGGTCGATGAGCACGCGGTAGCGGCCTTCGGCCGCCGCACTCAAGGCCAGCTCCACGTCCGCCGGCATGATCCGCCCGAACGAGCCGATGATCGTGTTCTGGTTCAGGTAGAGCTGCTTCACGTCGAGCGGGACGGTGCCGCCGCCGTGGCCGCCCGCGGTGATGAGGCGGCCACCGCGCGCGAGCGCGGCGAAGGCCCCGGGAAAGAGATCGGGGTCGCCGATGTTCTCGAACACCACGTCGACGCCGCGCCTCTCCGTGATGCGCATCGCTTCCCCGGTCAGGCTCTGCGCGCGGTAGTTGATCCCGGCGTCGGCGCCGAGCGCAACGGCCGCCTTGACGCGCTCCTCGGCGCCCGCCGCGGCGATGACTTTAGCGCCGAGGTATTTCGCAACCTGGATGCCGGCGCTGCCCAGGCCCCCCGATGCGCCCATCACGAGCACCCAGTCGCCGGATTTCAGTCCGGCGATGTCGCGCAGCATGCTGAAGGCGACAGGCGCGTGGCGCGCGACCACGGTCGCGACCGGAAAATCGACGCCGTCGGGAATCGGATGCGTGCACGCGACCGGGACTTTCACGTACTGCGCATACCCGCCCCAGACGTGCAAGCCGAGTATGACGGGAAACGAGTTCGGAGCCGGCGGCCGCACGAACTGCAGCGTCACGACGCGATCGCCGGGCGAGCGCGCGGTGACGCCCGGGCCGACCGCCGCGACGACGCCGGACGGATCGACGCCGAGCACGTGCGGGAGCTTGATCGGCACGGCGTACGCGCCGGCTCGGACGACGAGATCGAGCGTGCGGTTCACCGACACCGCCCGGACCTCGATGAGCACCTCGCCCGCCTCCGGCACAGGCGTCGGCACTTCTTCGAGGCGCATCACCTCGGGCGGCCCGAATTCGCGGATGAGGATCGCCTTCATGGCTCCCGGGCTACGGGATGGCGTGGGTGATGAATTCCTGCGGCACCGGCTCGCCCCACTGCGAGCTCAATCCTTCCTCCGCCGGCAGCAGCTTGGGGCGATGGCGCGAATTGAGCACGTCGGTGTCGGTCCAGTGCTCGTGTACCCGGCCCCACGGATCCTTCCAGTAGTCGTAGATCTGGCTGCCGAGGACGTGCCGCCCGATGCCCCATACGTGCTGGTACTTGCCGGTCTCGCGCAAATGCTCGTGGCCGAGCATGACGTCGTCGATGCTCTGCACTTCGAAGGAGAGGTGATTGAGGCCGGTCTTGGGGCCCTCCAGGCACAGGAATACGTGATGATCGACGAAGGTCTTGCCGCGGTCGCAGCGGTTGAACGATGCGATGATGTTGTCCTTGGGACCTGCGTAGACGTCGTCGGAACAGAGAAATCCGAACATCTCGCGGTACCACTTGGTTCTCTCCTTTGCGTTCTGCGTCATGATGACGCCGTGGGCGATGCGCTTCACCTGGGAAGGCCCGCGCGGAAGGCGCATCAGCTCCCCGGCGCGCCGCAGTTTCTTGTCGCCCCAGTTGAGCACGTTCTTGCGCGTCGGCAGGCGCTTGAGCTTCTTCATGCCGCAGATCACTTCCATCTGGTAGCCGTGCGGGTCGTTGATCCGGACCCGCTTGCCGCCGCCCGGCTCGTCGAGGTGCTCGATGCCGGAGGCGCCGGGCGCCTTGGCGAACTTCTTGAGGTCGGCCTCGCTCTCGACGAAGAATGCGAGGCCGATGAATTTGGAGGGCCCGAGGTGGGTCACGTGCAGGTGGTGGGCGGGATCGGTGCCGCGCATGTAGAGCGCGTTCGGGGTGCGCTCGGAGCGGACCATGCCGAAGCAGGTGAGGAACTCCTCGGCTTCATCGAGACTGGGCGACTGCAGCCGCCCATAGGCAAGGTCGGTGACTTTCACGAAGGGCATCGGCGTTCTCCTCTTTCTGGCATCCTCGTGCAAATACTAGCACCTCATCCGAGGTAGGCCCGGCGGATGTGCGCTTGCGCGAGCAGCTCCGCAGGCCGACCTTCGGCTGCGATGCGGCCCTCCTCGAGCACGTAGGCGCGCGCGGCGATCTCGAGCGCGAGGGCAGCGTTCTGCTCGACGAGCAGCACGGCGACGCCGCCCGCGTTGATCTCCTTGATCACGTTGAACACGGCGAGCACTACCCCCGGGGCGAGGCCGAGCGAGGGCTCGTCGAGCAGGAGCAGGCGCGGCTGCGCCATGAGCGCGCGCCCGATCGCGAGCATCTGCTGCTGGCCGCCGGAGAGCGTGCCCGCCGGCTGCCCGAGCCGCTCGCGCAGGATGGGAAATACCTCGCAGACCCGTTCGAGCGACTCGGCGCGCCGCGCGCGCGCCGCGCGCCGGTAGCTGCCGAGCTCGAGGTTCTCGCGCACGTTCATGCCGGCAAAGAGCCGCCGCCCCTCGGGCACGATGGCGATGCCTTCGCCGCAGAACGCGTGGCGCGGCAGACGCGACAGGTCGCGGCCGTCGAGCTTGAGCGCGCCGGCATCGATGCGGTGCAGCCCGGCGATCGCGTTGATGAGCGTCGTTTTGCCCGCGCCGTTCGGGCCGACCACGCACGCAAGCTCGCCCGGGCCGATGCGGATCGACACGTCCGAGATCGCCGGCGCGGCTCCGTAGGAAACGCGGATGCGCTCGACTTCAAGCATGGGGCTTCCCCAGGTAGGCGGCGACCACGTCCGGCTCCCGCATCACCGCGCGCGGGTCGCCCTCGGCGATGACGCGGCCGTAGCTGAGCACGACGATGCGGTCGGTGAGCTCCATCACGGCACGGATGACGTGCTCGACGAAGACGATGGTCGCTCCTTGCGCGCGGATCGCGCGGATGAGGCGGATGGCGTCGTCGATCTCGGCGTGAGTGAGGCCGGAGAACACTTCGTCGAGCAGGAGCAGGCTCGGGCGCGAAGCGAGCGCGCGGGCGAGCTCGAGGAATTTTCTCTGGTGCAGGTTGAGCTCGCCCGGGAGCGACGTCGCTTTCGCGGCAAGGCCGGTGAACGCAAGCCAGCGGCGGGCCTCGTGCCCCGCTTCCCCGCGCTCGAGTGCGTCGCGGCCGAACATGGCGGGCAGCGCGACGTTCTCGAGAACGGAGAGGTGCGCGAACGGCCGCGGGATCTGATAGGTGCGCGCAAGCCCGGTGCGCGCGATGCGATGCGCTTCCAGCGCCGCGAGATCGCGCCCCTCGAAGAGGATGCGGCCCGAGTCGGGACGGAAATGGCCGCTTACCAGGTTGATCAGCGTCGATTTCCCGGAGCCGTTCGGACCCACCAGCCCCAGGATCTCGCCGCGCCGCACCTCGAGATCGACTCCGGCGAGCGCCTGCACGCCGCGGAAAGCCTTGCTCAGCCCGCGCGCCTCGAGCAGCGGCTGGCCTTCCGCCTTTTCCCGCCTGGCGGCGCTCGGCGCGGGAAGATCGGCCGCATCGATCGCCGGCGTCACCGGGACCCGGCGGCGCTTCAGCGCGCCGGTGAGCTCGCCGAAGATGCCTTCGGGCAGAAACAGGATCACGAGGATCAGGATCAGCCCGACCGCGGCGCGTCCGGCGACCGCATAGTCGCCCGCGGTGAACGCATACAGCAGCGCGGTGACGACCGCCGCGCCGACCGCGGGCCCGAACCAGTGGCGCGAGCCGCCGAGCACGCTCATCAGCACTACGTTGAGCGGCACGGCGATCGAGAACGTCTCGCCCACGGTCACGTAGGAGATGAACATGGCCTGGATGCCGCCCGCGATTCCGGCGAGTCCGCAGGACAGGCCGAACGCCGCGAGCTTGTAGCGATAGGTCGGCACGCCCAGCACCTCGGCCACGTCCTCGTCGTCGTGGATGGCGAAGAGGCCCGTGCCGAGCCTGGAGCGCTGGACCTCGCGGGCGATCCACAGCGTGGCGAGCGCAAGGGCGAGCCCGAGCAGATAGAAAGTGGACGAGGGCGAAGGCCCGATCGCGGGCAGCGGCACCGCGGCGAGGACCAGGCCGGGCCCGCCGTCGATGGGGGTATTGAGCACGATCGTCGCGAGCACGAAAGTCACCGCAAGCGTGAGCAGGGCGAAGAGCTCGCCGCGCAGCCGCGGGAGGCGGAACACCAGCGCGCCGAGCGCGACGCCGAAGGCGGCGGCGACGAGCGCAGCCGCGGGCAGCGTCCACAGGAACGGAACGCCGGCCTTGGTCGCGAGCGTCGCCGTCGTATACATGCCGGCGCCGAAGAACGCGCCGTGGCCGAAGGAGAAGTAGCCCGAGTAGCCCGAGAGGATGTTCCAGGAGACCGCGAGCACGATCCAGTGGAACACCAGATAGAGAAACGATTCGTAGAACGCCGGCAGCCCGAAGAAGGGCACCGCCGAGAGCGCGAGGCCGGCCGCGCCGAATCCCGCCAGCGCGCGCCGGCGCATTACTGGATTCTCCCCGGCCGCGCGAGCAGCACGACGATGAGGAGCGAGAAGGACACGAGCGGCGCCCACGCCGGCGCGGTGAACGCCATCGTCAGCGCTTCGGAGGCGCCGATCACGATTCCGGCGACGAGCGGCCCAAGCGGATTGCCGAGCCCGCCGAGCATCACCGCGGCGAACACCACGCCCAGCCAGGCGTAAATCTGTCCCGGCGCCAGCGTGTAGCTGAGCGCGAGGGAGAGGCCCGCAACGCCGGCAAAGGCTGCGCAGAGGCCCGAGAGCAGGAGCGAGAGCCCGCGCACGTTGACCCCGAAGGCGGCGGCGATGGGCGCATCCTCGGCGATCGCGCGCATGGCCTTCCCTGCATACGTATGGCGGAGCCAGACCCAGACAAGCACGGACAGCGCGACCGCCATCGCCAGGGTCAGCAGTTCGGGCAGCGCCACATAGAGCGCGCCGACGCGGAATTTCACCTCGCCGTAGGCGGACTCCATGCGGCGGAAGTCGGCGGTCCAGATCCACTGGATCAGCGCTTCGATGATGGCGGTGAGCCCGAAGCCGACGAGCAGCGAATTGAAGGCGCTCACCGAGAAGCGCGCGAGCAGCCAGTGCATGAGCGCGCCGAGCGCGAAAAAGCACGGCACGATGACGGCGAGCGTGGCGAGCGGGTCCATGCCGGCGAGCGCGAGCTGATAGGTGAGATAGGCGCCCAGAAACGCGAGCGCGAAATGCGCCAGGTTGATCTGGCGCAGTATTCCCCAGGAAAGGCTCAGGCCCAAGCCGAGCAGCCCGTACAGCGCCCCGATGAAAAGGCCCGAAAGCAGCGACTGGCCGAGAAGCGTGAGGCTCGGCAGGGCCATCCCTCGTTACGTCGCTACGGTGTGATCAGGCGCGCGCCCGACGCGGCGAATTCCTTCGGCCAGATGACGACCCACTTGCCGTTCTGGTTCTGCTTCACCTTGTAGAGATCGGTGCCGTAGATGTAGTTGAAGGGCCCGTCCCAGCGCAGCCGCCCGACAATGGCATCCACGGGATTTTTCTTCAACCACTGGGCGATCGCCTTGTCGTCGAGGCTCCTCGCTCCCGCCACCGCCGCCTCGAGCGTCTGCCAGGAAGAATACGAAATGGCGGACTGATTCTCGACCGAGGTGTCGGGCAATCCGGCCTTGGCGCCGCGCTCGTGATAGAGCCGGATGAACTCGACCGCGACGGGATTGTTCGTGAACGGCGGGTGCTCCTCGAAGGTCGTCGCCGCGAGCGCGTTTTCCCCGCCGGGCGCCTTCAAGAGCGGCCCGGGGGCGGGGAACAGGTGGAAATGCAGCGGCGGCATGTAGTCGATCTTGCGCATCGCGTCGATCAGGAGATTCCCCTCGAGGCCGAGGCCGCCGACCCACACGAAATCGGGTTGCGCGTCCTTCAGCCGCGCGGCGATGGGGCCGAAGTCGCGGTTGCCGAAGTCCCATTCGAGAAAGCCGACTTCGCGAAGTCCGCGCTTCTTTGCCGCCTCGCGCGCGCCCAGGGAAATGAAGTGCACCGAAGGGAATTTGCTGGTGACGACTGCCACCGACTTCGGCGGCTTCGCGGAAGCCGCGAGCGCGTCGAAGACGAGCTTCGGGATAGTGTTGTCCGGATCGCCCGCCAGCCCGCCGGCCGGAAATTGCATGTCGTATTTCGCGAGGCTCGGCGTGCCGAAGGTATGGTGGATGACCACCTTGTTGTAGCGCTGCGCGACGCCCATCGCCGAGAGAATGTTCGCGGTCGCGTACGGGCCCATGATCAGGTCGACCTTGTCGACGGTGATGAGCTGCTCGTAGAGCGTGCGCGCGAGGTCGGGCCGCGACTGGTCGTCCTTGAGCACCCACTCCACCGGGCGGCCGAGCAGGCCGTTTTTCCGGTTGAGCTGCTCGACATAGATCTCGCCCACGATCTTGTGGACGAGCCCGGTCGCGGCGAGCGGCCCGGTGAGCGCAAGCGTGCTGCCGATGCGCACGGGCGGGCCCGAAGGCGCCGCGAGCGCGCCGTGCGCCGCCAGCGCCAGCGCGAGCAGAGCGCCGAACACGGCGCGAACCGATTGATTTGCGGCCGGCATGGTTTCCCCTCCTCTGTGTTGCGGGTCCGGGCTTGGAACCGGCCCGCTTGAATTCAGCGGCGAACGCGCTTCATGATACATCAACATGGAGAGCGACCGGCCGCATCACGCTCGACCGGCAGAGTTTATCCGGGCGGTTTCTGATTGAGGAGCACCCAGTAGATGCCAAGTTGACCGACCGCGTTGGCAAAGGCGGAGAACTCTACCGGCTTGCGCACATAGCTATTCGCGCCGAGCTCATAGCTCCGCAGCATGTCTTCGTCCTCGCTCGAGGACGTGAGAACGACGACAGGGATGGTTTGCGTGCGTGGATCGGCGCGCATGAGCTTGAGCACGTCGAATCCACTCAGCTTGGGAAGCTTGAGGTCTAGCATGACCACTGCGGGCATTTGCGCAGGATCGCGCCCGGCGTATCTGCCGGTGCAGAAGAGGAAATCGATCGCTTCGCTCCCGTCGCGAGCGACGATGACCTCGTTCGCGAGGTTGGCCTTGCGCAGCGCGCGCAGCGTAAGTTCCTCGTCGGTCGAATTGTCCTCGACGAGTAGAATTATCTTCTCTCTGATGGCGGCTTCCCAAGAAGTGGCCTGCCCTCGGGCGAAGCCGGTCGAATCCAGGAAGTCAGGCTAGCAATGCCCGGGCGCCAAGCCAATCGGGCATGCCCCGATAAGGGCTGAGAGAAAACCCTAGAAAGGCGCAGGCTTCAGCGCCGTTTACGCAATACCGCCTGCCGTCACAAGGAGAGGGTCGCGGCTAGGAGGCTCCACCCCACAGCGATTGGAACTGCGTCGCGACGACCCGTTCGTAGGCCGGCGCCCCCGAGAGCAGCCCGGTCGCTCGCGCAAAGGCGTTGAGGGAGTCGACCGTTTCCCTGGAAATCGTCGGATCGTAGTAGGGCGCGTCGCGCCCGACGAGCTCGGGGATGAGGGCAAGCTCCGCCGCCGGGAAAAGTCTTTTCGCGGCGGTGGCGGCAAGCGAGGGATCGCGCCTGAGCTCGGCCTGCGCCGCGACGACGGCGCGCACCGACGCGGCGACCGTCTCCGGACTCTGGTCGATCCATTTCTGAGTCGTGACAAACGCCGGAAAAGTGTAGTGCCGCGAAGCCTTCGGCCCGTCGCCGCGGCGCGCGTCGATCACGAGCGTGCCCAAGCCGCCGCGCAAAGCGATTTCAGCCGCCATGCCGTTCGCCCAGAAGCCGTCCACGGCGCCTTTTTCAAGCGCGCTTGCTGCCGCGAGGCCGAAGGACACGCCTGCGGTCGCGGGCACGGGGGCGATGTTCACCTCGCGCTCCGGGTCGATTCCGGACTCGATGAGCATGCGCTTCAGCCCGTCTGCGGGGCCGGGTGCCGCGCCAATGCGCAGCCCCTTCAGAGCGCGCAGATCCCCGCGTTCGATACCGAGGTCCTCGCGCACGACGAGGAACCAGTACATGTTCTGCGAGAGCGCGCAAAGAAGCTTGCAACCCGCCCAGTCGCGGAAGGCGTAGAGCGGCGCGTGCGCCGCACCACCGACGAAATCGAGCGCGCCGTCGCGCAACTCCTCGTAGGTCTTGGTAACGGGAAATACGAGCTCGATGGTCGCATCGAGACCTTCTTTCTTGAAGAATCCGAGCTCTACGGCCGCGATCGCCGGAAAATACGACGGCGAGACCATATCGGGAATGGCGATGCGCAGCGGCACGATTGCTCCTTCGACGACCTCTTCATTCGAGAAACCGGCCCTGCATCTCGGGCGACGGAACCATACAGGCCTCGCGCCGTCCGAACCAGCGATAGCGGTTGCGGGCGATCCAGCGATAGAAGCGATCGCGCAACAAACGCGGCACGAGCCGGAACAATGCCACCAGCCGCCAGGCGCCACCAAACGCCGTGACCACGCGGATGATCGCGTCCGAATTCGCATACCCGGCGGCGCCATGCGCGAGCAGCAAGGAATCCGGGTCCTCTGGGTCAACACCGTGCCTGAACATCAAGGCCCTGCCGGTGGCCGACTGCAGGGTGGCGAAGCGAAACTGCTTTTGGCGGTCGTGCGCCAGCACAAATGCCACCGAACGGCTGCACAGGACGCAGACGCCGTCGAACACGATAACTTTTCCGTCAGGACTAGACACTAAGCCAGCCGCGGTAGTGAATGAGCGGTCCCACAACGGGCAGGGCGGCGGAAACATCGAAATGATAGCGGCCGGACTGCGCTGACTCCCGTGCACCCATGCCCCTGAACCACGCCAGCGGCAAGGGCAGCAGGCCGAGCAGCTTCACACCGGCCAGCGTCCAGACAGTCGCCTGATTTTCCACCCGCAATGCAAACCTGAAGCACATCGGCCCAAGTCTTTCTTCAAGCTGCCCATTGCGCTCGCTCATGGCTGAGCGCATCGGCTGTCCGTCGAAGTTACGCGCCCAGGTTTCTTTCCCGCCTGCGCTTTGAATCGAAATCTCCACAGGCACGTCATCGCCGCCTTTGGGCAGCGACACTACTAGGGCAAACAGCGGCACCAGCCAGTGGGAACCCCGCTCGATGCGACAGTTACC
>DASPWT010000095.1:0-16095 GCA_035637655.1 Burkholderiales bacterium | reverse complement strand
CGGCGGCGTGCTGACCGTCGACTTGAGCGTCGGCTTCATGAAGGGAAGCTTCGGCGACAAGGTGACGGCCGAAGGCAAGGTCCTGCACGGAGGCAAATCCACCGCCTTCTGCGAAGCCGAGGCGCGCGACGACAAGGGCGCGCTCCTTGCCAAGGCGATCGGGACTTTCAAGCTGCTCGCCGATAAGGACAGGAAAAGCGGCTAGCGCGCCGGCCTTCACTCGATCTTCGGCGCGAGCAGCATCTCACCGCCGCCGAGTATCAGCCGGTTCCAGGTCGGGGTGACCACGATCTCGTTCACGCAGACGTGCGCCGGCGATTCGGCGACGAAACGCACGACGCGCCCCACGTCTTCCATCTTGAGCATCTTCGCCTGGTCTTCGGGCGAAGGCGGTTTCGGCCGCGCTTTTTGCAGCGGCGTCACCGTCTCGCCGGGGTGGATCGCGCAACCGCGGATTCCGTGCATGCCTTCCTCGATGTTGATCTGGTGGACCAGCGCGATGAGCGCCTGCTTGCTCGCGTTGTAGGCCGCTCCGCCGAGATAGCTCTGATAGCGTGCGAACCAGGACGCGATGTGGATCACGAGGCCGTTGCGCCGTTTGCGCATCGAAGGCAGCACCGCGAGCGTGCAGTAGAGCGCGCCGTTCAGGTTGGTGCCGACTACTCGGTCCCAATCGGACGCGTCCAGATCCTTGAAGAAGCGCTTCGGGACGTTGGTGCCGGCGCAATTGACGAGGACATCGATACGGCCGTGGCGATCGAGGATCGCAGTCGCCGCGCGCTCGACCGCCTGCTTGTCGCTGGTATCGACCGCCTCGGCTTCGCCTTTGCCGCCGGCTTGCTTGATCAGGGTCGCGGTTTCAGAGAGCGCATCGGCGCGCCTCCCCGATACGACCACCGTCGCGCCGCCTCTGGCGAGCTCGACCGCGCACGCCTGCCCGATGCCGCTGCCTCCGCCCGTAACCCAGGCGATTTTTCCGCTCAGTGGCTCGATCACGCGACGGCCTCGGTAGTCTCCAGAATCGGCGGCAGGGGCGAGTCGAGCGTCGCGCAGATCGCGCGCAGCAGCTCCGCTTCCGCGAGCGTGAGTTTATCATCGGCCATCGCCGTCGCGACGCAAGCCTTGATGAAAAGGGGCTTCTTCAGCGGTGCAAGCAGGTTCAGCTCGTTGAGGGCGCACTCCACCGCCGCGATGTTCAGCTCGGAAGGCGAGCGCAGCACCCCGCCCGCTGCGCCGAGGGCGGCCATTCCCTTGTCGAACGCGGCCATCCCGCCCTTGCCGGAGTGCGCGAGCAGCGAGAGCACGACGGCCGCCTCGGCGGCCACTGCCGCGACGCTGCGGTACTTCACGGCCGACGGGCGCCTGGGCTCCTTCTGGATCTGGGTCCTGCACAGCGTGAGCAGCACGAATTCGCCGAGCGTGATCTTGCGGTCGGCCTCGATCACGCCTTTGATCTTCTCGAGGAGCCCGTCGCGCTCGGGTCCGGGAAGCCGCTTCAGGGTCGGGATCACCAATTCGAGCACGGGAAGCCGCGCCCGCGCGCCGAGCGGTTTCAGCGCGTCGGCTAAGCGCGCGCTTTGCGCGGCGACCTCCGCGCCGGAGCCCGCCCCGATCAAGGCGAGCTGCGCCTTGCGCAGCTCGCCCTCACCCAAGAGGAGCGCGAACAGCGCCGCTTGGGCGCCTTCTACGCGCCCGACTGCGGCGCGGGTCTCCGCAGGAATGGCGTCGAGCGTTGCGCGCGCATGATCGAGGTGGGCGGAGGACGGATTGCCGATGCTTTCGACCAATGACGCCGGCCCCGCGGCGCGAGCCGCATAGAGCGGACTCACGAACTCGCTCACGACCGGGCTTCCCCGCGCCGACAGGGCCGCGGCCTCGGCGCGCTCCATGCGCTCGCGCAGCAGCCGCTTGGCACCGGGGCCGAGCAGTCGCTCGATGCGATCATCGAGCGGCGGATGATCGTGAAACAAGGCAAACTCGAAATAGTCGTTGACGGGGGCGCCTATGCACATATGGGAAAGCTCCTCCGCGTGACGCTGCGCGATGGTGCTGCCGCGCAGGCCGATCTTGAACAAGGCTCCCCCGATGCCGTCCGGATTGCGGGTGAACTGCACCGCGGACGCATCGGCGAGGAACTCGCGCTCGCGGGAGATCACCGCCTTGATCAGCCGGCCCGCCAGCACGCCTATCGAGCCGATCAGCCACAGGAGGAGCCCGAGGAAGAACACGCGGATGTCCGTTCCCGCGCGACGCAGATCGTCGCCGTCGCGGATCCCCGTCATCAGGAAGGCTCCGATCGACCCGACCATCACGATACCGGCGATCACCCCGACGAGGTGAATATTGAGACGCATGTCGCCGTTCAGGATGTGACTGAACTCGTGCGCCACGACGCCCTGCAGCTCGTCCCGGTTGAGCTGCTCCAACGCGCCCCGCGTCACGATGACCGTCGCCTCGTTGGGGGAGTAGCCGGCGGCGAAGGCGTTGATCGTGCGCTGGTCATCCATCACGAACACGAGCGGCACGGTGATGCCCGAGGCGAGCGCCATCTCCTCGACGACGTTGAGCAAGCGGCGCTCCGCCGGCTCGCCGGTATCGCGCTTCACGTGGCGCGCGCCGATCAGGTCCGCGACCGCGACTCCGCCGCCGGAGAGCTGGTAAAGCCGCGACGCGGTACCCCAGCCGATGACGAGCAGCGTGGCAAGAGTGGACCACAGGTAGACGGAGCGGGGGACCTGCTGCAGCAGGTTGCTCGAATACAGGATCTGCACGTCGAACAACCAGATGTACACGATTGCGCACACCAGATCGAACGCGGCGACGATGGCGGCGACGGCAAGCACGAACAGCAGGAGCATCAGCCACGTGCGGCGCCGGGCCCGGTGCTGTTGCTCGAAGAAATCCATTGCGCCGCCGGCGCGGCCGCGGCACTAGGTGAACGACACCTTGACGGGCTTGCGCTCCTCGGGAGACTCGGTGGATTCGAGCAGGGTCGCCTCCTTGAAACCGCCGAAGCCGGCGACGAAATTGTCCGGGAAGCTCTCGATCGCGGTGTTGTAGCTCATGACCGCGTCGTTATAGGCCTGGCGGGCGAACGAAATCTTGTTCTCGGTGCTGGTGAGCTCCTCGGAGAGCTGCATCATCGTCTGGTTGGCCTTGAGGTCGGGGTAGGCCTCGGAAAGCGCGAAGAACCGGCCCAGCGCTCCGGACAGGCCCGCCTCCGCCGCCGCCAGGTGCTTCATCGCCTCGGCGTCGGCCGGATTGGCGGCGGCGCGCTGATTGGCGCTCTGCGCGCCGTTCCTCGCCGCGATCACCGCTTCGAGCGTTTCGCGCTCGTGCTTGATATAGCCCTTGGCCGTCTCCACGAGGTTCGGGATCAGGTCGTAGCGGCGCTTCAGCTGGACGTCGATCTGCGCAAAGGCGTTTTTGAAGCGGTTGCGCTGCGCTACCAGTCCATTGTAGATCGAGATCAGCCAGATGACGATCGCGGCGATGACGCCGATGAAAATCCAGAATCCCCAGCTCATGTCTCCCCCTTTTCTTGTGTGCGTTCCGGCCGCGAGCGAACGCGGATTCAGTCGTCGTCCTCGTCGTGGATCACCACGGTCCCGGCAAGCTTGTCGTGCCAGCCCTGCTTGCGCTTGTCGAAGGCGATCCAGAGGAATCCCCACATCAACAACGGCGTAACAAGGATCCACATTTGCAAATCCGGCCGCGTCAATGCGATGACAACGGGAACCGCAATACCGGGAAACATGGAGACGATGTACGCGAAATAACGTCCGATCAGCTTTCCTGTGGATGGCGGCCCGTACGTCTGCGCATCGACGATTCTTGCCGAGATCAGCATCTTTCCCGGCGTCGCACCGCGGAATCGCCAGAAAAGAATCGCGGCGAGGGCAGGGAGCACGACTTGGAACAGGATGTCTGCCCAGAGGGTCTTGCCTTGGGTCGACAGCTCCATGTAATTTCTTCCGAAGATCGCGAAAAGGATGAGGCCAATGATGACGAGAAGGATCAGCGAGTCGATGAAGAAGGCAAGCAGACGCTTCCAGAATCCCACGTATTCGGGCTGGCGCGGAGTCACGTTGTCGGTCATGGCACCCTCCTTCCATTGCATGGTAGCCCGACAATTGTGACCGAGGCAACAAGGCAGCTATGATGCCGGCATGAACGCGAAGGGACGCGCATGAAAGCGGTGCTGTGCAAGAGTTGGGGCCCGCCCGATACGCTCGTGGTCGAGGACCTGCCTTCGCCGAAACCGGGGAAAGGACAGCTTTTGGTTTCAGTAAAGGCAAGCGGGGTGAATTTTCCCGACGTCCTGCTCATCCAGAACAAGTACCAGTTCAAGCCCGAGCTGCCCTTCTCTCCGGGGAGCGAGATCGCCGGCGTGGTCAGGCAGGTCGGCGAAGGCGTGCACGGTTTCATGCCCGGGGACCGGGTGATGGCGCACATCCGCTGGGGCGGCTATGCGGAGGAGGCCGTGGTCGAAGAGACGCTCGCCACGCCGGTTCCGGCCGGCCTCGATTTCACGGTCGCCGCCTCGTTCGGCCTCGTCTACGCGACGGCCTACCACGCGCTCAAGGACCGCGCGGGAATCAAGTCGGGCGAGGCGCTGCTCGTGCTCGGCGCGGCGGGCGGCGTCGGCCTTGCCGCGGTGGAACTCGGCAAGCTCTTCGGTGCGCGCGTGATCGCCTGCGCCTCCTCCGACGAGAAGCTCGAGACCTGCAAGCGTTTCGGCGCTGAAGTCACGATCAACTACGAGCGCGAGGACCTGCGCGAAGCCCTCAAGAATCTGGGCAGCGCCGTCGACATCGTTCTGGATCCGGTCGGCGGAAAGTATTCCGAGCCTGCCGTTCGTGCGATGGCCTGGAAGGGACGCTACCTCGTGGTCGGCTTCGCCTCGGGCGAAATCCCAAAGATCCCGCTCAACCTGGCGCTGCTCAAGGGCTGCGCTATCGTGGGCGTTTTCTGGGGTGAGTTCGCCAGGCGGGAGCGCGATCTCAACGCGGCGAACCTGAGGGAGCTGACAGCGTGGCTGCGCGCCAAGAAGATCAAGCCGCTGGTGAGCGCAAGCTACCCGCTGGAGCGCGCAGCCGACGCGCTCAACGACATGATGAACCGCAAGGTTCAGGGAAAGGTCGTGCTGACTACAGACTAGTCGTGGAGGACTTCAGCGCGGGGTTTCGCTGGCAGCCGCGGAGACCGGCACCCACTGCGAGGGACAGCTGGAGACGTTGGGGTAGTAGTCGTTGTAATCCGGGCAGTAGTAATACACGCCCCCGCCCTGCTCGATATAGGCCGGCGGTCCGGTATAGACCGGCGGGGCCGCGTACACCGGAGGATAGTAGGGATAGGGATAAAAGAACGGCGCACCGACCACGACCGTGCCGCCGACGACTACGCGGTGGCGATGGAAGAAGGGAGGACGACCGATAAACACCGGCCCGGAGCGAACGCCCACGAATGGCCGTCCAATGGGATGTCCGACGTGAAAGCCGACGACTGCTACTCCATGTCCGCTGTGAACGCCCATGGACGTCCCGCCACCGTGGAATCCTCCGCCGCCCCCATGACCTCCGCCGCCTCTGCCGCCGCGTGCGAGGACGGCGTCTGAGCTTACCAGCAGCACCATTCCCAGCAGAATCGCAATCGGTCGTTTCATTGGACTCTCCTTTCAGGAGAACCCGGCTCTGAAGAAGTGTAACGCCGGCGCTCGGCCGGCGTTGACCTTTTACACCTCGTTACATCCGGCATCGCTCAGCACTCCGGCTCGCCCGCCCTGGGCGCGGGCCGCGCGACGAATCCGAACCGGCGGGGAACATCCGCGGCGCGAATCGAAGCGATCGGCGCGTTCTTGCCTTGCAGCATCACTTGCGCTTCGGCACCTTGCGCGACGCCTTCCAGGAGCCGCTCGACCGTCCGACCGCGGACGTCGGTGAGGCGCTCGAGAACGGCGGAAAGATCGCGGTCTAGGAGAACGCCGATACCGAGTTCGGTTTCGAGGAGCAGTGCGCCAGCGTCGTCGAGAAACATCGCTTGGAGCGCGCGCGGCACCGCGCCGGTGTGCGCGAGAAGCCCCTGCCCCGCGTCGTCGAGCCGGTAGACCCACGGCGTGTAATCGAGGGCGACGAACACGCGTTGCGGGCCGTTTTGGAAATAGCAGCGGCCTTCGGAATCCGACGCGTAATTCCTGCCGATGAACTCCCTGACTGCGGCATGGGCGATGCGCTCGAAGCGCCCCGCGACAGTTTTGATCATCCAGTTTCCGCGCCGATCGAGGGAAAGCCAGCCGTACACCGCCGGCACGTCCGGCCACTTCAGCATTGAGCGCAATACGATCTCGTCCATCGGAGCTCTGGTATGCTCGGAGTCTAATCCACAAGCGGATCCGGCCCCGAATGAAGCGCGAGGATTTCACCTTCGTCCACAGCCTGCGGGTGCGTTGCGCATGGAAGGCATCGGGATGTCCAGGCGGCGCAACGCCGCCTGAATCGGGCGCCCGCCACCCTACGGAAGGCGGTACAACAGCAGCCGGTAGATCTTGTAGCGCTCGAAGACTTCCTTGCTGCGGCGGCCGGAGAAATACTTGCAATTCACCCGGTCCAGTTTCTTGCGCAGCAGCCTGAGCGCGAGCCGCGCGAGCAGCGGATAGCGGCACTCGATGTAGCGCCCGATCGTGAGCGTGGCCGGCCTGATCCTGTTCATCAGAACATCGTTCACCAGCTCCATGTTGGGACTGATGCGCCGCGTGATGTCCTCGTCCTTGACGAGAACGAACGGCGTCAGCTTCATCGAAGCGTAAAAATCCTTCAGCGGATGGCCGCCGCCGAAGCCGGGATCGAGGGACCCGCTCTCTGGCGCATCGCTCTTGAAGAAATCGGAAATGAGGAGCAGCCCTCCCGGCTTCAGGATCGCCTGCAGGATCGGCAAGGAAACCGACGGCGAAATGTACTGGAAGCTTTCGCTGAACAGCACGACATCGTAGTGGCGCCGGCACTGCTCGACCGGAAAATCCTCGAGGCAACACTCGAAAATCCGCGACCGATAGCCCGAGCGATCCGCCAGCTTCCGGCGCACTGCGTCGCTGAGGTCCTTGGACGGGATGACGCCGTCCGCGCGGTAGCCTCGGTCGAGCATCTGCCGCAGCAGCTGCCCCGTGCCGCAGCCGATGTCGAGAACGCGGACCTCGCGTTCGGGCGCGGGCAGCTGCGCGATCAGCATGTCGTTGTAACGCTGCTGGGCGGCGGCGAGATTGCCGAGCTTAAGCTCGAGGTCTGCGTCCCAGAGCCCGTAGTGCAGGTCTTCAACGTCGAGGAGCTGCCGCGTCAGGAGCAGGCCCAGCTCCCTGCTGTGCATTTTCTTCGTTTTCATCGCCTCCTCAGGCGGGCCGCTTTCGTCGGCGGCTGCGCGCTCAGCGGAACCGGGTACGGAAAACCTCACAGTCCGCGCCCGCGGGGTCATCGTCAGACCGCGTCTGCGCTGGCGAGGTGCGGCTTTTCTTTCTCGGACTTCTGATTCCAGCGCGAATAGTTCTCGGCGTGCTTGGAGCGGATGCTGTCCATGTTCTCGCGCGCCCACTGCTCGGACTCCGGTGTGCCCGGCGCGGGAGCCTTTACCGCCGTTCCCGCCGGCATTTCCTTCATGTACTTGATGGTGCCGCACCCCGAGACGAGGAGCGCGAGCGCCGCGAAACCAAGCAATCTCAACCGTGAGCCCATTCGCTGCATCATGATCTCTCCTTCCCTCTGAAATGACTCTTCGCTCTCTTTGCCGCCGGCGGGGGCGGGAGCTTCCAGACATGCGGAGTCCCGCGTGGTTTCCGTCTTGGCCCTGGAGGTCACGGAGGATATCATTCCGGCTTGATGCCCGCAGCCTTCACCACCGGCCACCACTTCTCGATCTCGGCTTTGTGAAAGGCGCCGAGAGCCTCCGGAGTCTGTTGCTCGCGCCGCGGGATCTCCTGGCCCAGATCGGCGAGGCGCGCTCGCACCGCCGTATCGGCGAGCGCCGCGACAATGGCTGCGTTCAGCTTCGCCACGACATCGCGGGGCGTGCCGCGCGGCGCCCAGATTCCGTACCACACCGAAACATGCAGCCCCGGCAGGCCCGCTTCGTCCACGGTGGGTATCTCAGGCGCCGCAGCCAGGCGTGCCTTCGCGGTGATCGCGTAGGCCCTGATCTTGCCGCCGCGCACCTGCGGAATGGAGTTCGAAGCCTGGTCGATCATCAGTTCGATGCGACCGGCGACGAGATCCAGCATCGCCGGCCCGGTGCCCTTGTAGGGCACGAGCTCGAACCGGGTTCCGGTCGCGTTCTGGAAGTAGATCCCGCCGATGTGCGTCGCCGATCCCGATCCGGCGGTTCCCGCCGAGGCCTTGCCCGGATTGGCCTTCAGCCACCCGATCAATTCCTTCAAGTCCCTTGCCGGGAACGAAGCGTTCGTGACGATCATCAGCGGATTGCTCGCGATCATCGCCAGCGGCTCCAGGTCCTTGAGCAGGTCGTACTGCAACGGAAAGACCGCGCCGTTGATGACGTGGGTGCCCCAGTGGCCGATGCTGAGCGTGTAGCCGTCAGGGGCCGCGCGCGCGACCCGGCCCACGCCGAGGGTGCCGGAGGCGCCGACGACGTCTTCAACCACGATGGCCTGGCCGAGCGTCTTCCCCATCGGGGCGCCGATGATGCGGGCGATCGTGTCCACCGGCCCGCCCGCGGCAAACGGCACCACCATCGTGACCGGCCTTGACGGGTAGTTCTGGGCCAGGGCGGCGGAGAGTCCCGTGAAAATCGCCGCGAGCGCAAAAGCCGCGGATCCTGGCTTCATTCCGGAGAAGGCGTATGCGCCTCCCTCGTACTAGTACCGCTTTCCGGCGCTGAACTCCGCTTTGATGCGCGCCACCTGTTTTCGCACGGCTTCGAGCTCGGCCCGGGCTACCTTGGCCTTCAGCTCGTTCTCTTCGTCCGGCGCGGCATCAGCATTCTCCGAAGACCGGGACGACAAAGCCGCCTGAGCATCCCGGAACCGCCCGGCAGCCGCGTTCCACTGCTCGACCAGTTGCTGTTCCTGTTTCCGCCATGCTTTTCGCTTGTCCATGGAGCCGCTCAGGATATAGAAACGCCCCCGTTCTGTCGAGGAATGGGCGTTCGAGGCGTGCAACTTCGCCCGGCGGACCGAATGCCCGGATCCCTCTTCGGAGGCCGCATAAAAAAGCCCGGCTGCCCGGGCTTTTTCTCGGCCTGCGTCGCTTGTTACGCGATGGGCTTGATGTTGACGGCCTGATCGCCTTTCGGGCCGGCGGTCACATCGAACGAAACCTTCTGGTTTTCTTTCAGGGACTTGAAGCCGCTGCCCTGGATCGCCGAGAAGTGCGCGAACAGATCCTTGCCGCCGCCGTCCGGGGTGATGAACCCGAAACCCTTGGAGTCGTTGAACCACTTGACCGTACCTGTACTCATTTGCACATTTCCTAAAAAAAATTGTAAGAAGGCTTTCGCCCGGAGCGCGGGAACTTCAAGGGGAGAGAGAAAACGACGACCTGATGAGGTGAGCGTGCGTAAGCGGTTGCAGCTGGACCAGACGATCTCGGCTTGGAGAATCCTGCGCGCTCCTTATACACGCGCAATCCGACTGCGTCAAGCGACCTGCACCTCGCATATGCGGCGGCGGCGCGGTGCAACTCAAGCCGAACGCACCGATTCAGGTCTCCAGTTCCGCGTCAGGGAGTGCCGGGTCCGACTGGGGCCGGGACAGCCCGGCGCAAACCACCCGATTGCGGCCCGCCTTTTTGGCAGCATACAGAGCGTCATCGGCCTGTTTCATCCAGGAGTCCAGTGACTCGCCGGGTTGAAGCTCGCTCACCCCTATGCTCACTGTCAGCTGCTGGTCATCGAGCAGACGCGATTCCGCGATGGAAGCGCGAAGCTGCTCCGCGACCACGGCGGCCGCAGCCTCTTGCGTGTCGGGCAGCAACAACATGAATTCCTCGCCGCCGATGCGAAAGAGCAGGTCGAGCTTGCGCGAGCGTTTTTCGATCAGCGAAACGATTCCCTTCAGCACGCTGTCGCCCTTCGCATGGCCGAACTGATCGTTGATGCTCTTGAAGCGATCGACATCGATCAGCAGCAACGAGGCCGAGGCCGAGTTGCGCCGCTGCCGTTCGATGGCGTCGCTCAGACAGCGCTCCATGTGGCGCCGGTTGAAGACGCCGGTCAGCGGGTCCACGATCGCCTGGTCGAGGAGCCTGCGGTGCAGGTCGACGATGATGCTCAGGACGATGTTGGCCAGCACGATGGTGAGCGTGAGCGTGACGAAAAACCGGATGGTGTACGCAAGGTCGATGTAGTGATACACCAGCGCGCTGATGATCAGAAGCAGCAAAATGCTGCCTACATTGGCCATGCGCCGCGAAAGGGAGAAAGTGAAGAGCAGCACCGTGGGGTAACACCACAGCGCGCCGAAAAAGCCCTGGACCTTGAGGGAAATCGCCGTGCCCGCCGCGATGGGGACGAGCAGCAATATCAGCGGAATAGGCGGAGATTTCTTCAGGTAGATGGCGAAAGCGTCGACGCCGAGAACAAGGAACGCGCACAGAATTCCCGCTCCCAACCCAGGATTCCCCTGCACGAAAGCGTTGACCGAGAACGGAAGGAGGCAAACCGCCGCGGCGCTCGCCAGGCCGTACATGATCCGCCCGCGGTAGGGGGCGAGCGGATCCCCTCCGGTTTCGACTGGGCTTGTGCCTTGCATCGCGTTCCCCTCCCCAGTCGCGGTCAGATACGAGTTCTCATCCTATTACAAAGAAAATCGACTCTGAACCTATTTTTCCAGCACAGCTTCGATACCGACCATCAACTGGTAGCGGCTATAGTCGTAGATGTCCAGGTTCGATTCGTTTCGATAGTAGCTGGTCTCGATGAACGCACGCCACGGAGCGGTCAGGCGACGATTGGCGCGCAAGGCGAACCCGTACCGGTCGTCTTTGCGCGTGACCTCGAGGGTGCCCACGTTGAGACGATCAGGATCGTTGTAGCGGCTGACGCGATATTCGCCGCGCGCGTCGGCCTGCCAGGCGCCGACATTGCGCAGGGCGAAGGTCGCGAACAGCGAATGGCGCGTCGGCGAGGCGCTGGAGAAGTCGGCTCCCTGCTCGAGATCCCTGCGATTGTTGAGCTCAAGCTGATAGCCGACTCGGAAAAGAGCGGGCGCCAGCGCGAAGCCCGCGTCCGCCGACAAGCGCTGCTGCCACCCGTCGAGATACTCGTAGCCGCCGCCACCGGCGATGTGCCCGAGCTGATAGCGCCCGCGCAGGTCGTGGCCGGCATCCAGGCGGCTGCGCGCCTGCACATCGACTGCCGCGACCTGCTCGAGGCGCCCGCCGCCGATGTACGCCGTGTCGAAATAACCGCCGACGCTGGTCTGCAAGCGACCCGAATCGGTCTCGTAGCTCAGGCCGGCACGCGACCCCGCCAGGTCGAACTGGCTCAGATCTCTGTACTTCCGCAGGACCAGGCCCCCGTGGGCATACCACCCGCGCGCGGTGTTACCCGCCAGACGATGACTGGCCGCGGCCAGCGCCTCGACAAACGGGGCGCCCTGGTGGCTGACTCCGACTGTCGCGGCGTCCGGCGACAGCGTTGCGTTGCTGTCGTAGCCCCCGGCCAAGGAGACCACGGCGCTCGTCCGCGGCAACGGCGGCGCGGCGCCGAGCCGCTCGAGGGCCGTAGCTGCGAGCGTGCGCAAGTTCGGGTCAGTGGTCGTGAGGTGTGCTCGTTCGAAGTACGCGATCGCCTGCAGCTCGCGACCCGTGCGCTGCGCGATCAGACCGAGGTTGTAGTGGGCGAGAGCAGCCCACTCCGGGTCGCTCGCGAGCCCCTCGAACTCGCGCTCGGACTCCGGGTAGCGCTGCAGCCGGTAATACGCCGCGCCGAGGTTGTAGTGCAGGCCCCGAGTGTCCAGGCCCGCCTTCCGCGCATCGAGGAACAACTGAAGCGCCGCGGGGTAATCGCCCGCGCGAAATGCCTTGACGGCCTGCTCGAAAGCCTGCGTGCCGTCCGCGGCGGCGCCGACAGGCTGCCACGGAACGACGCTAAGGAGTAAAGCGACGACGACAAGGCAGGGAATCCCAAAGGCGCTTGTTTTTCCCTCTTGTGGCCTTCGCCCCCGAATAAACGCGCGCACCCGCCGGAGTGTAACCCGGCAGGGAGCGTGCCTGGGGTGACGATCGCGTTACGGCCGCCCGGATTTCGACGGGATATTCAGGCTGCGGTCGCGAACCTGCGACGCCCCGGACACCCCTTGCCCGAACTCGCGGCCACTCAGATCCCCCTTGTCGCGAGCCGCGTCTGCGATCCCGAGGCCGAAGGCCGAGGGTTCTTGCGCCCCGGGCGCCGCCGTCCCGGGCAGGTCGATCTCGCCGACAGCGTAGCCCGCCGGCGTAATGCGCAGCGCGCCAAGGCTGACGAACGCGGACGAAACCGCGGCGGGCAGGGCGCTTGCGGGGATGGAGGCCGCGAGCGTGGTGGGGGTCGCGATCGATCCGAACGTTCCCGCTCCGAACGCCACCGTGCCCGCGGTGTTCGTCGCCGCAACGGTCCCCTCGAGCACCGAAAGGTAGGCGGGATTCACGCTCGCGACCATGAAGTCGGTGCCTCGGATGCCGATCGTCGCCGTCTGGACGCTCAGCGAGAACGCGTCGGGGCTGCGTTTTCCCAACGCTCCGCTCACTGCGCGAAGCGCGCCCCGCAAAAGGACGAACACCGCGCGATCGGCTTTCGGCTCCTGCTGCCGGTAGCTAAAGTTCTCTATCCGGAACTGCGTATTCTCATGGAGCGCCACGATCTGACCGTCGTCGAAGCGCAGAACGACCTGGGAACCCGAAGCGGTGGTCACCAAGCCGCCCGACAGCACACGCTGGTTCGGGGCTACAGGCTTGCTTTCGGCGGGCGTCGCACCGGCGCGGACATCGCCTTTCGACTCCTGCACGACCGCCGCGCCGAACGCGCTTGCCGCCGGAAAAAACCCCGCGATCCCCAATGCAAGAATCACGGACGGAAAAAGCTGCCCTTTAGTCGTGCTCATCTTCCCTCCCTTCCGGCGCAACGGGCAGGCCGCTGCCGGGAAACTACTGAACTATTCTGCGGGCCGGGGTCCGTTGCCCGGCCCGCACGAGGGCGCTACGGCCGCTCCGTTTTCGTTTTAGCCCGCGCCGCCTCAGACACGCCGAACTCCCGGCCACTGAGATCAAGCTTGTCGCGAGCCAAGTTTGCGGTCCCGAGGCCGAAGGCCGAGGACTCCCGCCCCTGGGGCGACGCCGTCGTGGGCAGGGTGATGGGCAGCTTGATCTCGCCGGCCGCGCCGACGGACGCGTTGGCCGGCACGACGTCCATGGTCACCTCGAGATCGCGCTGCTGCGCCCACGCGCTCGATACCCCGAGGACAAGAACCGTACCTATCGCATGCCGTGTGAATCGCTTCATGACATATCTCCTTGCTTGCTAGTGCGCTCCCAAATCCACGAGCCCGGCGGGCTACATGTCCTTGCCCGTGTTATCGACTTCAATCTTCAGCCGGAACGTCTTGCTGCTCCCGCCGTGCGACAGGTTCGCGACGAGATCGTCCTTCGTCGCTCCGCGCACGATCAAGGGAAGCTGCATCAGGTTCCCGCCTTTGCCCAGATCTGTCTCCCAGGAAAGCTCGCGCCGGCCGCCGTACCCGACGAGCTCGACGTTCTCGGGCAGCGCGAGGCTCACTGTGGCGGCTTTCAGCGGTTTTGCGCTGGTGAACATCAGCCGCACGGTCTCGGGCCGGTCGAGCGTCAGCGACACCGCCTGCACCGGTTCCGACCGCGTGGCGAGGAACACCCCGAGGGCCACGCCCAGCACCAGACTCGCCGCGAGCGCCATGCCGAGCATGGGGCGCCATCTGGGGTTTGCGCTACCGACCGTACGGGTCGCGCGCGATAGTACCTGGTCCACGAAGTGAGGGGGCGGGGCGGGCGGGGAAAGCTCGCCCAAGGCCGCCCGCACCGCCACCGCGTGCTCATGCAGGCTGAGGCAGTCCGGGCAACGCCCCAAGTGTTCCTGAACCGACTTCCGCTGGAGGGCCTCGAGCCGCCCGTCGAGCAAGTCGTCCAATTGCAGTGTGATGTCGCGGCATTCCATTTGTTCGGCTCCTACCGCTTAACACGCTCGGGGGCTGAAAAAGGTTCCATCGGCAGCAGCGCCCGCAACCGCTGGCGCGCCCGGTGCAGGCGCGACTTGAGGGTGCCAAGCGGCGTCTCCAGCATGGTTTCGAGCTCTTCGAGGCTGTACCCCTCGACGTCGTGCATCGTGACGACCGCGCGCTGCTCGGGATTGAGCCGCCTGAGGGCGGTCAGGATGCGCTCGCGCTGGCCGCTGCGTTCGGCGTGCTCTTCCGGGCCATCCCTCGTCGCGGACAAGGCATCGAGCGGGTTGTCCTCGCCCCCGGCGTCGGTCACGAGCTCCACGATCGGCGAGCGAGCCCGTTGGCGAACGGAGTCGACGTACTGGTGGTAGAGCACGCTGGCGAGCCAGGGACGGAGCCGCTCGATCTCGAGCAGTTCCTGCGTGCGGGGATACAGCTTGATCAATATGTCCTGGACGAGGTCCTCGGCGTCGGCCACGCTGCCGGTGAAGCGCCAGGCCAGCCGATAGAGGTACTCGACTTGCGGGCGCAACAAATCCTCGAAATTCAGCGCGTCGGGCCGGCCTCGACGATACTGCGACGTGGCGCCCCGGGTTCGGCGGAACGGCAAAACAGGCGGCATGACCTAGCTTACACGTGCGCGCGGCCGAAAAGGTTCCCTGCGCAGCCTGCCAAAGGGGAATTTATGCTCGTTTTCACAGTTTAGGCCGGCGCGAACCTCTGGGCAGCGCGCGCCCGTTCATTTTCAGCGACCTAGGGTTCCGCATTACACATGGCGGGCTCAGTCGCCGCTATTGCGGCCTGCGGTTCCCCGCGCGCTTGAATTCCGCCGCGCATGCGGGCTGGAGTTCCGGCTGGCGGCTCTTCAGGCAGGACAGGATTCGCCCGCCCCCGGGCGCAATGCCCTTGCAGAATTTCTCCGCGTCGGCCTTGCATTCCTCGCGCAGCCTCCCGGCTTTCTCGGCGAGCGCTTTCGAACTTTCCCGGCACGCCGGGGAAAGCTCGGCCTCATGCGCCTTCATGCATTTCGCGATCGCGCCCTGCCCCGGCTTGACGTCGCCGCAGAATTTCTTGACGTCCGCCGCGCAGGGTCCTTCGCTTCGCTGCTGGGCGCCTGCCTCAGCTGCAAGGCCTGCGGCGCAGAGCGCGAATGCCATCGTGACGAACGCGTTTCTGATCGACATGGTTCCTCCGAAATTCCTGATCGAGGATAGAGTCCCGGCTTCGGCTCGCACAGGAGCGGAGCCGCATACGCCGTATCGGCAAAGATACACCAACCGCCCGGAGAGCCGGGCGCAGCGTACTACGGGAGCGGGTTAAGCCTAAGGATTGCACTCCGGTCCGGCGCGGCGGCTGTAGCACCGCGCCCGATCCGGAGCGTACTAACTAACGTGCTTCGGTACCCAGAGAAATTCGGTCGCCATGGTGTCGGGCTCGCCAAGGCGCGCGGGCTGGACTTGCTTCGGCGTCCAGAGAAACTCCGTCGCCATGGTGTCGGGCTCGCCAAGGCCGATCGCCCGGACTTCCGTCGGCGTCCAGAGGAAGTCGGTCGCCATGGTGTCGGGCTCGCCGAGCCCGGTCGCCGCCGCGTGCCGTTGATATTCGGTCGAGGCGTAGAAACCCGCCGGGGCAAGCAGGACAGCGGCTATCGACACCAGGGTCAGCAATTTGCGCTTGTTCATCTCGGTCTCCTTTTTCCTGTCGCTCTCCTGACGTTGGAAGACCGACATCGCCGACGGATAGTTGCCATCCGGACTGCCGATCTCGTCACCACGTCAGTGCACCAGTCAAGTAGCAAGACCAGTGCCAGGAAAACGAGGCCTTTTCACCTAGTGAGCGCGTTCGGGGCACGTGCCCTACGCTCAGGGACCAGCGCCTCTCGCATCAAGCCGCGGGCAAAATCCGCCACCACAGCGAGGCCGCGCAGA
>DASPWT010000094.1:0-5591 GCA_035637655.1 Burkholderiales bacterium | reverse complement strand
TCCGGCGCACCTGCCGCCTGGCTCGCTCCCGACATCTCAGGCCTCCTGCTTCTTCAGCAGTATCTGCGCGGCCACGAGGTAGATGAGCACGAAGGCCGCAAGGACGAGCGTATTGAACCACAGATCGGAAAAGCCGAGTGCCTTGGTGAAGGTGCCGACGGTGATGGGCTGGAACCAGGCCGCTGGAAACATCAGGCCAATAAATCTTCCCTGGCCAGTGAGGGAGGACACGGGGACGAGCAGGCCCGAAAAGTTCACTGTGGGGATGACGGAGAGAACGGTAGTCGCAAAGACTGCCGCTACCTGTGTCTGGGTGAAGGTCGAGACGAGTTGCCCGAAGCCGCAAGTCGAGAAAACGTAGAGCAGCGTCCCCAGCGCGAGGGCTGCGAAAGACCCCTTGACCGGCACGTGGAAAACAAAAAAGGACATCAGCAGCAGGAGAGTGAACGTCAACATCCCAACCACGACATACGGGAACGCCTTGCCCAGGAGGAACTCGAATTTGGTGATGGGAGTCGAGCGAAAATTGGCGATCGAACCGGTTTCCTTCTCGAGTACGACAGCGATGCTCGCCATGATCGCCGGAATCAAAATCAGCATCATCACGATGACGCTCGGAACCATGGCGAAGACGCTCTTGAAGCCCTGGTTGTAGCGGAAGCGGTCTTCCAGATGGAGTCCGCCGAGGTAGACGTTGGACACGGCGTTGGGGCCGAGGCGCTCGACGACGAGATCCTGCGCATAACGCAAGCCCAGGCCGGTGACGTAGCCTTTCGCGGTTTCGCCGCGGAACGGCATGGCGCCGTCGATCCAGACGGCGACCTCGGGCGGATGCAGGCTTGCAAGATCGCGCCCGAAGCCGGAGGGAATTTCAACGGCGACTGCCAGCTCGCCGCTTTTCAGCCGTTGCTCCATCTCCGCCGCGGAGCTGATCGGCCGCTGTTCGGAGAAATAACGAGAGCCGGAGAAGTTCTCGAGCAGCCGACGGCTTTCCGGCGTCTGGTCCTGGTCGAAGGCCGCGTATTTCAGATTTTCGACGTCGAAGGTGATGCCGTAGCCGAAGGCCAACATCAGAATGACAGGACCGATGAAGGCGAACCCCAACCGGATGGGATCGCGCAGCAGCTCCATGGTTTCGCGCCGGGCATAAGCCCACAGTCGTCCAGGATCGAATCGCCTGGAAGCACGCGATGGGACGCTCTTGGGCGCCGATGCCGGTGGTTGTGGCGCCTCGGCCTTCTTTGCCTTGTCGGCTCCCCCCGCTTCCTCCAGATAGCTGATGAAGGCGTCCTCGAGAGAAGCGCTGCCGCGCTCCTTCACGAGCTCCTCGGGCGCGTTGACGGCGAGCACCCTGCCTCGATGCATCAGCGAAATACGATCGCAGCGCTCGGCCTCGTTCATGAAGTGGGTCGAGAGGAAGATGGTGACCCCATCGTTGCGGGAGAGATCGATCAGCGTGCGCCAGAAAGCGTCGCGCGCGATCGGATCGACCCCCGAGGTTGGCTCGTCGAGAATGAGTATGCGCGGCCGGTGCAGCACGGCCACGGCAAGCTGTAGCCGCTGCTTCACGCCAAGCGGCAGGCTCTCCGGCTTAGCGTCGGTCACACTTTTCAGATCGTACCGCTCCAGCAGCTCGTTGATTCGTCCTTTGATTTCATTTGATGGGAGATGGTAAAGGCGCGCATGCAGATCGAGATTCTGTCGGACCGTGAGCTCGCTGTAGAGCGAGAACGCCTGCGACATGTAGCCGACATTCCGACGCGCCTCCATGTCGTCGGCGCCCATCGGCTTTCCAAATAATTTCGCCGAGCCTTCGGTTACCGGCAGCAGGCCCGTCAGCATCTTCATGGTCGTTGTCTTGCCGGAGCCGTTCGAGCCGAGGAAGCCGAAAATCTCGCCACGCGCGATGCGAAAGCTCACATGATCGACCGCGACGAAATCGCCAAAGCGGCGAGTGAGCCCATCCGCCTCGATCGCGGGGGTCTTGTCATCGCTGACGACGCGCGGCCGCACGACGACCTCCTGATGCTGGGCGCGCTTTTCTGGTGGAAGAAGGGCAATGAAGGCGTCGTCCAGCGTGGTCTTTTTCGCTTGAGCGAGGATCTCCTTCGGCGCGCCACGCGCGATGACTTTGCCGTCGTCCATCGCGGCAAGCCAATGGAATCGGCTCGCTTCGTCCATGTAGGCGGTTGCCACCATCACGCTCATGAACGGACGCCGGGCGCGGATCGAATCGATCAGCTCCCAGAACTGCCGGCGCGAGAGCGGATCGACGCCCGTGGTGGGCTCGTCGAGAACAAGGAGATCAGGATCGTGCATCAGCGAGCAGCAAAGGCTGACTTTTTGCTTCATGCCGCCTGAGAGCTTGCCGCATGGTCGAGCTGCAAACGGGTCGAGCCCCGTGGCCACCAAGAGTTCGTCGATGCGCGCGCGCCGCTCGGCTGCGCCCTGGCCGAACAAGCGGCCGAAGAAATCGATGTTGTCAAAAACGCTGAGCGTCGGATAGAGATTGCGGCCCAACCCTTGCGGCATATAGGCGATACGGCCGTAACTTGCCGTGCGATGGCGCTCATCCGCCATGTTTCCGTCGAGGACGGTAACCCTGCCGCTCTGGATCTTGCGTACCCCGGACACAAGCGCGAGCAAGGTGGACTTGCCGACGCCGTCGGGCCCGATCATTCCCACCATGCAATTGGCAGGAATATCGAGAGTGAGGTCGTTGAGCGCGAACGTCTTACCGTAGCGGTGCGTTACCCGCTCGATCCGGGCGATGACGGCGTCCGTCATTGGGGAAGCTTCACCACAAGTTCCTCAGGCCATGCGATCTTGGGGTCCGTGCGGACGAAACCGAGGCCGCGGACGCCCGTCTTCACCTGCCGATGGTATTTGTCCAAAACCTTCGGATCCCCCTGAAGCTTGACGCGGAACATCAGTTTCTGCCGCTCCTCGGCGGTCTCAACGCTCTTCGGTGTGAACTGGGCGTCGGTCGCGACGAAGCTGATCGTCGCGGGAATGACGTATTGGGGAATGGGATCGGCGATGACGCGCGCCTCGTCGCCAAGCGTGAGCTTACCGGCGTCATCCGCCGGCAAGTAGACCGTCATGTAGACGTCGTTGAGATCGAGGATCGTCAGAACGCGCTGACCTGCGGCGACCACCTCACCGGCGCGGGCGAGCCGGTATTGCACCCGTCCACTCCTTGGCGACACGAGCACCAGGTCGGTCAGAACCGACTGGAGCCGCTCGACATCGGCCACAGCTGCCTTGATTGCGGATTCAGCCTCGTCACGCTGGGCGTTGGCCGAAACATGTGCGGCCTCTGCCGCCTCGAATTTGTTGCGGCGCTGGTCCACTATCTGCTGCGGTATATTCCCGTGCTCAATTAACATTTTGCCACGGTCATAATCCGTTCTGGTAAAATCCAAGTCGCTCTTGCGTTGTGCGATGAGAGCGACAGCCGATGCCAGCGCCTGTTTCGCTTTCAACACCTGTGCCTGGGCGGCGCGCAGCTGGGCTTCGGTTTCCGGCGACGAGATGGTGGCGACAACCTGTCCCGCGGTGACCTCGTCGCCTTCGTTCACGGTCAGCGTCGCCAGCCGGCCGGGATATTTGGCCGCGACGTCGACCTGCGTCGCCTCGATGCGGCCGTTCGATTTCACGATTCCCTCTGGCATATCGCGGCCGCGCAAGCGCGCGATGAGGGTTTCCACCGCTGTGCGGGCTCGTTCGATAGGGTCTCGCTGCTTCGATTGCGCCTGCACCGCGGGGCTTTTCTGCGCCGGCTGGGCCTGCGCAGTCCGCAGCTTCGACTCTGCATGCGCGGTTGACAGGAGGAGCTGGCCCTCCGAGCATATATAAAGTGGGCCGCAGACCGCGAGTGCCAGGGTCGCCACAAAAGCAGCGGCAGACAATCGGACCGACATTGTCATTCCCCCATCTATACGCGCCGCAAGCCTCAGCTCCGTGCTTTCCTAAGCAGCGGCAGGGTATGGTGCGACCTCGCACCGGCGGCCGTCAATCCGCGATCCCAATGAGGGCAAAAAACACCTCCGTATCGGCGTCACTCAAAAGTTCAGATCATCGAGGTGTTTCCTGCATTCAAACGCGCGTGAAGCTGATCGAGACACAAATTGTAAGTAGCTACGTCTATGATCTCGCTTAGGCCTCCGTTAGACGCGGCCGCCAGCATTTTGAACACAGCGCCGAACCGTTTCTCGCGGCCGTATCTCTTCCTGACGGCCGCGCCGACCGTGACTGCATATCACCTACGTTATTGACTACATATCGCGCTCATGCTACAAGATTCGCATCCTCGCTCTTTGAGGGGCGTCTCCGGAGACATCCTGAAGGCGGAGCGGGGAGTGGCGTCTCGCGGCGGCGGCTTGTAACCGTCGCCTCGGGAGGCAGGGAAGCCGCCCGCCAGGCACTACGACCTGGCTGCGAGGAGCTCGCTGTGACCGATCCGCTGCCGGCCGAGGCGCAAGCCTAGGGCGGTAGCGGGGAGAGAAGCGCGGCCCCGGGAGCCCAAAACCGCCACGGTGGAGCGCCGAGAGGCGAGCGTCCCGCGTCATGGGACGCAAGGCGCCTCGCCCGCCGTCGCCAAGGCTATGGCGGGTTTGGTTACCCGCCGAAGCGCCAGCGGAGGCGGGTCGCTAGGCGCCTGACGTGCCGCGTTACGGCATGTCCAACGGGTGTCTCGCAAACACCCGAACGTCTCTCGGCGCTCCGCCCACCCCTCGATTGGGGTGAGCGAAGCAAAGGGACAAAACCCCGGACGCAATGTGCGCCGCGGGAACGAGATGGGCTGTTTGAAATGGTGAACTGTGTCGTCCGCGATGCTCGTCCTCATCCTGAGGAGCGCGCATGCGAGAACCGTTCTGCGAACTCGAACGCGCGTGCTCGCGTCTCGAAGGATGAGGACGAGCCACTACTTGCGCCCTCATGCTTCGAGACGCATCGCAGCGCGCTTCGGCGCTGGAAGCACCTGCACTCGCGTCACGCTGCGATGCTCCTCAGCATGAGGGCAGGAGAGCGCTCCGCATTTTGGCCAAACGAACCCAACGATCATTTCCGCCAAACGAAGCCAAGCCTCATTCGCGTCGTCCCCGCGAGGGGCACCCCGCGACGCTCGCGTCGCGGGGACCCCGTTGCGGGGACCCAGGATCACTGGCTGGTGTTCATGGGTCCCGGCTCTCGCTGCGCTCGGCCGGGACGACAATTAGATCACGCGAAGGACCAACCTTCGGCTGTACGAAATCACCGCTGGCTCCGTTCCATTGTTTTCGATTGTTATTTACAATGGGTTTTGCAACTCGCACGTGTCGGTCTATGACTCAGGCGTGACCGCGACTCACGATAGCGGACGTCTCGGGCCTGGCCGATGGTTTGCCGGGCTCAAGCGTACCCGGCTCGTGCTTGCGGCGGCGGTGCTGGCGTTCGGTGCCTTGTGGGCGCTCGGCGCGATTGCGGCGGGACCGGCCCTGGCCGGCTTCGCGCTCGTCGCGGCGGCGGTCGTGGTCGCGACTGCCAAGGTGGACACGGCGCCGGCGCGCTTGCCGCGAGATGAGCCGAGCGCGGCGCGACTCGGTGAT